>CP144855.1:0-8748 GCA_036689545.1 Candidatus Stammera capleta | reverse complement strand
TTTTTTATATATTTATAGTAAATTAAGAATTTTTATTTTTATTAACTATATCTTTAAGATTGTAAAAATTTTCTTTATAAATTTATTTATATAATTTTTTTATTTAATTTAGAAGAAAAATAAACTTTTTAAAAAATTTTAAATATATAAATAAAAAATAAACAGAACAATTTTCTTATTTAAACATATAAAGTATAACAAAAGTATTTTTTTATAACAATAATATTTTTCAAAATATTATGAAAAAAGATGTTAATTTAAAATACAATTTAAAACTTAAATAACTTTAAAAGTTAAATTACAATATTTTTAAATTAAATATGTTTACAATATTTTTGATAATTTAAATTTAAAATTAAATATGATAAAAAAATTAATCCAAAAAAAAAAAAAATTAATTTTTATAGAATCACATTCTCCTTTATCTAGTTTAATAATTGAAAAAGCATTTTATAAAGATATTAAAACAAATAAAGAATATAAATTTGACGGAATATGATCTAGTTCATTAGCAGATTCAGTCTGTCAAGGAATGGAAGATAATGAAACACTGGATTTAAAAACAAGAATAAAAAATATTTTTAATATAAGATCAGTAACTTCTTTACCAATTATTATGGATGCTGATTCTGGAGGAAATATAGAACATTTTTGTTATTATATTAAAATAATGCAACAAGTAGGTATTAATGCTGTTGTAATAGAAGATAAAAAAGGAATTAAAAAAAATTCTCTTTTAGGTTTAAAAGTTAAACAAGATTTAGAAGACATAGAGGTTTTTTGTAAAAAAATTTTTCTAGGTAAAAAAAAAGTCTATAATAAAGATTTTTTAATAATAGCTAGAATGGAAGGATTAATAGCTGGTAAATCTATTCAAGAAACTATAGATAGAGCTTTTAAAGCTACAGCAGCAGGAGCTGATGGAATTTTAATTCATAGTATTTCTAAGACACCACAACAAGTTATAGATTTTACTACAATATATAAAAAAAAATATCCTAATATACCTTTAATATGCATTCCAACTACTTATTCATCAGTTAAACATACAGAACTTAGTAATATAGGAATTAAAATTATAATTTATGCTAATCATATGATTAGATCATCTTATAAAATTATGGAATATATATCTAATTTAATATTAAAAAATAAAAGAACTTTAGAAATAGAAAAAGAATGTATTAGTATTGATAAAATATTAAATTTAACTAAAAATTCTTTAAATAATAATGAATAAAAAACGTCAATTAATAATAGGAGCATATATTTCATATTCTTCAGGACACCATCCTGCTTCTTGGAGATATATTAAATCCAATAAAATTCAAGATATCAATAAATATTATTATTTATCTAAATTATCTGAATTAGGATTAATAGATTTTATATTTTTAGCTGATACTCCTTCTATTTTTCCTGATGATAAAGGCATGGGATATAGCAGTAGAGTAACATTATTTGAACCCCTTACTCTATTATCTTCCTTAGCTAGTATAACTACTAATATAGGCCTTATAGGAACCTCCTCGACGACTTATCAATATCCTTTTAATATAGCTAGAGAATATGCTTCTTTAGATCATATAAGTAAAGGAAGAGCAGGATGAAATTTAGTAACTTCTTCCAAAAATAATGCAGCAGGTAATTTTGGAATTAATACTCATCTTGAACATAAGAAGAGATATATTAAAGCTGAAGAATGTTGAGAAATAGTGACAAGATTATGAGATAGTTGAGAAGATCATGCTTTTATTAAAGATTACACTAAAGGTATTTTTTATCTTCCTAAAAAATGTCATCCAATTAATTTTTCTGGCAAATATATTCAAGTATCTAACGCTATATTAAATATAGCACGACCTCCTCAAGGTTATCCTATAATAGTACAAGCTGGTTCATCTGAACTAGGAATTACATTAGCAGCAAAAGCTGCAGAGATAGTTTTTACAGCTCAACCAAATATTAATTTAGCTAAAATTTTTTATAAAAAATTAAAACAAAAAATTAATAAATACCATCGTTATTTTAAAGATATTTTGATATTACCTGGATTAAGTTTTTATATAGATAAATCAGAAAAAAAAGCTTGAGCAAAATTTTATGATTTACAAAATAAAGTTCCACCTACATTAGGTATAAATATGTTAGAAAATCTTTTAGGAGGAGAAGTTAATTTAAACGAATATGATATTGATAAACCATTACCTAAAATACCTACCTCTAATTCTAATCAAAGTAGAAAAAAAATTATAGAAAATATTGCTTTAGAAAATAATCTTTCAATAAAAGAATTATATAAAAAAATTATAGTTTCTCGAGGTCATTTAAACTTAATTGGATCTTATGATCAAGTAACTAATATAATTAAAGAATGATTTTGTTCTGGAGCTTGTGATGGATTTAATATTATGCCACCAACTCTTCCTGAATCACTAGAAAAATTTATTACTCACATTATTCCTAGATTACAAAAATTAGGAATATATAAAAAAAAATATAAACAAGGAACATTAAGAGAAAAATTAAGTATACCAAAACCTCCAAATAAAAATATCTTATAAAATTTACAAATAAATATATGTCTAATATAAATTCAAATATTATTATAGAAGATACAACATTAAGAGATGGAGAACAATCTCCAGGATTAGTATTTAATAAAATAAATAAAATTAAAATTTTTAATTTATTAGTTGATTTAGGAATAAAATGAATAGAAGCAGGTATTCCTGCTATGAAAGGTGAAGAAGTAAAAATTCTTAAAGAAATTTTAGAGAGAAAAAATGAAGTTAATATTTTTGCATGAAACAGAGGAATATTAGAAGATATCAAATATAGTATTTCTTTAGGATTTAAATATATTCATATAGGTTTACCTACTTCAAAAATACATTTAAAATATAGTGTTAATAAAAATGAAAATTGATTAATAAAAACAGCTATAGATTTAATCAAATTTTGTAAAGATAAAGATATATTTGTTTCTATTAGTGCAGAAGATATAGGAAGAACTGATATAAATTTGTTAAAAGAATATGCTCTAGCTGTAGAACAAGCAGGAGCCGATAGATTACGTTTATCAGATACAATTGGAATATTAGATTACGAAGAATATGGTAATAAAGTTAAACAAATAAAATCCATATCTAATATTGATTTACAATGTCATTGTCATAATGATTTTGGATTAGCTACTGCTAATACTCTAGCTGGATTAAAAGCTGGAGCAAAATATTTCCATGTTTGTATTAATGGTATAGGAGAAAGAGCAGGAATGCCTGATTTAGCTCAAATGGTTATGATATTACAATATTTATATAAAATTCCTTTAAATATAAAAATTAATAAACTGATTCCTTTAGCAGAAAAAATATCTTCGTTTACTAAACAACCTATTTCTCCATGACAACCTATTACAGGAAACAATATTTTTAAACATGAATCAGGTATTCATACTAAAGGGATATTAAAAAAAAGTAGTACTTTTGAACCTTTTCCTCCTGAATTATTAGGTAAAAAAAGAGAATTAATTATAGGAAAACATTCAGGACGAAATACAATTAAATATTTTTTAGAAAAAAATCATTTAAATATAGACAACAATATATTAGTAGAATGTTTAAAATTAGTTCGTCAAAAAGCAGAAGAAAAATGTAGATCATTAACTGAAAAAGAATTATGCGATTTATATTTTTTTCTTAAAAATAGCTCAACAAAAAAAAATAATTATGAATAATCTACCATTAATAAATAAAATATTAAATTTACATAATAAATCTTCCGTAAAAACGGGAGATCTAGTAACAGTAAATGTAGATCATATTTATATCCAAGATGGAAATTCTCCTACAATAGCTAATTTATTTAATAAATATCAATTACAAAAAGTATTTAATCCTAAAAAAATCAGTTTTTTTTTCGATCATTCTGTATTATCTGTTGATGAAAAAATATCTACTAAAATTAAAGAAGCTTTAATATTTGCCCAAAAAATTAAAGCTAATATTTTTACACGAGGACAAGGAATAAGTCATCTTGTAGCATTAGAAAAGAACATTTTTAAACCTCAAAAGATTGTTCTAGGTGCAGACTCACATACCTGTACTGGAGGAGTATTTCAATGCTTATCGTTAGGTATGGGAGCATCTGATATATTATCAGCTATGATAACCGGCAAAATTTGATTAAAAGTACCAAAAACAATAAACATTAAAATTTATGGTATTCCTCATCCTTCAGTAAGAAGTAAAGATGTTATTTTATATATTTTAAAAAAATATCCTCAAGAAATATTTTTATATAAATCTATAGAAATATCAGGTAAATGAATTAAAAATTTATCAATAGATTCAGCTTGTACTATAGCAAATATGGCAGTTGAATTAGGAGCAAAATGTATTTTTTTACCTGATGGTAAAGGAAGACCTTTAGGAATGACAAATATTACTCATAATAATAATAAAAAAATAAAAATTTCTATAAATAATTTAATTCCTCAAATTGCTCAACCTCATTATCCAAATAATATAGTAGATTTAACTAAAATAACAGGACAAAAAATAAATTATGTTTTTATAGGAAGTTGTGCTAATAGCAGATTAGAAGATATGAAAGAAATTGCTAAAATTTTAAAAAAAAATAAAATAAATAAAAATATTCATTGTATTATAACTCCTGGATCTAAAAAAATTTATTTAAAAGCTCTAAAAAAAGGTTATATATTAACTATGATAAAAGCAGGAGCAATAATTACTCCACCAGGATGTGGACCTTGTGTAGGTACTCAAGGATCAATACCAGCTAATAAAGATAAAATAATGACTACTATGAATAGAAACTTTAAAGGTAGAATGGGTAATCCTAATGCTAAAATTTATTTATCTTCTCCTTTAGTTGCTATTCATACAGCCTGTTTAGGACAAATACCATCTTTACAAGAGTTAGTATATGAATAACAATATTAATTTATGCATAAAATTTATCAACAGTTCTTCAATATCTACTGATGATATTTTACCAGCAAAATATAAACATATGTTCGTAAATAGTGAAAAATTATCTAAATTTTTATTTAAAAATAAATATCCTTTGTTAAATAAAGAATTAGGACAATATCAAGCTATTATTTGTAATGGAACTTTTGGAATAGGTAGTTCTAGAGAACAAGCAGTACAAGCTTTATTAACCAAAGGAATAAAAGTAATAATATCGAAAAATTTTGGTAGAATATTTTTTAGAAATGCATGAAACTTAGGTTTAATAGCATTACAATGTATAATAAAAAAAATTAAAGATAATGATATTCTTGATTTATATATCAAATTAGGATATTTAAAAATCAATAATAAAAAAATTTATCATTTTACTCCTCCATCACCTTATATGATAAATATTGTTAAATCTGGAGGTATTATTAATTATATTTTAGGAAAAAAATATGTTTCATAAAAAAATTCCATTTGATGGACTTGCTTTAAATTATGATTTATTTCGTCCTAGATATCCTAAAATTTTTTTTAATGAAATAAACCATTGAAATAAAATAAATCTAAATATATATCCTCAAAATATTTTAGATATAGGTTCAGGTACTGGTATTGCTTTAGAAGGTTTAATTACTAAATTAGGAAACCAAAAAAAATATTTTGCTATAGATATATCAAAAGATATGATTAATATAGGAAAAAAAAAATTTCCTTTCGTTTCTTGAATTAAAGGAACAGCAGAAAACAAAATCCATATTTTACCTAAAATGGATATAATAACTTTTGCTCAATCTTTTCAATGAATGAAAAGAATTAAATTATTAAAACTAATAAAACAAAAAATCAATCATAATGGAATAATTTGTATTATGCAAAATAATAGAAACTATAAAAAAAATATTTTTCTAAACGAATATGAAGATATTCTAGAAACAATTAATCCTCATTACTCTAGAAAATACAGAAATTTTAACTATGAATATGAATTAAAATCAGTTTTTTACGAAAAAAAATATATATATATGTATATATATACTTTATGAGAACAATTATTTACTGAAGAAGAATTTATAGGAATGAGTAGTTCTTCTACTCAAGTTCAAAATACAATCAATATCAATAAAAATTTATTTAAAAAAAAAGTTAAAGAATTAATCAATAATCACTTAAAAAATAACAAAATAAAAATAAATTTTATTAGTGAACTATTTCTCATAAAAGATATAAGTATTAATAAAATTTAAATTATCAATATTCATAACAAAAAATATATATGTTTTCTCTATCTCTAATTACAACAAGAATTAAATACCAGTTTATGGTAATATTATTATCTTTCGCAGAAAGTATACAAAACGTTATAGTAACATGATTAGTATATAAATATACTCGTAATTCATTAGCAATAACTTTAATAACTTTTGTTAACTACTTTCCAATATTTCTTACAGCTTTTACATTTATTTTTATAGCTGATTCACTTCATCCTCTCTACCAATTTTTGATTAATAATATAGTTTTATTTATAAGTTCTTCTATTATATTTATAATATCATTATTAAAATTAAAAACAACAAAATATTTTTTATTAATTTTTATTCTTCAAACAGTTTTTTCTTGTGTAAAATCATTAAATAGAATTATTTCCAATAAAATTATAAAAATGCTCTTTCATAAAAATGAAAGAGAAAAAACAATACAATTATCATTTTCAGCAACACAAATATTTCAATCAATTGGAAACTTTATTGGTAATTTATTTATCTTAAGAGAAATAGGTTCATATGGATTTTTGTTTATTAGTTTAGTATATTTATTTAATTTAATTCTTACTAAAATATTACTAAAAAAAGAAAATAAAATTTATGAAGAACCAAATAATCCTAAAATAGATAATAAAGAAAATACTTTAGTAAGAATTAAACAAGATTTATTATGGTTCAAATATGTATTTCAAGATAAAAAACTGTTCTCTATAGTATTTTTTTCAATTCCTTCAAGTGGAGTATATCAATATTTAACTACTACAATTCCTTTTTTAGCTTTACTAATGAATATACGTAAAGCCAATTTTAGTTATTTTTTACTTAGTTTTCTTTGTACTTGTTCTTCTTCTTTATCGGGAATTTTACTATTTAAAAATATCTTATCTAAACAATTTATACAAAAAAATACATTTATAATTTGTTCCTTTTTATTTCTTTTATTAAGTTTTAGTAGTAATTTTTTTATTATTTTATTTTTAAATGCCTTATGTTTTGCAGTATTGTCGAGCCATATTATACTTATGCAAATTAAAACAAACCAATCTTCGAATTATTTGAATTTAGGAAAATTTACTATTGTACGTAATTCTGTATTAAGTTTTGGCAAAATTTTTTTCTCCTTTGTATCCGCTATTTTATTAGATAAATATTCTTTATTTTATGTTTATCTTTTTCCATCAGTTGTATTTTTAATATATCATATAATTTATTTATTATATTATTATTATTATTATTATTTATTATTATAATTAATTATTTTAATAATTACTTTAGTTCAGAAATAAGATTCGAATTTAAATTTTTTTTCACAAAAAAAAATTTAAAAATAAAGAAAAAATTGTAGTTTTTTTTAATTAAAAATGTAGTTTTTTTTAGGATAAAAATATTTTTTAAAATATATTTTATCCTAAAAATTAAAAAGAAAAAAAAAAATATTTAAATTTTTTTTACACAAAATTAAAATATTTTTTGAAAAAAAAAAATATAAAACTAAATATTTTTTCCTCTTTTAACTAAGAGTTTGTAATATTTTTCTGGATTTTTTTGCATTAATTGTGGTTCTTCTTCACGTAATTTTTTTTCTAATAAAAAAACTTGATATGGCATTTTAGTCATACTTCAGTTAATAAATTTATTATATCAAGATTGAGATGAAACAAAAGAAGACTTATTAGAAGTAAAATTAGTTTTTTTTTTTTTTTTGCTTCGAAAACTTCCGTAAGTTTATTATATTTAACACTATTATTAGCTTGATTTATTAATTGTGATCCTAAAATATTTCTTCTAGCTTTTAGTAATAATTTTCTTAAGGAAGGATATTTTATGAGATCAATACCTATGGATCTCATTTTTATAAGATGTTTTTTGCTATTACGTAATAAATCTGAAGTTAATTTATGACGTATTACCCATTTTTCAAATCTAATTAAACTTAGTCTTAATTCTTGAAGAGTTATTCCTCTAGAAGTAAAAAATTTTTTAGTTAATCAAATTCTTAACGGTTTATAATGACCAGTATCAGGATTCATTCCTCTAAAAATAATTAAATATTTTAATTTTTCTAAAATACGTAAAGCATGTAAAGGTGGATCGTAAGATTTACGACCGTTACTATAAATATGTAACATACTCATAGAAGAAGCAATAATCTCAAAAGGAGCTGATATTTCAAAAGGATATTCATTATATAAACTATAATTACAATAAATAATCAAAACAGCTGACAATACAGTTAATGTTTCACATAATTCTGATCTAGCATGTATTCTCATACCATTATTACGTCTTAAATTAATTAAATCAAAATTATTATGTCAATTATGATTATTAATTCTAGAAATAAATTTAGAAGCTATACCTCGAGGAATACGACAAGATAATTGAGGTGTATATCTTCTATGTATTTTTTTTCTATTAAGATTATTTTTTCTCTCTGGTAAATCACGTAATTTATTTTGTTTAAATTTTTTAATTATATTTTTTATATTTTGCAA
>CP144854.1:0-6404 GCA_036689545.1 Candidatus Stammera capleta | reverse complement strand
AATATTTTTTTTTATTAAATATTAAGATAAATTATTAATTTAATTTAAAGTTAATTTAAATATTTTAAAAAGAATATTTTTTTAAAGAAAAATTCTAAAAAATATGTTTTGAAAATATTTTAAAAGTAAATTCACCTAATACTTTTAAAATGAGTAGTAATTGATTACTTAGCATTAATTTAAGTTTTATGTTTGTAAATTTAATGCTAAGTTATTTTTAAAAAAAAGATAGCAGTATGATATGGGAAAAAATATTAAAAATTTACTATTACAAAAAAATTTGTATCTATAAACATAGATTCTATGGAAAAATTTTTCTATTAAGTTTATCTTTTATTCCAGATTTTCTGTAAAAATAAGTATTAATTTGATCTCTTCATTCACATGCATTTAAATATTGTTTTTTAAATTTATTTTTAACATTAACAAATATATTTAAAGGAATATATTTTTCTAATTTATCTCATAATATTATTCAATTGTATACTTCTTTAACTCCTATAAAATGAGTATCATATATATATTGTATAATAGTTTTATTTAAATTTTTTATTATATAACTGTACGGTAAATTATGAAAAAATAATAATACTTCTGTTGGACAAGATTCAGGATTATTAAAAATATCTTTATTATGTTTAAAATATTGACTAACGTAATTACTACCGTTAGTAGTTCTATTAACACCTAATCCATTTCTATCAGAATAATGGTAAGTACCTCAATTAGAATATTCGTAACCATCAATATTAGGACCATAATGATAGTTTGGATTTACCATTCATCCTATGCCTAACGGAGATGTATAATTTTCATATGTTTTTCAACTATTCAACATAATTTCTTTTACAGAATTTAATACTAATATATTTTCATTTAAAGATAAATTAATTCATTCAGATAATATATTTTCTTCATTAATATTTAAATTCCAAAGTAATTTTCCATAAGAATATAAATTACATTGAGCTAAAGAATGACCAGTTCAATTATTATTATCACCTATATTTGAAACAGCAGTTATCCCATAATACTTTAAGTTATATAAATTTCCTGAAACTAATTTATTAATTGTCGATTCTTTACCTAAAGCATAAGTATCAAAATTTAAAACATATTTTCATTGAGGTAATAATCAACATAAATCTATTTGTTGACCAGTATATTCTTGTGTAATTTGAAATTCAATAACTTGAGATGTTTTACTCATAGATCCTAATAAAGGAGAAACTGGTTCCCTAACTTGAAAATCCATAGGACCATTTTTAATTTGTAAAATTACATTATCCGCAAATAATCCATCTAAATGATTAAAATGATCATAAGATGCACAAGCTCTATCTATATTTCTATTTCTTCAATTTTGTTTACTATCATAAACAAAACAACGTCAAAATAATAAACCATTAAATATTTTTAAAGCATCAGCAATAGGTTTAGCACCTTGAGCGTGATTTCTACCATAATTTAAAGGACCAGAAGTACCTTCTGAATTAGCTTTAATAACAAAACCTCCAAAATAAGGCATATATTCATATATTTCTTCTACTTTTTTAATTCACCATACTTGAACATTTTTATCTAAAGGATCACAAGTAGATAGTCCTCCTATTATAACAGGACTAGAATAATTAATAGAAATAAACATTTTAATATTATATTCATATAATATTTCATATATTTCATATAATTGTATTAACCAATCTTTAGTAATTAAATAAGAAGAACTTAAATTAACATTAACATTATTAATACATATATAATTAATATTTATACTACATAATAATCTAGAATAATCTTTTATTCTATTTAAATTATAATGTACTTTATTATTTAAAAAAAATATTGAATTACCTGAATAACCTCTTTCTATACTTCCATCTATATTATCTCAATGATTTATCATTCTAATTTTAACTTGAGGTTTTTCTTTAATCATAAATTTTTTATTATTATTTATGTTAAAAGAATTTAATTGTATTAATTTTATCAAATTAAAAAAAGCATATAAAAAACCTGATATACTATTTGAAAATATAAAGATTCTATTATTTAAATAACTAATAGAATATTCTTCCTCCGAAAAAGAATAATCATAACTAAATATTAAAGTAGCTATATTTTTATCTTCTACAAATAATATATTTACATTTCTTATAAAAAAAATAATTTCACGTCTAATAACACTAATTTTAAAATAATCAATACTTGGTAAATATATTTTATCAAATATTTTTTTTACTAAAGTATTTTTTAATCATTTATCACTTGTAATATCAGGTAACCAACATCTTGAATAATTTTCATTAACCATAATTTAATACTCTCCATTTTTTGAAAAAAAAATTAAACAATAATATTTTGATAACATAAATTAATACAATCATATATAAGTGAACCGTTAATTAAATTTAAAGACAAAATATTTAAACCAGTTAATACATTATCATAAGGTATCAATATTTTTTCAGAATGATAATTACCACTATCTAATGCTCCTCTATATATAGATTTATCATTATCGTAAAAACATTTTTTTAATAAAAAATCATTTAAATAAATCTCTAAATAAATTTTAGAAGTATGATCTATAATATTACTACTAGCCCCTGATACACCTATATTTAATATTCTATCTACATTATCAAATATATCAAAAAAATGTATTCTTCAAGTACCCTTTTTAGATTGAGAATAAAACCAATTTTCAAGTAAATTACTTTTACCAATATAAAAATCTAAATTTTTAGGCACTAAAGTATGTCAAACATAATTTCTATTTTCTAAATTAAATCTCGAATTAATAGATTTACGATTAGTTTCACCTATAGATCATATAGTATCTTTTATTGAATCTTTTATATCAATATTACCAATATCATAATTATTATTTAAATCAATAATTTTTTCTCATTTAAAATTACAATCATAACCAGATATTGGATATATATTCATCATATAAATATTAGGACGAATATTCTTAATACTAAATGAACCATCATATACCGTATCAGTATAATATAAATATCCTAAAGTTTGTGTATCAAACTTTTCTTGTATAGAAGAAAATATAACTATTTTATATCTATTAAACGAATTAATTTTACCTTTTAAATAACTTCTTTTAATAGGAAAATTCGTATCTTTCAATCATGTATAAGGAAAATTTAACTTTTCATTTTGAATAAAACTATTTACATTAGATAAAATATCACAATTTTTACCTAAATTAAAATAAATTAATCAAGGACCATACATTTTACTTCCAAAAAAAGGAGGAATTACTAATTCAGGAGTTCCAAAATGAGTACTAGTCAAATAATTTAACATTAATGAATCTTGATGTACTAAAAGATCTTGCTTTAATGGTCCTCCAGAATAATATTCACAAGTAGAATTAATTAATCAAGCTCCATAACCATTACCATATACACCATAATATTCAATATCTCTTACAAAACCAGCTAAATCATATTTTGAATAATATGATCCATCATTTAATTGTCAAGTTTCATCCTGAATTAATGAACTATTTTTAAGAAAAACATATGAATAAGATTTCATATCAATTAATTGGTTATTTAATCTATTCATTAATTTAGGATCAAACCTATAAACTAATCTAAGTTCAGAAAATTTATAAGATTCAGAACCATTATTAATAATATTCACATAACTATATAATCCAGATGTAAACTTACGAACTATATAATGAAGTTCTATCTTAAATTTTTTAAAAATATATTGATAATAAAATATATGAACATAATCATGAGAATAATTAACTAAAGAAACCCCCTCAGGAATAAAAATAAATTTACCACCATTTCAATCTAAATAAAAAGTTTTCTTACCATATAAATTTTCAATAATACTTTTACCATAAATTTTTAAACTTGATAAAGAAGCTTCTTTATTAAAACTTAAAGATAAAAATCCATTCGAAATTTTCACTAAAAGACCACTAATATCTAATTTAACATCAGTAAATACTGAATTATAACTATTCATAGTAAAACTTATCATTTTAACCTTTTAAATAAATCTTTTTAAAGATCCTAAAAATTATTTTCCCAGATAATAAAAAAATCTGGGATTTTATAAAAATTAATAAACAAATATTAAATTTTAATTTTTATCAATAATTATCTTTCTAAGAAAACATTATTTAATAATATTATATTTAGGACAATTTTCACCTGTTGCATCTTCTGTAACAGAACCTTTCTTATTAGTATTTTCTATAATCCAAGTAGAACCTTTTTTAATACTAAATCCATTAAATGTTACTTCAATATTATTATCTTTAATTCCATTTAACACAAATTTTCCTGGAGTTAAAACTTTTATACCATCAAAAATAATATTCTTAAATTTAGGAATTTTATTACCTACAGCATTTTTATTATAATGCATATCTAAATAAATAGGATACTGTACATCTTTTATACAAATATTTTTGTATGTAATTTGATTTACTAAACCACCATTTGAACGATCACTTTTAATACGTAAACCGTTTGTTGTACCTATCATAGATAATTTACTTACTAATATATCACTTACACCACCAAATGTTTCACTACCAATAGACATACCATGTCCTTTACCAAAAACATTATCAACAATAGATATATGACTTGAAGAACCGTTACCCGCCTTAATAGCAATATTATCATCTCCTGTACTAATATATGAATGTGTTATAGTTACATTAGTAGAAGAGCCCGGATCTATGCCATCTGTATTACGAGCATTAGCAGGTGTATCTATTGTTACTCCCCAAGCTGTAAAACCATCAACTTTATTTGTTATTACATGAAAATTTGGAGAATTTTTTAAAGTAATCTTATATATAATAAAATTATTTGAGTTTTTAATTTCTATTAATCTTGGTACATTCTGTGATTTATTTTGCTTTTGTGCTTCACTTGCTAAATTCCACCAAGTTTGATTAGTACCTTTCATAATAGAATTACCTTGACCATCAATTACACCTTCACCATATATACCACTATTGACTGTATTATTTACAGATATAAATGGTTTACATCCTCTACCAGAGTTATCTAATTTTCCACAAGTATGGTTACCATTATCATATAAACTTGGATCAGATATAGCAGATAATATAACTCCTTTGTCTATTAAAATACCACCATTACTAGGAATAGTTAAAGGTCCTGAGTAAAAATGAAAATTTTTACCATTAGATTGAAGTTTAACTACTTTTTTTAACTTAGAACAACGATTAATCTCATTTTGTATTAAATTAGTACTTACACTATCAGTAGCTTTCAAAACCGTACAACTCTCAGGAATTACCGGTTCAGTAACATGACGTGTATCACCAGAATAAGCTAAATTACTTAAAACACCATTAAATAAAAAAAATATAAAACTAATAACATAAGCAATTATTTTCATAAAAACCCGCAAATCTAGTTTAAGTAAATTTTTAAACCTATTTAAAATTTATAAAAATCTAAAAAAAAAACTATTATTAAAAACTATAATTCGTTTACTCATTTCACCTAATGAATAATAATTTTGTCAAATAGTAAACTATTTTAAAAATAAATGCAAGTTAAATTTATTTAAATCGCTAGTTAAACTATTAAATTGTTTTTATTATTTAAGTCTTTTAAATAAATAATAATAATAAAAGAGAACTTTTTTTAAAAAAAAAGTAGAAAATATTTAACTTTATAAAAAAGAAAAATATTAAAAATTAAATTATTTTTAAAAAATTTAATTTATTAAAATTTTTTTTTAAAAAATGGAATATTTTTAAGTATTATTTGTTTTTTTTATTAGTTTTATTTAATGTTTAATTAAGTTTTAGCTTTAAATTTATTAATTAATGATATTGTTGTAAAGATAATTTATAAAAATAGGTGCAGGTAATAAAGAAATTTGTTGTAATAGATAATATTAAGTTATAAATTTACTAAAAAATTGATTAATTTATTTATTTTTTTTTTAAATATATATATTATTAAAATTACATTTTTTATATTAAATTTGGTTATTGTTCTTATTGTTTTAAAAGCTTTTTTAGTTCAAAAAAATATTGTATTTTAGTGTGTTTTTAAAGTCGTTTTTAAACAAGTTATCAACAGCTTTACTACTAGTTTTTAAACAGTTTTTAAGAACATATATATATTTTTTTTGAAAATAAAAATAGATAAAAAATGTGTAATAGAAATACAATAATATATTTTTTTACATTTTTTTTTTTTTTTTTTTTTTTTTTATGATATAATAAGAATGTTTTCAGTAAGTTTAAATCAATAAGTTTTATTTATTATAAAAATTAGTAAGTAGGTAGTTTAAATTTATATTTAATAAAAATTTAATTTTTAGATTAATTAAAATTAAATTTTTATAATTGTTATTTATTT
>CP144853.1:154170-325578 GCA_036689545.1 Candidatus Stammera capleta | reverse complement strand
AAATTTATTAAATTTAATCTTTTAACTTTAGTTAAATGATTAATTTCTATAAAAATTTTCAGATAGTATTCAAATATTATTTTTCTCTAGAAATATTTATTTAAATTTTAAAAAATTGTTTATATTTATTTAGTTTGTGTAGTAATTTATTTTAATTAACTCATTTTAATTACATTATTAAATAATAATAGAAGGTAATTTTTTAAGATTTTAAAAAATTTTAAACTTTAAATAATTTTTATAAAAATACAAAAATTTTTTGTACATAAAAATATTATTTACCATTAAATTATTAAATTTTAATTTTAGTACAAATAATATTCAATTTTTACATATATAAATTGTAGTTAAAGCATGAGAAGTATTAAACTTTTTAAAACTTATCAATATTACTTATCTACATTTAAATTTTAAATAATTTTTTATGTATATAGTTTTATTTAATTAAAAACAAAAAACACCATCTCCCCATCTTTTAAAAAATATATTATTATTATTAGTCTTTAACTAAACTAGTCAAGAGTTCGAAAAAATTATAACACTAAAATATTTTTAAATCAATTTATATTTCTTTTGAAAAAGTTGATTTATTATTTTTTTAATTTATAATTTAGTTTTAATTTTATTTTATTTATGTTAAACTTATTTAAGTTAAGGGTTACAATGAAGAGTATTTTTGATAAAAAATTTGATATAATAATAGTTGGGGGAGGTCATTCTGGTATTGAAGCATCTTTTATTTGTAATAAATTAAAGAAAAAAGTTCTTTTAATTACTCATAAATTAAATAAAATTGGTGAAATTTCTTGTAATCCTTCAATAGGAGGAGTAGGGAAAAGTCATTTAGTGAAGGAAATAGATTCATTAGGTGGGTTAATGGGTTTATTAGCTGATTCAGCCTGTATTCAATCTGTTACTTTAAATTCTAGTAAAGGTTATGCAGTTAGATCTACTAGATTTCAAATTGATAGAAAAATTTATAAAAAAAATGTTTTAAAAATTTTGTTTTCTTTAAAATATTTAACTATTTTTGAAGATGAAGTAATTGATTTATTAATAGATAATAATATTATTTTAGGTATTAAAACAAAAAAATATACTTTTTATTCTAAATCTGTTATTTTAACTACAGGAACTTTTTTAAATGGAAGAATATTTATAGGAGATTTTATTACAAATGGTGGTAGATTATTAGATTGTGCATCAAATAAATTAGCTAATTCTTTAATTAAATTACCTTTAAATTTTGGTTATTTTAAAACTGGTACTCCTCCTAGGATAGATATTCATTCTATTAATTTTAAAGTTTTAAATCAACAAAAAAATGAAAAGCATAGGAAATATTTTTCTTTTTTTCGTTCTTTTTTTAAAAAAAATAAATTACCTAAAATAAATTGTTTTATTACTTTTACAAATAATTTAACTCATCAAATAATAAAGAAAAATTTAAATAAAAGTCCTTTATATAATGGTTTAATAACTGGTTTAGGTCCTAGATATTGTCCATCTATAGAAAATAAGGTAGTTAATTTTTTAAATAAAGATCATCATATTATATTTTTAGAAAGAGAAAGTTTATGTAGTAAATATATATATCCTAATGGATTATCTACAAGTTTACCTGTTTATTTACAGCAAAAAATTGTAAATTCTATTAAAGGAATGGAAAATGCTAAAATTGTTAAACCAGGATATGCTGTTGAATATTTATATTTTGATCCTAAAAATTTAAATAAAACTTTGGAATGTAAATTTATTAAGAATTTGTATTTTGCTGGTCAAATTAATGGAACAACTGGTTATGAAGAAGCTGCAGCACAAGGGATTATAGCTGGTATTAATGCTAGTTTAAAAACTAATTCTTGTAAATTAATTAATAATTTTATATTAAGTAGATCAAGTTCATATATAGGTGTGTTAATAGATGATTTATGTAATAAAGGAGTGAATGAACCTTATCGTATATTTACTTCACGTTCTGAACATAGACTTTTTTTAAGGGAAGATAATGCTGATTATCGATTAACTCCATTAGCTTATGATTTAGGTTTAATTAATAAATATCGTTGATTTTTTTTTAGAAAAAAAATGAAATGTATAAAAAAAAATTTAAATTTTATTAGAAATACATCTTTTACTTTTGATAAAGTATCTTTATCTTCTTTTAATGTTTTATTAAAATTTAAAAAAAAAAAAATTAAAATAAAAGACTTATTTTTAAATTCTAAAATTAAAGATAAATATATTATCTCTTTAATTAAAGAAAGAAAAAATAATTTTTTTTTAAAATATTTTAAAGAAACTAAAATAATAATAAAATATGAAAATTATATTAATAAACAAGAAATTGAAGTTTTAAAGAATAAAATGTTTCATAATATTAAAATACCATCATATATTAATTATAATTCAATTTCAGGTTTATCAAAGGAAGTAATAGAAATTTTAAATAGAGAAAAACCTACTTATTTAAGTGAATTAAATAATTTTTCAGGTATTACACCATGTTCAATAATTAGATTATTAATTTATTTAAAAAATAAATTTTAAATTATTAAAATTTTTTGTTTATTAATTTATATAATTCAATGTAAATTTTATTCATTATTAATATTAAACATTTTTCTTTAATTTTAGAAGATTTTATAATTCTATGATTCAATATTATTGAATTAATTTTAATAATCAAAGATTGAATCTTATCATTTTTTTTTATTAAAGATAAATAAAAATTACCTTCAATAGGTAAATTTTGTTCTAATAAAAGAAATTTATCTTTTATTAAAAATAGATTATTATATTCTTTTTCTTCAACATTTAATATTTCAAATACTTTTTCAATATAATATTCAAATTCATTTGTTTTATCTTTTCAACTTATAATACCTATTTTATCATTTAATACTAAAGATTTAATTTTATTTGAATTATTAATTAATAATTCAGGTGTTTCTAATAAAAATGAATCATTTTCTATTGAGTTTTTATGAAATTTTTTATTTTGAAGATCATATTTTTTATTTATTTTAACGTTTAAATTTTTATATAATTTATAATATAATGGTTTTATTATTTGTTTTTTATTTTTTTTTGTATTTTTTGCACATCAGGAAAATTTACTAATTAGAATAGTAATCAATGTAAAAATTAGTATTTTTCTGTATTTTATCATTTGTTTTTTTTAACAATTTTTTACTTTTTATAATATTTTTTAGTATTAAAATTAACTAATATATTTTCCTACAGGGAAAATTAAAGTATTTATTTAATTAATAATTAAATTATTAGTTTTAATTCTTAATTTAATAATTTTTTTTAAAATAAAGATTAATAATAGTATGAAAAAAATTATATTAAATTATAATGTACCTTATAATTATATACAACATCATTTACAACATTTAAAGTTTAATATTTTTCAATTTAAGTTATTAAATAATTTAAATAAAAAATATTCTTTTTGATCATTAAATTTAGATTCAATATTTTTTTCTTTTTTTTTAGCTTTTGTTTTTTTATTATGTGTAAAAATATTAATTAAAAATATTAAATATTATAATATTCCAAATAAATTTCAAATATTATTTGAATTAATAGTTAATTTTATTAGTAAAAATATAATTGATATTTGTGGTAAACAAGATAAATTTTTGTTTTCTTTATCTTTTACTCTTTTAACTTGGATTTTTTTGATGAATATAGTTAGTTTTTTACCAATAGATTTCTTTCCTATTTTAGTAAAAAATTTATTTAATATAGATAATATTTTTATTATTCCTTCAGGAGATATCAATATAACGTTATCTTTATCTTTTATTACAATGATAATGATTTTTTTATATAAAATTAAAAAATATGGTTTTTTAAAATTATTTAAAAATTTTTTATTTCATCCTTTTAATTCTAAAATATTAGTTCCATTTAATATAGTGTTAGAATTTATTAATTTAATATCTAAAATATTATCTTTATCTTTAAGATTATTTGGTAATATTTATTCTGGGGAAGTTATTTTTATTTTAATATCATTTATTATACCGTGGTGATTACAGTGATTAATTATTTTCCCATGGTCATTATTACATATAATGGTTTCTTTTTTACAGTCTTTTATTTTTATGATATTAACTTTAATTTATATATCATAAAATTAATATAATAACGAGGTTTATTTATTATTATGAATAATTATTTATATATTTCTTCTGCTTTAATGATGGGATTAGCTGCTATAGGAGCTTCTATAGGAATAGGTATATTAGGAGGTAAATTTTTAGAAGGAGTTTCTAGACAACCTAGTATATCTAATTTATTACGTAATCAATTTTTTATTGTTATAGGATTGATCGATGCAATTCCAATGATTATTATTGGTTTAGGTTTATATATTATTTTTTCTGTAGCAAAATAATATAATTTTAAATTTAATAATTAACTAATATTTATGGAAATTAACATTACTTTTATTGGACAATTAATAGCTTTTATTTTTTATATTTTATTTTGTATGAAGTATATATGACCTTATATAAATAAAGTTATTGAAAAAAGACAGAAAAAAATATATATAAGTTTTTTACAATTAGAAAAAAATAAAAATAAGATAATTAAAATTAATAATTTAATAGAATCTAAAATAAAAAAATATAAAGATAGATCTTATAAAATAATATTTAATGCTAAAATTAAAGGCAAATATATTATAGATCAGTATAAATTAAAAGCTAATTTGGAATATAATAAAATTATTTCTGATGCTAAATTAAATATAAAAATTGAAAAAAAAAAAATGTATGATAATTTTAATAAAAATATTTCTAAATTAATAGAAAAAATATTATTTAATATTACAAGTGGTTTTTTTAATAAAGATTTAGATGATAAATATATAAAAAAAATGTTAAATAAACTTTAATAATTTTAAATATTTATATGAATGATAAATCTTATTCGTATTCATTAGGTTTAATAAAATTTTTAAATCTTCATATTATAAAAAATCATTTACTTTTTTATGAATGAAAAGGTTTTTTTGATTTATTAATTTTAATTTTTAAAGATAAGTTAATAATTAATTATTATTTTTATAACAAAAAAAAATTATTTTTAAATATTAAATATTTATTTAATATTTATATTAAAAATAAATATATGATTAATTTTATAAAAATAATATTTAAAGATAATATGTTTTTAAATTTCAATTTAATTTATTTTTTTTTTGTTAAAATTTATGAAAAAAAACATAATATTATTAGTGTAGTTATTTTAACTAAATATATTTTAAATAAAAGGAATATAAAATATTTAAAGTATAAAATAAAAAAAAGATACTGTGAAGAAATTTTTTTTTCTTTTAAAAAAGAAAAAAAAATAATTTCTGGTTTTAAAATATATATAAATGATTTTGTTTTAGATGAAAGTCTTTTAAATAAAATTAAAAATTTTATTAATTTAAAACATATAAATAAAGAGTAAAACTATGTTATCTAAATTTGATGGAATAAGTAAATTAATTAAAGATAGGATATATAATTTAAATGAAAAGTTAGATACATATTATGAAGGTACAATTATATCTATAATTGATAATGTTATTAAAATTACTGGTTTATCAAATATTTCTATTAATGAATTAATTGAATTTCCTGATAATATAGGTTATGCAATAATTTTTGATTTAGATATTTATATAATTAGTGCTATTTCTTTAAGTACTTCTTTAAATTTAAAAGTTGGTATGAAAGTTAAAAGTACTGGGAAAATATTAACTGTACCTGTAGGTAATAATTTATTAGGTAGAGTTATTAATCCTTTAGGAAAAGTAATAGATGGTAAACAAAATTTACAAACTATTAATAATTATCCTATAGATTATGATTCACCTTCTATAATTAATAGAAGATATATTAATAGATCTTTACATACAGGTTATAAATCTATTGATGGTATGATACCTATTGGATTAGGTCAAAGAGAATTAATTATTGGAGATAGAAAGACAGGTAAAACTAGTATTGTTATTGATATTATAATAAATCAATGTTATTTAAATGTTAAATGTGTTTATGTATCTATAGGACAAAAACTATCTAATGTTTTTAATATAGTAAAAAAATTAGAATATTTTAATGCTTTAAAACATACAGTAATAGTTGTTGCATCTGCATCAGATAATGCAGCAATACAATATATTGCACCTTATGCTGGTTGTTCAATTGCAGAATTTTATAGAAATAATGGTGAAGATGCTTTAGTAATATATGATGATTTATCAAAACATGCTATTTCATATAGACAAATTTCCTTATTATTACGTAGACCTCCAGGAAGAGAAGCATATCCAGGTGATATTTTTTATTTACATTCTCGTTTATTAGAAAGAGCAGGTTATGTAAATTTTAATTTTATTAGTAAATATAATAAAAAATATAAAAAAACAAGTGTTTCTGGGTCTTTAACAGCTTTACCTATAGTAGAAACTTATGAAGGTGATATTTCTTCTTTTATACCTACAAATATAATTTCTATTACTGATGGTCAAATATTTTTAGAATCTAATTTATTTAATTCTGGTGTTAAACCTGCTATAAATCCAGGTATTTCAGTATCTAGAGTTGGTTCTTCTGCGCAAACAGAAGTTATGAAAATATTATCATCATCGTTAAGAACTTCTTTGTCTCAATATTATGAATTAATGAATTTTTCTCAGTTTTCTTCTGAATTAGATATTAATTCAATTAAACAACTTAATTTTGGTAAAAAAATAGTAGAAATTTTAAAACAAAAACAATATAAACCACTTTCATTATTCTATCAAATTTTAATATTTTGTGCTTTAAAATATAATTATTTAGATGATATTGATAATGATAAAATATTTTTTTTTGAAAAAAAATTATATATTTTTGCTTCAAAAAATTTTTCTAATTTAGAAAAAAAGGTAAATTCTTTAAAACAAACAGGTAATAGTCTTATTAAAAATTTAAAAAAAATTATATATTTTTTTAAAAAAAAAATTTTTATTAATTTATAATTATTTATACTTAAATTGGAGTTTACGTTGGTAAATAAAATTTATTTAAAATTTAAAAAAAATACTGTTCAATATTTATATAGAATTACAAAATCTATAGAAATGTTGTCTGTATCTAGATTTAAAATCTTATATAATAAATTATGTTTTTTAGAAAAAAATAATAATTTTTTATTAAATTTAGTTAATAAAAAAATTTTTTTAAATAATTATGATCATTTTTTATTAGAAAAAAAAGTTAATTTTAATTTAATAAATAATATTATGTATATAATTATCTCTAGTGATCAAGGTTTATGTGGTAATTTAAATTTTAATTTATTTAAAAAAATTTTTATTCATATTAATAAAAATAATTTTTTTAATAAAAAAATTTATTTATTTTTGATAGGTAAAAAAAGTTTTATTATTTTAAATAAGTTTAAAGAATATGGTATAAATTATTATTTATTAAATAAAATGTTTTCTATAAATAAAGTATTTAATAATATTAATAAAAATGTTACTTATAACATAATTAATTTTTTTAAAAAAAAGGTATGTGATAAAGTTTATATTGCAAATAATATATTTATTAATAATATTAAATTTTATTCAAATATAGAACGTTTATTACCTATAAAATTATTATATAATAAAAAAATTAATTATTTATATGAAAATGATAAATTTATCATATTAAATGATTTATTTATAGAGTATATAAATTTTAAAATTTTTTATGCTATATTAAATAATATGGTATCTGAGAATTCATTAAGGATGTTAATTACTAAAAATGCATCACAAAATTCTGAACATTTATTTAAAAATTTAAATTTATTATATAACAAATTACGTCAATTTATTATTACTAAAGAAATTATAGAATTAGCATCTAATTTAGATAATATTTAAATATTTTAAAGTTTATATTTTTATGGATAATATTAATTATAAAGGTAGAATTATTCGTATATTAGGTGCAATTATTGATGTAGAATTTAATCATAATTATATTCCTAATTTATTAAGTGCTTTAAGTGTTATAAATAAAGATAATTTAATAATTATATTAGAAGTACAACAGTATTTAGGTAATGAAATAGTACGTACTATTTCAATGAATTCAACAAGTAAACTTGCTAGAGGTATGGAAGTAATTGATTTAAAAAAATCTATATCTATTCCTGTAGGAAAAAAACTTTTAGGAAGAATTATTGATGTTTTAGGTAATCCTTTAGATGGAAAAGAAAATATCATTTCTCATGAAAATAGATCTATATATAGATCTTCACCTAAATATACTAATTTATCCTCATCTCAAGAAATTTTAGAAACTGGTATTAAAGTTATTGATTTAATTTGTCCTTTTTTAAAAGGAGGAAAAATAGGTTTATTTGGTGGCGCAGGTGTAGGTAAAACAGTAAATATGATGGAATTAATTAGAAATATTGCTATTAAACATTCTGGTTATTCTGTTTTTACAGGTGTAGGTGAAAGAATAAGAGAAGGTTATGATTTTTATCGTGAAATGTGTTCTTCAAAAGTTATTAATAAAGTTTCTTTAGTATATGGTCAAATGAATGAAACTCCAGGAAATAGATTTAGAGTTGTGTTAACTGGTTTAACAGTAGCTGAAAAATTTAGAGATGATGGTTATGATGTACTTTTTTTTATAGATAATATTTATAGATATATATTAGCTGGTACTGAAATTTCTGCTATTTTAGGTCGTATTCCATCTTCGGTAGGGTATCAACCTACATTATCAGAAGAAATGGGAATGTTACAAGAACGTATATCATCAACTAAAAATGGATCTATTACTTCTGTACAAGCAGTATATGTTCCAGCTGATGATTTTACTGATCCTTCAGCTATAACTACTTTTTCTCATTTAGATGCTATAATAGTTTTGGACCGACAAATAGCTGCTACTGGTATATATCCAGCAATAGATCCATTATCTTCTAGTAGTGATCAGTTAAATCCTGATATAGTTGGAATAGAACATTATAATGTTGCTCAATCTGTTAAAAAAATTTTACAAAAATATAAAGAATTAAAAGATATTATTTCTATTTTAGGTATAGATGAATTGTCTGAAGATGATAAATTATTAGTATCTAGAGCTAGAAAAATACAAAAATTTCTTTCTCAACCGTTTTTTGTAAGTGAAATATTTACTAATATTAAAGGTAAATATGTTTCTATAGAAAAAAGTATTCAAGGATTTAAAGATATTATAGAAGGTAAATATGATAGTTATCATGAAAATAATTTTTATATGATTGGTGAAATTGAAGAAATCTTTAATAAAAGTAAAAATTAACTTAAATGAAATTTAATTTATTTATTTTTTCATATAAAAAAACATATTTTTTAAATAAAGTTAATTGTGTTAACATATCTAGTATGGGAATTAATATAGATATTTATGCTAATCATATACCTATATTATCTTTAATTAAGTATGCTATTTTATATATTTTTTTTGGAAAAAAAAAAAAAATATTTTATATTTCTAACGGAATATTAGAATTTAGTGCTAATAAATTAACTATTTTAATAAAAAATATAATAAAACCAGATATTTTATCTAAAAAAAATGTTTTAAAAATAAAAAAAAATATTTTATATAAATTGAATAAAATGAATATTAAAAATATTGATAATTATTTAAAATTAAATAATAAATTATTTAAATATAATAAATATTTAACTTTAATAAAATTAATTCAAATACAAAATAAAAATTAAAATAAATTTAAATAATGTATTTAATATATTTTAAAATATTTAAATATAAATTAAATTATAAATAAATATTTAATATAATAATATTTATTATTAAAAAGAATTTTAAAAATTATAAAATAATAATATATATAAATAATTACATTTATAAACAATTTTAAAATATAAATATTTTTTAAAAAAAAAAATATTATTATATAATATATAAAATAAGTTTTTTTTTGAAAATGGGGTTATAGCTCAATTGGTAGAGCATCTGTTTTGCACACAGAAGGTCAGCGGTTCAAATCCGCTTAACTCCATCATTTATTTTCATTAAAGCCGGTTTAGCTCAGTTGGTAGAGCAACTGACTTGTAATCAGTAGGTCACCAGTTCAAATCCGGTAACCGGCAAATGGTGAGATTCCCGAGTGGTTAAAGGGGACAGACTGTAAATCTGTTGTCATCGACTTCGAAGGTTCGAATCCTTCTCTCACCATTATTTATTTAAAGATAATATAATAATTTATATTATGCGAATATAATATAAAGGTTATTATGTTAGCCTTCCAAGCTAAATATGTGGGTTCAATTCCCACTATTCGCTTTTTTAATAATTTATAAAATTAAATGATATATAAATATTTTTTACTAAAATTTCAGGTTTAGAAAACTTATTAATTTTGTTTTTAATTTTTTTTATTCAAAATATATTTTCATATATATATAAATTTTTTATAAAAATTAATTTTAATAAATAAATATTCATTTGAATTTTTATATTTAATGAATAAGGTATATTAAACAAAATTAAATTTGTAGTAGTTTTATTATTTACATGAAATTTAAGTTTTTTATTTCTTATATATGAAATAATTTTTTTTATTATTTTAATAATAAAAAAATTTTTTTTTTTAATAGAATATTTTAATGTCAATATTTTTTCTTCTAATATAGAATATTTCATATTTTTATCAAATTTTTTTAATTTTATTCAACAATATTGAGTGATAAAAGGTACTACGGGATGTAATAAAATTAATATTTTTTTTGATAAAAAAAATAAGTTTAAAAAACTTAAATCAAATTTTTTTTTTTCTTTTATTTTTAATTTGATAAATTCTAGATATCAATCACATAATTGATGTTTAACAAAATAAAATATTTTTTTACATAAAAAATCAAATCGAAAATTATTTATATATTTTTTAAATTTTAAAAAAAGATTATTAAATTTTTGTATTATTCATTGATCTATTAATAATAAATTATTTTTTTTTTTTAAATATTTTTTAATATTTATTTTTATCTTTTTTTCTTTTAAAATTAAAATTATATATCTATATAAATTTCATAGTTTATTACAAAAAAAATAATTATTTATTAATTTATTAAAATCAAATTTAATATTATTATTTGGTGTATTTAATGAAGCTAAAGTAAATCTTAAAGTATCAGTACCATAATATTGTATTCCATGAGGAAATTTTTTTTTTGTATCTTTAATAATTTTTTTTATTATATTAGGTTTAAGTAAATTACAAGTTCTTTTTTTAATTAAATTTTTTAATGAAATACCATTAATAATATCTATGGGATCAATAACATTACCAACTGATTTTGACATTTTTTTCCCATATTCATCTCTTATTAATCCTGTAATAATTATTTTTTTAAAAGGTATTTGTATTTCATTTTTTTTTTTTATTAAAAATGAAGTCATCATAATCATACGAGAAATTCAAAAAAAAATTATATCAAAACCACTTACTACTAAATTTATTGGATGAAAAATTTTAACTATTTTTGTTTGTAATGGTCATCCTAAAGATACAAAAGTTCATAAAGATGAAGAAAATCATGTATCTAGTACATCTTTATCTTGAGTCAAATTTAAATGATTAATTTTATATTTTGTTTTTATATCTTTTATATTATATCCTATATATATATTATGATTTTTATCATATCAAATAGGAATTTTATGTCCTCATCATATTTGTCTTGAAATACATCAATCTTTAATATTTTTCATTCATATTAAAAAAATTTTTTTATATTTTGAAGGATAAAAAATAATTTTATTTTGTTTAATTAAATTTATAGAGTTTTCTGCTAATATTTTTGTTTTTAAATATCATTGTTTTATAAAATATATATCTACTCATGAATTAGTTTTAAAATTAAACGGTAAGTTTATTTTTTTTTTATCAACTTTAATTAAAATTTTTTTTTTTCTTAAAAATCTAATTATTCTACTTTTCGTTATTCTATTATTAGAATAATTTATATTTATATTTAAATTTAAATTATTTAATATTTTTAAACCTAAATAATTATAGGTTTTTATTTTTTTTTTTATATTTCTGTTTGTATTTATAAAATTTATAATATTTAATTTATATTTTTTTGCTATTTCATAATCAATTAAATTATATGAGGGAATTATAGGTATAATTTTTTTTTTTTTTTTTTTTTTATAAATTATTGGTATTATATTATTACTTATGGGATTTATAACACAATCATTAATTAAGTTTTTATTTTTTAAAGATTTTGTATTAATTAATATTCCAGTAATACCTAATATTGTTTCTAATTTATTAATTGGAACGATAATATATTTTTTATTTATGTAATTTAATAAAAAAAATTTTATATATCATATTTTTTTTTTTTTTTTTATAAAATTTACTTCTAAATCAGATAAAACTGTTTTAATTTTTCTATCTCAATAAATTATTTTATTTTTTTTGTATATTAATTTTTTTTTATAAAACTTTAAAAATGCAGTTTTTACTGCATAAGAAAAATTTTTATCTAAAGAAAAATGTATTTTATTTCAATTTACTAAACTTCCTAAACTTTTAGTTTGTTTATTTATTTTTTTTTCATATTTATATTTTCATTTTAAAGCTTCTTTTAAAAATGTAAATTTTGTTTTTTTATTAAAATTTAATTTAAATTTATTTTGAATGTAATTTGTTATTATTATTTGAGCTGATATTCCAGCGTGATCAATACCCATTATTCATAATGTATTTCTACCTGACATTTTTTGATATCTTATAATAATATCCATTATTGTTTGTTGTAAAGCGTGACCTATATGAAGGTTACCCGTTATATTTGGAGGTGGCATAATAATAGAAAATGTTTTTTTAAAAGAATTTATATTTAATAGAGAATTACTTTTTTTTTCTCAAATAGAATAAATAATACTTTCTATGTTTTTTAAATTATATTTTTTTTTCATTTTTAAATTTTTTTTATATTTTATTATTTTTATAATTTATTAAAAATTCTATAATTAAATTTATAGGTCTTCCTGTTGCTCCTTTATTATTTCATCCTGTTCCTGCTATATCTAAATGTGCTCATTTATATTTTTTAACAAATAAAGATAAAAAATATGCTGCAGTTATTGTACCTGCAATTGATTTTTCAGAACAGTTTATTATATCAGCTATATTTGATTTTAAATATTTTTTATATTTTGGATATATAGGTAATTCTCAAACATTGTCTTGTGATAAATAACCAGCATTTAATAATTTTTTAGCTAATTTAGAATTATTTGACATTAACCCTGTTATATCATCACCTAAGGCTATTAAACATGCACCAGTTAATGTAGCAATATCAATAATAATTTCTGGATTAAATTTTTGTACATAAGTTAACACATCACATAACACTAATCTTCCTTCAGCATCAGTGTTTATTATTTCTATAGTTTTACCAGATAAAGAAGTTATAATATCTCCTGGTCTAGTAGCATTTCCTCCAGGCATATTTTCAGCACAAGCTAATACACCAATAATATTTAGTTTAATATTTAATTTAGATATTATGTACATAATCCCATATACAGCTGCAGCACCAGACATATCATATTTCATTTCATGCATATTTTTAGAAGGTTTTAATGATATTCCTCCAGAATCAAAAGTTAATCCTTTACCTATTAAAATTATAGGTTTTATGTTTTTTTTATCTCCATAATATTTAATTATTGATAATATTGGTTTATTTTTTGATCCTTTATTTACTGCTAAATAGGCATTCATTCCTATATTTTCCATATCTTTTTTATTTAAAGAAATAATTTTTGTATTTATTTTATTAAATGTTTTTTTTATTTCTTCTAAAATAAAAATAGAATTACATATATTAGGTGGTAAATTATTTAAATTTTTAGCTTTTTTTATTCCTTTGTTAATAATTAAACTATGTTTAATTGCTAAATTTATTATTTCACTTTCTTTTTTATGAGTTGTTAAAAACAAAATAGTTATATTATTAAATATTTCTTTTTTTGTTTTAAATGTATTAAACTTATAATTTAAATTTTCTATACAATTTATAGTAAATTTTATTTTTCAAAATAGTTTTCTATTTTTTACTTTTAATTTAGGTAATAAAAAAATTATATTTTGGTAATTATTATCTTTTATTTTTTGTATAGAAATTTCAATATTTTTTTTAAAAAATGTTTCATTAAAATTATTATATTTACCACATTTTATTAAAATTATTTTTTGTTTTTCTTTTTTATATAAATTGTTTATTATTAAAAAATTATTTTGTATGTTTAAAAAAAAATGTTTTTTTTTTAATATTTTGTTTTTGTTTATACATTTTAAGTTGTTTAGATTATTATCATAATTTTCAAATATACCTAGAATAATACAATCAAAACTTATATTTTTTAATGAATTAATATTTATTGTTTTGTATTTCATGTTTATTTTAATCAATTTTAAGTAATTAATTTCATATTTGAAATAACTTGTTTATTTAATTATAAAATAATATAATATATATATTATTATATTTTAATATAAACTCAATAAAAATAATCATTTTTATTTCTTTTAACAATGTTATCCATAAAAGATAATTTATGTATTGGTGATAAAATAATTTATTTAAAAAAACCATATATTATTGAATACATTGAATTTATTAAACCTGGTAAAGGTAAATCATTTATACGTACTAAAATACGTAATTTAATTACTAATAAATTAATTATAAAAGTATTTAAATCTTTTAATAATATAAAATTAGCTGATGTTATTTTTATTAATTGTATTTTTTTATATTTTAAGGAAAATTTTTTTTTCTTTTTTAAGAAAGAAAACTTTGAACAAATAGTAGTAAGTAAAGTTATTTTATTTAAAAAAAAAAAGTGATTAATTAAAGAATATCAATATAAAATTGTGTTTTGAAATAATTATCCGATAGATGTTTTGATACCTAATTTTATTTATTTAAAGGTAATAGATAATTATTGAGGAATAGAAAAAGAATCTGTAAAAAATAAATATAAATTAATATTGTTAAATAATAATATTTTTATAAAAGTACCTAGATTTATTAATATAGGAGATTTTATTAAAGTTAATACTAAAACAGAAACTTATATTAGTAGAAAATAAAAAATATTTACTTTATTTAAAAGTAATATTATTGACTTGTGGAAATTTTTTTTTAATATGGTTAATAATTTTATATTTTAAAATAATTAATTTTAAATTACAACTTTTACAATTACCTTTAAACGTTATTAATAAATTATTATTTATAATATTTATTAGTTCAATACTTCCATTATGTTTAAATAATATAGGATTTATTATTTTTTCTATATATATTTTAATATTTTTTATTAAGTTATTTTTTTTATTCATTTTTTTTTATATTATATTAATAATAAATTATTTATTAATATTATTATATTAATAATAAATTATTTATTAATTTTAGTCAAAATTTTAAAATTTTATCTTTAAAATAATAGTTTTACTTATAACAAAAATTATAGTAAATTTAATTAAAATTAAATTAATGGATTATATATAAAACTATTTATTAATGATTTAAAAATAATTTAATTTAAATAATTTTGTGGAGTTTGTTTTATGAAAGAAAATAATAAAATTTTAATTATTGATGATGATTTAAGGTTAAGATCTCTTTTAGAACGTTATTTAAATGAAAATAAATTTTATGTTAAAAGTGTTTCTAATTCTAAACAAATGGAAAGACTTTTAACAAGAGAATCTTTTAATTTAATAGTTTTAGATTTAATTTTACCTGGAGAAGATGGTTTATCTATATGTAGAAATTTAAGAAATCAAAATAATTTTATTCCTATAATTATAGTAACTGCTAAAAATGAAGAAATAGATCGTATTATAGGATTAGAAGTAGGAGCAGATGATTATATTTCTAAACCATTTAACCCAAGGGAATTATTAGCTAGAATTAAAGCAGTATTAAGAAGACAATTTAATGAATTACCTGGTGCTCCTTCTCAAGAAGAACTTATTATTAAATTTGGTAAATTTAAATTAAATTTAGCTACTAGAGAAATGTTTAAAAATGATAATCAAATTCCTTTAACTAGTGGTGAATTTGCAGTATTAAAAGTTTTAGTTAATCATTCTAGAGAACCTTTATCTAGAGATAAATTAATGAATTTAGCTAGAGGTAGAGAATATAGTGTTATGGAACGTTCTATTGATGTTCAAATTTCTAGATTAAGACGTTTAATTGAAGAAAATCCAATACATCCTAGATATATACAGACAGTTTGAGGATTAGGTTACGTATTTATACCTGATGGTATATAATAAATATATGAGGTATATTTTTTTTTTTCTTAGAAGTTTATTTTTACGTTTTTTATTTTTTTTTAATATATTATTATTATTAATATTTTTAACTTTTTATATTTTTTTATCTAAAAATCTATATTTTTTAAATGTTAAAAATACAAATAGTTTAATTTTTAAAAAAAATAAAAATAAAAATAATTTAATAAGAAAAGAAATATTATTTTTTTTTATTAAAAAAAAAATAATTAAAAAAATAATTATTTTAACAATAATTATTTTTATTTTTTTAAATTTTATATTTAGTTATTTTTTATTTTATCAGTTTGAATTCTTTAAGGAAATTAAATTTAATTTTTTAAACATGAATAATGTTTCTTATATTAAATCTAAATTTAATAATATTAATGAAATTAATAATTTAATATTAAATATTAATAATTTAATTTTTAATATAAAAAAATATTTTAATAATAAGTTTTTTTTTATTTCTAGTATAGTACATGATTTACGTATTCCATTAACTCGTATATATTTTATATTAGAAATTATTATTAATAAAAATAATAAAAATTATATTAATTTAATTAAAGAAAATATTGATGAATGTGATTTTTTAATGAAAATTTTTTTAAAATATTTAGAAATAGATTATAGATTTATTTCATTTAAAAAAATAGATTTAAATTTTTTATTAAATCAAGTGATTAATTTAGAAAAAAATAATAGTATTAAAATAGAAAATTTCATTTCTTCTAAAGAAATTATTTTAAAAGTTAATTATCTTTCTATAAAAAGAGTAGTAATTAATATTATTCGTAATGCTATTAATTATGGTAATAGTTGAATTAGAATAACAAGTGGATGTTCTAAAAATAAAAAAAATAATTATGCGTGATTTAAAATAGAAGATAATGGTCCAGGTATAAGTAAAGATAAATTAAAATTTTTATTTTATCCGTTTATTACACAAAAGAAAAAAAAAAAAAATTTTAATACAGGACTAGGGTTAGCTATAGTTAAATATATTATTGAACAACATAAAGGAAAAATTAAAACAGGTGTTAGTATAAAAGGAGGTTTTTTAATTAAAATATACTTACCTAAAAATTAATGTTTTATAAATAAAAACAGGGGCAGAAGGAGTTGAACCTTCAACCTTTGATTTTGGAGACCAATATTCTACCAAATTGAATTATGCCCCTAAATATTAGGTCTAAGTGGATTTGAACCACTGACCTCACCCTTATCAGGGGTGTGCTCTCACCACTGAGCTATAGACCTTTAAATTATATTATAATATATTTTATAAAAAAAATTAATGTTTTTATTAAATAATTTATATATAAATAAAAAATATATTATTGATTATATATATATTCAAAATATAAATTTATTTAATTTATATTTAAGTTAATATATTAAAATATATTTAATAATATATTATATATATAAAAACTTTATAAGTAGGTAAATAAAAATTTAGTTAATTGTTTTAAAATTTATATTTTAAATAATTTAAAAGAGTAATAATGAGTACTAAAAATATTTTTATAGATATTATAAATCATAAAATAAAATCTGATATTATTTATCAAGATAAAGATCTTACTATATTTAATGATATTAATCCTAAAGCTCCAATACATATTTTAATTATACCTAATATTTATATTAAAAATATGAATCATATTAATGATAATCATTTATTAATTTTAGGTAAAATGTTATTAATGTCTAGTAAAATAGCAAAAAGAAAAAATATTCATAAGAGTGGTTATAGGTTAATAATTAATTGTAATAAACATGCTGGTCAAGAAATAAATTATTTACATTTACATCTTTTAGGAGGATGTTATTTAAAAAAAGATAATTATTAAATTTAATTAAGTTTAAAGTTAAATAAAGGTTTAAATAAAAATATGAAAGCTTCCAATTATTCTTTTTTTACTTGTAGATTAGATAATATTCATAGTAGTAATATTATATATAATTTAATGATACGAGGTGGTTTATTACGTAAAATATCTTCAGGAATTTATGTTTGATTACCATATGGTTTAAAAATTATAAATAATATAATTAAAGTTATTAAATGTGAAATGAGTAAAATATATGCTTTAGAACTTATTTTACCAATTATTCAACCTAAAAAATTATGGGAAAAAAGTAATAGATTATTTAATTATGGTGATGAATTATTTAAATTTTATGATAGAAATAGTAAATTATTAATTTTATCTCCTACTCATGAAGAAATAATTACTAGTTTAATATGTAATGAAAGTAATATTTTAAATGATTTACCTAAAATATTTTATCAAATACAAACAAAATTTAGAGATGAAATAAGACCTCGTTTAGGAATAATAAGGTCTAAAGAATTTATAATGAAAGATGCTTATTCATTTCATAATTCTATTAAATGTTTAAATAAAACTTATAATTTAATTTTAAATATTTATAAAAATATTTTTTTAAAATTAGGTTTAAATGTTTATTTTAAACAAGCTGATTGTGGTTCTATAGGAGGTTATTTATCTCATGAATTTCATGTTTTATCTGATATAGGTGAAGATAAATTAAATGTTTCATTTGATAAAATTAGTTATTTATATTCTGATATATACAGAACAAAAAATATTTATAATTATAAAAAAAAAAAATTAGTTTTTATAAAAAAAATGAAAGGTATGAAAAAACAAATAATTTTAAATAAATTTGTAAAAACTATTATTATTAAAATTTATGAAAAAAATATTTTTTTTTTTATATTAGTTTTAATTCCTTTTAAAAAAAAAATAGATTTAAAAAAAATTATTTATATTTATCCATTAAGTTTAAAAGTTAAAGTTTTAAATAATAGTGAAGTATATAATATATTTAATTTTAATAAATTATTTTTAGGTCCTTTAGGGTTAAACTATCCAATAATAGTTGATTATAGTATTTTTTTTATAAGTAATTTTACTATAGGTGCTAATAAAAATCATAGTTTTTATTTAAATATAAATTTAGGTAGAGATATAAAAGTAGAAAACTTTTATGATGTTTGTAAAAATAAAATTTTAAATTTATATTTAAATTTTAATAAAAAAAAAAGTGTTTCTTTTAGATCTATAGAAATAGCTCATATTTTTAAATTAAGAGATAAGTATTCTAAAGTTTTTAATATAAATTATAAAAATCAAAAAAAAAAGGTGTTAATGGGATGTTATGGTATTGGTATTAATAGAATAGTATCTGCTTTAGTTAATAATTATAATAATAATACAAGTATTATATGACCTATATCTATTACTTATTTTAAGTTAGGTATAATACCTATTAATATGTACAATAATAAGTATGTATATAAACTTATTTATGAAATTAGTTTTTTTTTAAAAAAAAATAATATTAAATTTTTATTAGATGATAGAAAATTACATTTAGGTAAAATGTTAACTGATTTTGAATTATTAGGTATTCCTATATTAGTGATTATTAGTGAGAAAAGTATTAGTACAGATTTAATAGAATTGAGAGATAGAATAAATAATTCTATTGTTTATATTTCTAAGAACAGAATTTTAAATTATTTATTTTTTAAATGTAAATTTTAGATTTTTTTCATTTAATATTTCAAAATTGATTTTTATTAGATATTTTACTTTCTTCAGTAATAAATAAGTTTGGACAAATGATAGGACTTTTATTGTAAAAAATAATAGGTGTAATTTTTCTTTCTCAAGGTAATATTTTAAAAAATTGTCAAATATTTTTTATTCTTTGTGTTTGTTTACCTAAAATTTTTATTTTATTTTTTACATTAAATTTAATTAATATTTTTTCGTTTTTTTTTGGTTGTCTAATTGATTTTTTTGTTAAGTGATTTTGTTCGATATATAAAAAGCCTAATTTATTAGGTAATATGAATTTTTTTTTTTTTTTATTTCATAAAAAAATATTTTCTTTTAATTTTTCAAATTTATTTATTATATAAATTTTTTTTAAATGTTGTTTTATAAAAATTTTTTTTAAACATATTTGTATATTTTTTTTTTTTTTTATTAATTTATATATTAAATTAGTTATTTTAAATGAAATATTTTTTTGATTATTAATTTTAATTCATTTTCTTATAATTATAAAAAATTCTTCTTTTTTGAGACAAAATAATTGTTTTATATTTAAAAATTTATTATATAGATTTATTTTTTTAAATTTTTTTAATATAATATTATTTATTAATTTTTCATATTTATTACATAACATTGAACTTCTAGTAATTGTAGATAAAAAATATGGTCATCTGTTTATTAATTTAGGTATTATAATAATACGTAGAAAATTTCTATCATATCTTATATTTAAATTACTAGAATCAGTAATTCATTTTAAGTTATTTTTTTTTGCATATTGTAATATTTCTATGTTATTAATATTTAACATAGGTCTTATAATAATTTTATTTTTAATTTTATAATATTCTTTGATACCAGATAATCCTGTTAAACCACTTCCTCTTTTTAAAGCTAATAATATTGTTTCACATTGATCATTTTTATGATGTGCAGTTAAAATAATTTCATTATGTGAACATAATTTTAAAAAAGATTTATATCTTTTTTCTCTTAATTGATTTTCAATATTATTTTTATTTTTAATAAAAATATTTTTTATAATTAAATTTATGTTTAATTTATTACATATGTTTTGACAATGATTTTCTCATAATTTTGAATTAATATTTATATTATGATTAATGTGTATCGCTTTAATTTTTATTAATTTATTTTCTTCTTTAATTTTATGTAAAATATGTAGTAATACAGTTGAATCTAATCCACCACTAAAACCTATTAAAAAATTAATATTTTTTTTTGCTAATTGATAAATTTTTTTTTTAATTATTTGTTTCATTTTTAAAAATTTTAATTATATTAATTAATACCAGAATGACCTAATCCATATTTAAATCTTTTAGTTTTTTTAGAAAAATTTTTTGTTTCTTTAAATTTAACTAATATTATTGGTACAAACAAAATTTGTGCTATTCTATCTTTATTTTTTAAAATTCTTTTTTTTTTACTTATGTTTAATATTGGTATTAAAATTTCTCCTTGATAATCTGAATCAATAATACCTATTGTATTTTTTAATATTAAACCTTTTTTATATGCTAATCCTGATCTTGGTAAAATTAATCCAGTTATATTTTTTTTTTTTATGTATATAGATATTCCTGTATTAACTAGTTTATATTTATTAGGTTTAATTAAAAGATTATTTTTAATACATATTCTAATATCAAATCCAGATGATCCTTCAGTAAAATTTTTTGGTATTTCAGCATCATTATTTAATTTTATTATTTCTATGGTTTCCATATTTAATTTATTAAATTTTTTAAAAAAAATATATATATTAATGTTTTTATATATCTTTTATGTTAATATTATTTTGATAATAAGTTTTTATGTTGTAAATTAAAAATTTAAGTAAGGGTCGTTAGCTCAGTTGGTAGAGCAGTTGACTTTTAATCAATTGGTCACAGGTTCAAATCCTGTACGACCCATTATTATTTATACATGAAGTCTATATGTAAGATTTTTTTTTTAAATGGATGTTTTTGAATATTTTTGATTTTTGTTTCAATAATTTTGTTTTTAATTTTTATAAGTAAATGAGTATTTAGTATTTTTTTATTATTGAAAAACAAATTTATTTGATTTAAATTTAATAAAATAGGTAAATTTTGTTTATTTTTTGAATATATTATTGCTGGAATTTTATTTTTTAGTCTGTAATATTTACTTTTTTTTGTACCTAATTTATTTCTTATTTTAGCTATTAAGGTTATTTTATTCATTTTTTTTGTATGTTTTAAATATATTAATTTATTATTATAATTCAATTATATATTAATTAAAATTATTAGGTTTAAAAATGTTTTTTTTAAAAGAACAAAATAAATTTATAGGTGTACATATTAATGATTTATACTTTTTTGATAAAATTGTTTTATATGCTAAAAGTTTAAATGCTAAATCATTATCTTTTTTTTTAGGTAATCCTGTGAGTTGAAAACATATTAAAATTAGTAGTAATTTAATTGATAATTTTAATTATGTTTGTAGAAAATTTTTAATGAATAAAAATTATATAGTTCCTCATAGTAGTTTTTTAATAAATTTAGGTCATTTTGATAAAGTAAAGTTATATAGATCTAGAAAATTGTTAATTCATGAAATAAATCTTTGTTTATTATTAGGTTTAAAATATATTAATTTTCATCCTGGAAATTATTTAAATGTTTTTTCTTTAAAAAAGTGTTTAAGAAAAATTAGTGATTCTATTAATTATATAATAAATGAAACTAAAGATATTATTCTATTAATAGAAAATACAGCAGGACAAGGTACATCAGTTGGTTATACTTTTGAACAAATATCTGAAATTATTTATTTTGTAGAAAATAAATCTCGTATAGGAGTTTGTTTAGATACATGTCATATGTTTGTATCTGGTTATGATTTACGTAGTTTTGAAATGTGTGAAAAAGTTTTTTTAAATTTTAATAATGTAATTGGTTTATTTTATCTTAAATGTATTCATTTAAATGGTAGTAAATATGGTTTTTTAAGTAAAAAAGATAGACATTCTGAATTGTTAAATAGTAATTTACAAAATAATTTATTTTATTGAATAATGAAAAATAATTTATTTAATAATATGCCTATAATTTTAGAAACTACAAATGTTTATTTATGAAGAAAAGAAATTAATTGATTAAATTCTTTATAATAAAGAGATATGTTTATATGTTTTAAATAGTTAAATTTATAAAAAAAAATAGAAGTATTTAAAATATTTTAAAATTATTTATTCTATTAATACAATTGCTTGTGCGTATTTTTTTTCATCTGAAATACTAATTAAAATATTTTTTGCTTTTTTTTTTATAAATTTTTTTTTAGCATTTTTTAAAAGTTTTATTTTAGGTTTACCTAGATGATCATTATAAATTTCAAAATTATTAAAATATATACCCTTATTTATTCCAGTTCCTAGTGCTTTTGATGCTGCTTCTTTTGCTACAAATTTTTTTGCTAAAAAATTATCTTTATATTTTGTTTTTTTATATTTTTTCTTTTCTATTTTTGTTAATATTTTTTTATATAGCTTTTTTTTAAATTTAGTTTTCATTTTTTTAATTCTATATATAGATAGAATATCTATTCCTATACCTAACATATTAATTTTTTATTTAGTTTTTTAGTTTAAGTGATTTTAATTGTTTTTTAATTGAATGAGATAATTTATCTAAAGAAGGTTGTTCAGGATGTTCTTTTTGAGTTTCTCATGATAATTGTATTTCTGCTAAATATATATGTATGGGTTGTCCATTATTATCTTCTGTTACTACATGATATCATGGATATTTTTTAAATGATTTATTATTTTCATTTTTAATATTTTCTAGTTTTTTTTCTGTTAATGAATATTCTGGATCTATATCTATTATTACTCCTAAAAAACCTAATAATTTATGTCTTACTTGTTGTCCTATGCTAAATTTACTACAAATCATTTTTTTCTCTTTTATTAATTATCATTAATTTTATCAAATATTGAATTATTTAATTATAAAAAATAACATAAAAATAATTTTTTGTCATTAAATTAATAATCATTTTTTAAATTTAAAATATAAATATGGTATAAATCCTAAAATAAACATAGATATTAAAGTGATATGATATCCATATTTTCAATGTAATTCTGGCATATATTTAAAATTCATCCCGTAAGTTGATGTTAATAAAGTAGGTGGTAAAAAGATTACTGATATAACTGAAAATATTTTAATTATACGATTTTGTTCTATGTTTAAAAAACCCATAGCTGATTGTAATAAAAAATTTATTTTTTGAAATAATGATTCATTATAAGATAATAATGAGTCTATATCTCTTAAAATATCTTTAGATTTTTTTTTATTAAAATTACTTAATTTAGTTTCTCTTATTAAGAATTTAATTGCTCTTTGAGTATCGATTAAACAAATTCTAATTTTTGAAGTAATATTTTCCTCTTTTGATAATGTAGAAATTGAAACATTGAATTCTTGTTGGTTTTGATCTGTTAATATTATTTTAGTAAGAGTTTCTAGATTATTTAATACTTTTTCTATTTCATCTGCTAGTTGTTCAATTTTGATGTCTAATAAATCTAATAATAATTCATATGGATTATTTTTATCTAATTTTTTATTTCTTAATTTTAATCTATATAGACGAAAAGTTGGTAAATCTATTTCTCTTAATGAATAAAATTTATTATTTTTAATAATAAAAATTACTGTTGAATTATTAATACAATTATTTATATCTTTATATAAAAAAAAAGAATGTATATGTAAACCATTTTTATCTTTATAAAATCTAGCTGAGGATTCTATATCTAATAATTTAGTTTTTTTTATTAATCTTTGTCCTAATACATCTTTTATATATTTTCTTTCATTTTTAGTAGCATTTATAATATCTATTCATAGATAATTTATAATTTTTGTAAAAATAGTTTTATTTATAATTTTAAATCTAATTAAATTATTATTTTTAATTTGAAATACATTTAACATTTTTATAAAATAAATTATTTGTTGAAAAATATTTAATTAAATTTTTTTTTAAATAATAAAAATATTTTTTAATAAAATATAAATTAAATTAATTTAATAAAATTTAATTATTTATTTAATATTTAAAGTGTGATAAATTATCATTTTAATATTATTTATATAAAATATAAATATAATCTTAATTTATTTAAAATTTTAATTTTTAAAATTTGTTTAAAAAAAATTTAATTATATAATTATATGAACGATAAATTTATAAATGTTACTGATTCTTCTTTTCAAGAAGAGGTTTTAGATTTTAAGGGTTATGTTTTAGTTAATTTTTGAGCAGCATGATGTGGACCTTGTAATTTGTACAAAGTTACTTTAAATAGTTTGTTTAATGAATTAAATAAAAAAATGAAATTTGTTAAAATCAATGTTAATGAATCTCAAATCATAAAATTTAAATATAATGTTAAAAGTATTCCTACTTTAATATTATTTAAAAATGGAGAATATTTATCTAATAAAATAGGTGTTTTTAGTAAAAAAAATTTAATTGATTTTTTAAAAGAAAATAATTTTTATTAATTATTTTATGATTATATTAATAACTAATTTTAAAAATTTATTAAAATGAATAATTTTATTTTTATTTTATAATTATATTTATATAATGTTATGAATTTAACTGAATTAAAAAATATGTCTATTGCTGAATTAATTTTTCTTGGAAAAAAAATTGAGTTAGAAAATTTAGCAAGAATGAGAAAACAAGATATAATTTTTTCTATTTTGAAACAACATTCTAAATATGGAGAAAATATTTATGGTGATGGAGTTTTAGAAATTCTTCAAGATGGATTCGGTTTTTTAAGGTCTTCAGATAGTTCTTATTTAGCTGGTCCTGATGATATATATGTTTCACCTAGTCAAATACGTAGGTTTAATTTAAGAACAGGTGATACTATATCTGGTAAAATACGTCCTCCTAAAGAATTAGAAAGATATTTCGCTTTATTAAAAGTAAATGAAGTTAATTATGATAAACCTGAAAATACTAGAAATAAAATTCTTTTTGAAAATTTAACTCCTTTACATGCTAATTATCGTTTAAATATGGAAAAAGGTAATGGTTTACCTGAAGATTTAACGGGTCGTGTTTTAGATTTAGCATCACCAATTGGTAGAGGACAAAGAGGATTAATTGTAGCTCCTCCTAAAGCTGGGAAAACTACTTTATTACAAAATATTGCTCAAAGTGTAAGTTATAATCATCCTGATTGTGTATTAATTATTTTATTAATTGATGAAAGACCTGAAGAAGTAACTGAAATGAATCGTTTAGTAAAAGGTGAAGTTATTGTATCTACTTTTGATGAACCTGCTTTAAGACATATTCAAGTAGCAGAAATGGTTATTGAAAAAGCTAAACGATTAGTTGAACATAAAAAAGATGTTATAATTTTATTAGATTCTATAACTAGATTAGCTCGTGCTTATAATACTGTTGTTCCAGCTTCAGGAAAAATATTAACTGGAGGTATAGATGCTAATGCTTTGCATCGTCCTAAAAGATTTTTTGGTGCTGCTAGAAATGTTGAAGAAGGTGGTAGTTTAACTATTATTGCTACTGCTTTAATTGATACAGGATCTAAAATGGATGAAGTTATATATGAAGAATTTAAAGGAACAGGTAATATGGAATTACATTTATCTCGTAAAATTGCCGAAAAAAGAGTTTTTCCTGCTATAGATTATAATAGATCTGGGACTCGTAAAGAAGAATTATTAACTACAAAAGAAGAATTACAAAAAATGTGAATATTAAGAAGGATAATTCATCCTATGAGTGAAATAGATGCTATGGAATTTTTAATTAAAAAATTATCTATGACAAAAACTAATGATAGTTTTTTTGAATTAATGAAAAGACCTTAATTTAATAAATTTGATATTTAATATTTTCTATTTCTTGATAGATTTAATTTTTTATGTTAATTTAATTAAAATATCTTATATATAAGATTAATTTTTTATTATATAAAATTAAGTTTGTGAATTATTTATATAAAAAATTAATCTTTGTTTAATTTTTGGTGGTTATAGCTCAGTTGGTAGAGCTCTGGATTGTGGTTCCAGTTGTCATGGGTTCGATTCCCATTAACCACCTAATTTTTGTTTTAAGTTTTATATCGGTGAGTAGCGCAGTTTGGTAGCGCAACTGGTTTGGGACCAGTGGGTCAGAGGTTCAAATCCTCTCTTGCCGATATTATCATTTATATTATATTTTTATGAAAAAGTTTTTAGTTACTTGTGCATTTCCTTATGCTAATGGATCTCTTCATTTAGGACATATTTTAGAACATATACAAGCTGATATATGAGTAAAACATCAAAAATTAATAGGTAATAAAGTTTATTTTATTTGTGCTGATGATGCTCATGGTACTCCTGTTATGTTTAAATCTAAAAAATTAAATATATCTTCAAAATTTATGATATTAAATATTTATGAAGAACATAAAAAAGATTTTATAAATTTTAATATTAATCATGATATTTATTGTACTACTCATAATAAATTAAGTTATCTTTTAATTTTAAAATTTATGAATAATATTTATAAAAAAAAATTATATTCAAAATATAAAGTTAATCAATTTTATGATTTTGAAAAAAAAATTTTTTTACCAGATAGATATATTAAAGGTAAATGTCCAAAATGTTTTGCAAAAAATCAATATGGTGATAATTGTTATGTTTGTGGTAATATTTATTCATCTTTAGATTTAATTAATCCAATTTCTTTAATATCTAATATTAAACCTGAAATATATCAATCTGAACATTTATTTTTAAAATTAAATATTTTTAAAAAAATATTATATAAATGAGTTATTTCTAGTGATTTACAATACGAAGTAGGTAATCAATTATTAGTTTGGTTAAAAAATGATTTATCAGATTGAAATATTTCTAGAGATAAACCATATTTTGGTTTTAAAATACCTAATAAATTTATTAAAAATAAATATTTTTATGTTTGATTAGATGCTTTATTAAGTTATATAAGTATTTTCCAATATTATTGTAAATTTAAAGAAAAAAAAAGTGGTTTGTTTGAAGATTTTTGATGTATGAATAATAATAATGAAAATAAAATTTTTCATTTTATAGGTAAAGATATATTATATTTTCATGGTTTAATATGACCTACTATATTACACATATTAAATTTTAAAAAACCTACTAAATTAATTGTTCATGGTCATATTATTATTAATGGTAAAAAAATGTCAAAATCTTTAAATAATTTTATTACTGTGAAAAATTGGTTAAAATATTTTGATGCTGATAGTTTAAGATATTATTTATCTAGTAAATTATCATATAAAATACATGATATAAATTTTTGTTTAGAAGATTTTTATAAAAAAATTAATTTTGAATTTGTAGGTAAATATATCAATATTGCTTCTAGAATATCAACATTTATTGAAATTTATTTTGATAATTATTTATCAGATAAAATGTTTGATAATAGTTTTTATTTATATTTTGTTGATAAATCAAAATTAATTAGTGATTATTTTATCAATTTTGATTTTTATAAAGTATTAATTGAAATTAATTTATTATTAAATATAGTTAATAAATATATTAATAATTATGAACCTTGATTAAAGTTAAAAAATAAAAACAAGTTACATATGTTTTGTACAATGATAATTAATATATTTAAAATTCTTTCTATATATTTAGTACCAATTATACCAAATATTTCTTTAAAAATAGAAAAATTTTTAAAAACTAAGTTAATTTGAGAAAATTTAAATAATCCTCTTTTAAATCATAAAATATCTAAATATAAAAATTTATATTTAAAATTAAATAATTCTATAAAAAATAGATTTTTAAAAAATATTAATAATAATTAAAATTATATATAAAAGTCATATATGTCTTATTTTATAATTGAAACAGCAATACGAAAAATTGGTAATAGATTTGATTTAGTATTAATAGCATCTTGACGTTCTCGTCAAATACAGTTGTATTCCCAAAATATGTTAGTAAATAATATTAAAAATGATAAACCGACTATTTTAGCTTTGAAAGAAATTGAAAAAAAAATTTTAAAATAATTAAATAATTAAAATTATATATTTAAAATATAAATTTATTTTTAATATTTTTATTAAGGTATAATAATGAAATATTATTTAGTTGGTGGAGCAGTAAGAGATAAATTATTAGGTATTAAAGTTAGAGATAAAGATTGATTAGTTGTAGGAGGTACTTATCAAAAAATGGTAAATTTAGGTTTTAAACCAGTAGGAAATTGTTTTCCTGTATTTATTCATCCTAAAACTAACGAAGAATATGCATTAGCTCGTACTGAAAAAAAAAAGGGTAAAGGACATAATAATTTTATTTGTAGTTTTTCAAAAAAAATATCTTTAAAAGAAGATTTATATAGAAGAGATTTAACTATAAATGCTATAGCTTTAGATGAGAAAGGTAATTATTATGATCCTTATAATGGAATATTAGATATTAAAAATAGAGTTATTAAACATGTATCTTTCTGTTTTTTAGATGATCCTTTAAGAGTTTTAAGGGTTGCTCAATTATATTGTCGTTTATTTAAATATAATTTTAATATATATCCTAAAACTTTAGATTTAATGTTAAAAATTTCTATTTCAGGAGAATTACTTTATTTATCTTCAGAAAGAATTTGAAAAGAAACAGAGAAAGCTTTAAGATCATCTAATCCTGAATTATATTTTTTTGTTTTGTATAAATGTAAAGCTTTAAATATTTTATTTCCAGAATTTATTAAGTTATTTAATAATAAAAAAATATTTAATTTTTTTTCTTTAGTTTTACAAAAGTCTGTATTTTTAAATTTTTCATTAAAAATACGTTTTATATTATTATGTCTTTTTTTAAAGAAAACTATATTGTCTAATAGTTTTTTATCTAATTTTAATAAGTTTATTTTTTGTATTAAATTATTTTGTAAAAGAATAAGTGTTCCTAAACTTTATTTAAAATATTGTTGTATTTTTTTAAAAATAATATTTAAAATTTTAAAGTTTAATAAAGGTAATTTTTCTTTATTAATTTTAAATATATTAAATATAACTGATTGTTGACGTAATGATAAAATATTTAATAATTTTTTAAAAATTAATAAAATAATGAAATATTTACCTATTAAAAATAAATCTATATTTATTTTTTTAGATAAATATTTATTAAAAATATTTTTATTATTATCTAATATTAAAGGTAGAGATATTATAAAATTAGGTATAACAGGAAAAGGTATTAAAAAAAAGTTAAATTTTTTACGTTTAAGTTATTTAAATAATAATTTTTTTTTTAAATAATTTTTTAGATTATTAATTTTTAAAAATTTAAAGTTTTGATTTAATATTTCAATTAGATTTAATATGAATTTTAAAATTATTTAATAATTTTTTTTTTTTTTTTATATATTTTATATAACCTACATATGCTATCATTGCTGCGTTATCTGTACATAGTTTTTTGGGTGGAAAAAAAGTTTTTTTTTTTAACTTTTTTGTCATTTTACACATTTTTTTTCTTAAATTATTATTTGCGCTCACACCTCCTACCATAGCTATTGCTTTTAAATTAAAATTTATCAATGCTTGTTTAGTTTTTTTAATTAATATAGTTACGATACTTTTTTGTAAAGAATATGCTATATCGCATTTTGATTTAAAATTAATGTTTTTTTTTATTAATTTTGTTATGTGTGTTTTTAATCCTGAAAAACTAAAGTTAAAGTTTTTTTTATTTATTAAAGGTTTGGGAAAATTTAGATTATTTTTACTTAATTTTGCTAAGTTATATATTTTTTCTCCTCCAGGATATTTGTATCCTAATAAATTACTTATTTTATCTAATACTTCACCTGATGAATCATCTAATGTTTGACCTATTATTTTATATTTAAAATAATTAAATATTATTATCAAATAAGTATGTGCTCCTGATATTACTAAAGATAAAAATGGAAATAAAGGTTTTTTTTTGCATAACATAATAGACATTATGTGGCCCTCAATATGATTAATAGGTAAATTATCTATTTTATATAAAAAAGATAATGTAATAGCAGCTGTTGCACCAATTAATAAAGAACTTGATAATCCTGGACCAGCTGTATAAGCAATAGCTTTTATTTTTTTTTTTTTAAATTTATTAAAAGTATATTTAATTAATGGAATGATTTTTTTTGCATGGTTTATTGATGCTATTTCAGGTACAATACCTCCATATTTGGAATGAATTTTTATTTGACTATAAATTTTATTTAATATAATTCCTTTTTTAGAATTATAAATACTAATAGCTGTTTCATCACACGATGTTTCTATACCTAGAATATTCATTTTTTTTTGTTTTTTTTTTATTTTTAATATAAAATATATATATTACTTGTATTAATTTTAAATTAATAGTTTTATTTTAAATTTTATTATTTTAATTGATTTTATAATTTTAATATTTTTATTATTTGGTTAATTTGTTATTTAAAAGTTTTAAAAATTTATGCCTATTATTAGAATAAGAGAAAATGAACCATTTGATATTGCGTTACGTAGATTTAAAAGATCATGTGAAAAATCAGGTATTCTTTCTGAGGTACGTAAAAGGGAATTTTATGAAAAACCTACAACATCACGTAAAAAAGCTAAGGCATCAGCTATAAAAAGATATGCTAAAAAATTAGCTAGAGAGAAAAATTTTAATAATAGATAAATAATTTATATTAAATGTTTATTTATTTATATATAATTTATATATGAAATATATATCTCGTTCTTTTATAAAAAATTTATTATTTTGTAGTGATATAGTTAAGGTTATTTCTTCTAAAATTAATCTTAAAAAAGTTGGTGGAAGATATAAAGCTTTTTGTCCTTTTCATAGTGAAAAAAATCCTTCATTTGTAGTAAATAAAGAAAATAATTTTTATTATTGTTTTGGTTGTAAAACTTATGGTAATGTTATAGATTTTTTAATGAATTTTAATAAAATAAATTTTTTTCAAAGTATAAAAGAATTAGCATTTATTAATAGTATAAAAATAATTTATGATGATGTAAATTCAAGAAATTTTTTTTATTTTAAAAAAAAAAAATTTTATTATTTAATGAATATTATTAGTAATTTATATACTAATGTATTATTATTTGATGTTAAATTTAAATTTGTTAGAGAATTTTTATTTAATCGAGGAATAACTATAGAAGTGATTAAAAAATTTTCTCTTGGTTATTCTTCTTTTGATTTAGTAAATAAAATATTATCTGTTTGTAATAAAAAAGAAATTAATTTTTTAGTTAGTTTAGGTTTTTTAGTTAAAGATATTTCTGGAAAAATTTATGATAGATTATATAATAGAGTTATTTTTCCTATTTATAATATAGATAATAATATAATTGCTTTTGGTGGTAGAAGTTTAAAAGAAAATTTTTGTTATAAATATATTAATTCTGCTAATCATATTTATTTTTATAAAAAATATTGTTTATATGGTTTAAATTTAGTTTTAAAAAATAAAAGTAAAATTAATAGAATTTTAATAGTAGAAGGTTATATAGATGTTATTATTTTAAATAAATATAATATTGATTATGTCGTTGCTTTATTAGGTTCATCATTAAATATAGAACAAATTAATATGTTATTAAATTATACTAATAATATTATTTTTTGTTATGATGGTGATAAGAGTGGTAAAAAATCTTCTAAAGAATCTTTATATAAAATATTAAAATTAATTAATGAAAATAGAATGTTTTATTTTATGTTTTTACCTAGTGGAGAAGATCCAGATTCTTTAATTAGAAAAGAAGGTAAAATAAATTTTGAGAATAGAATCAATAATGCAAAATCAGTTTTTGATTATATATTTGATTTATATCAAAAAAAATTAAATTTAAATTTATATGAAGATAAAATAAAATTTACTAATTGTATATTACAGTTATTAAATAAAATTAATTCTCCTATTGTTATAATGTTTTTACGTCAGAAATTAATTGATAAAGTTGGTATTTATAGTTTAAATGAATTAGATAATATTATTTATTATTCTGTATTGAAAAATAGAAAAAATTATAAGTTTACTTATTTAAGATATTTAATTTTTTTATTAATTAATAATCCTTCTTTATCTGAATTAATAAATTTATATGATCCTTTATTTATATTAAATCAAGATATATTTATATTAGGGTTATCTTTGTTTCTTAAAATAGTTAATTTATGTATATATAATAAAAATATTTCTTCTTATGATATTATTAATGAATGTAAAATATTAAGAATTAAGTATTATTTAAAAAAAATAATTTGTTATGATTATTCTATTTTAGGTAAAAATATTACATTAATATTTATTGATATTTTAAAAAAATTTAAGTTTTCTATTTTAGAAAAGAAAATAAATTATCTTCTTTTTAAGGAAGAAAAATATAATTTAAGTTTAAAAGAAAAAAAAGAATTATGAGATTTAATTAAATTAAAAAATTTTTGTTTATAATTTTCAATGTACTTGTTTTTTAAAACGAAGTTAATATTTATTAATATTTTTAAAAATGTACTTTTTATAAATAATTTTTATTAAAGTATCAAAAAAAAATTTGTTTTTTATTGTGAAAATGATTAATTATTTAAATATTTCTGTATTAGAAAATTTGTCTGAAATGGATGAACTAACTTTTAATGAAATTCCTGAAAGGAATAGTGAAGATAATTTATCTGAAGTAATTACCAATGTATTAAAAGTAGAATCTAATTTAACGAAAGGTAATGATCCTGTAAGGATGTATATGAAAGAAATGGGTACTGTTGAATTATTAACTAAAAAAGGAGAAATAAATATAGCTAAGAAAATAGAAAATGGAATATATAAGATTCAATATTCATTAGTTAAATATATTGATACTATAAATTTATTTTTAAAACAATATAGTTTAGTAAAAAAAAAAAAAATACGTTTATCAGATTTAATATTAGGATTTATAGATAAAAATTTAAGTTATAAAAATTTTTCTATTTTAAATAATAATAATTTGGAAAATTTTTCTAGTAGTATAAATAATACTAATGTTTCGTATTATATAGATGTTGATTTTTTTAATAAAAAGTTTAAAAATTTACATTTAAAATATAAATTATTTAAAAAATATATAAAAAAATATGGTTTAAAACATCCATATACTAAATATGAATTAAATAAATTAATATGTATATTTATGAATTTTAGATTAGTACCAAAACAATTTAATTATTTAGTAGATAATATAAAAAGTGTTATAAATAAAATTTATTTAATAGAAAAAAAAATAATATTTTTATGTATTGAAAAATGTTTAATGCCTAAAAAAATTTTTATAAATTTTTTTTATAAGCATAAAACTAATTATAATTGGTTAATAAATATTATTTCTTTAAATAAAAGATATCTTTGATGTAAAAAGTTAAAAAAAAATATGAATGATATTATTAATCAATATAATAATTTATTTCATATAGAAAAATATTCTTATCTTACTGTTTATCAAATTAAAAAAGTTTATAAAACTATCATTGAAGGTGAATTAATAGCAAAAGAAGCAAAGAAGGAAATGGTAGAAGCTAATTTAAGATTAGTTATATCTATAGCAAAAAAATATACTAATAGGGGATTACAGTTTTTAGATTTAATTCAAGAAGGTAATATTGGTTTAATGAAAGCTGTGGATAAATTTGAATATAGAAGAGGATATAAATTTTCTACTTATGCAACTTGGTGAATACGTCAAGCAATTACAAGATCAATTGCTGATCAAGCACGTACTATACGTATCCCAGTACATATGATTGAGACTATAAATAAACTAAATAGAATATCTAGACAAATATTACAAGAATTAGGTAGAGAACCTACTCCAGAAGAATTATCTCATAAAATGTTAATGTCTGAAGAAAAAATTAGAAAAGTTTTAAAAATTGCTAAAGAACCTATTTCTATGGAAACACCTGTAGGTGAAGATGAAGATTTACATTTAGGTGATTTTATAGAAGATTCTTCATTAGGATTACCTTTAGATTCAGCTACTTCTGAGAGTTTAAAAATAGTTACAAGTAATATTTTGTCTAGTTTAACTCCTAGAGAAGCAAAAGTTTTACGTATGCGTTTTGGTATAGATATGAATAGTGATCATACTCTTGAAGAAGTAGGTAAACAATTTGATGTTACTAGGGAACGTATTAGACAAATAGAAGCTAAAGCATTAAGAAAATTACGTCATCCCAGTAGATCTGAAATTTTACGTAGTTTTTTAGATGATTAATTATTTTTTTTTTTTTTAAAAAAAAAAAATTAAATAATTATTAAATGATTTTTTATAGTTTAAACTTTTGAAGTTATTAAATTTAATTTATTTAAAAAAATTTTAAAATATTTATTTTTATTAATTTTGATATTAAATAAATATTTTTAAAAGAAAAAAAATATTAATTAATTAGTTTAATATTAATTTTGGTTTTTTATGTTAAATGAAATAAGTCAAAGTAATATAAAAAAAAAAATGAATGAAGTTTTAATTTATTTAGAAAATGAGATTAAAAAATTAAATATAACAGGTATAAATTATGATTTAATATCTAATTTATTAATAAATTATTATGGTAATTTAACTAAATTAAAATATTTATCTAAAATATCTATAGAAAATAAATTTTCTTTAAGGATTAGTTTGTTTGATAAAAAAATTAAAAATATTGTTGAAAAAACAATTTTATTATCTAAATTAGATTTAAATTTATCTAATGATATTAAAGATATAATTATTACTGTTCCTGTTATTACTCAAGAACGTAAAAAAGATATTTTAAAAATTATAAAAAAGAAAATAGAGTTAGCTAAAGTTTCTATTAGAAATAAAAGAAAATTAATAAAAAACAAAATTGTTTTTTTTTTAAAAGAAAAAATAATAAATAAAGAACAAGAAAAAAGTAATATTAAAAAGTTACAAGAAATAGTTAATTTTTATATAAAAGAAATTAATTTTATTTATATTAAACAAAAAAAAAAGATGTTAAATAATTAATTTAATTATTTTAACTAATTTAGTTAAGAAAATTATTTTATAAATATAAGTTAATATTTTAGTCTAATAAAGATGAAATTTATTAAATTTCCTAAACATATAGCTATTATAATGGATGGTAATGGTAGATGAGGGTTAAAGAGGAAAAGATCTCGTATTTATGGTCATAGACAAGGATTAAGAGCAGTTGTTAATATTATTAATATATCAATTAAGTTAAAATTAGAAGTTTTAACTTTATATGCATTTAGTATAGAAAATTGGAATAGGCCCTCTTTAGAAGTAAATTATTTAATGAGAATGTTTTATAATGTATTAAAAAATAAATTTTTGTATTTACATAAAAAAAATATTTGTGTAAAAATTATTGGTGAAAGAAAAGGTTTATCTTTAAAATTATGTAAAGCTATTTATAAAATAGAAAGAAAAACTCAAAATAATTTAGGTTTAAAGTTAAATATTGCTATAAATTATAGTGGTAAATGGGATATTGTTTGTTGTATTAAAAGTATTTTACATGATTTAGATAATAAATTATTTCATATTAAAGATATTAATCAAGATATTATAGAAAAAAAAATGTGTTTAAATTATTTACCATCTATTGATTTAGTAATACGTACTGGAGGAGAAAAAAGAATAAGTAATTTTTTATTATGGCAAATAGCTTATTCTGAACTATATTTTATTAATATTTTATGACCAGATTTTAATAGTTTACATTTTTTATTAGCTTTGAAATTTTATTCAAAAAGAATTAGAAAATTTGGTAAAATAGTTAATGAAAGTTAATTTCAATTTAATTTATTTAATAATAATTAATTATTTAAATTTTTTTTAAAAAAAATTTTTATAATTTAAAGTTAGTTAGTTTTTTATTTTAAATTTATAAATTTAAATTTTTTAAATTATTATTTAAATTATGTATAATTAGAGAAATTTGATTTTTATTATTAATTTTTTATGTTATTTACTATTTTTTTAGTAAATATTTTTTTATAAAAATTTTTTACTTTTTTATAAATAATTTTTTATTATATTTTATAAGTTAAATTTTTATGTTTTAATTTAAATTTAAAATTACTTAAAATGAAAAAGTATTTTTTATTAATTATATTTATATTGTTTAGTTTTGCATGTTTTGCTAAAGATAGTTTTAATTTAACAAATATAGTTTTTTTAAATTCTAATAAGTTAAATAATAGTTATTATTTAGATTTAATTAAAAAGAAATTTGGAAATTTAATTTATAAAAAAAATATACCTGATTTAATTAAATTTTTATATCAAACTAATTTATTAGAAAATATTAATGTATATGAATCTAATAATAATTTAGTTTTAGATTTTAAAAATCGTTATATTTTGTTAGATATTTTAGTTGACGGTAATTTTATTTTAAAAAAAGATGCAATATTAAGTATATTAAAAGAATTTAATGTTGTGCGAGGATCTTATTTTAATGAATATAGTTTACATAAGGTAATAGAATATATTAAAGATCAATATAAAAATTTTAGTAAATTTAATTTACAAATATTTATTTCTAAAGTTTATTATTTAAATAAATATATTAAATTAAAGTTAAATTTTGTGGAAAATGATGATTTAAAAGTAAGAAAAATTTTATTTTTTGGCAATAAGTTTTTTGATAGAAATAAAATTTTATCTTTTTTACATATTAAAGAATATGATTGAAAATTATTTTTTTTAAAAAAAAATATTTTTAGGAAAGATATTTTTTTATATGATTTAGAATTAATAAAAAAATTTTATTTTAATGCAAAATTTTTAGATTTTAATATTAAAGATATAAAAGTAAATTTTATTAAAAAAGATTTTGTTGATTTAATTATTTATTTTAATGAAGGTAAAAAATATACTTTATTAAATATTAAATCGAAAAATTTTATGCAGTATAAAGAATATTTTATAAAGAAAAAAAATGAATTTTTTACTGTAAATAAAAATGTTACTTTAGATTTAATTAGTACGTTATTAAAAGTATTAGAAGAAAAAATTAAAAGTGATGGTTATTTAAAAAGTAAAATTTTAGTTAAAATTAAAAAATTAGTTAATAATAAATTTGATATTATTTTTGATTTATATTTAGGTAAAAGATTTTATGTACGTAAAATAATTTTTGAAGGTAATAATTTTACTTTAGATAATGTTTTACGTGAATATCTTTATCAATTAGAAGGTTCTTTATTGAATTTATCTTTAGTCAATAAAAGTAAAGTTAATTTACAAAATAGTAGTTTTTTAAAAGATGTTAATTATGTGATACAAGATGTAAAGTTTGAATCTAATAAAGTTGATATAATATTTAGTGTTAAAGAAAGTGATAAAGGTGTTTTTAATTTTGGTTTAGGTTATAGTAAAAAAAGTTCTTTAAATTATAATTTTTCAGCATCTGAAAAAAATTTTTTAGGTAGAGGTAATGATATTTCTTTTAAATTAGTTTATAAGAATGATTATAAATCTTTATATATATCTTATATTTATCCATACAGATTATATGATTATAATTTATATTATAATAATAAATTATTTTATACAAATATTCCTAAAAAGAAAGATAATTTTAATTATTCAAATATTAATTATGGTTTTGAGAGAGATGTTATATGATTTATAAATGAATTTTTAAAATTTGATATTGGTGTAAGTTATATCTATAATTATGTAGATAATTTAGGTAAAAAATTATTTTCTGAAAAAACATTTAAGTTATTAAATGATAAAATATCTATAAATGTAGATAAAAATAGTTATGAATATAATGATATATTTTTAGTAAATAATTTATATTATAATAGTATAAATGATGATGTTTTTCCTACTTCTGGTTTATATTTAAATATTAATAATAAATTTACTATTCCAGGATCGGATAATAATTTTTATAAAATTAAATTAGATTTATCTAAATATTTTTCTTTAGATGAAGATAAAAATTGAATTTTTTCAATTCATAATACCATAGGTTATGGTAGTGGAATTTGAAATAGTGATTTTCCGTTTTATGAAAATTTTTTTCCTACTGAAGGTTTTGTACGTGGTTTAGATTATAGTAATATTGGTCCACATTCTATATATATTGATTCTGAATATCATAAATGTGCAGAAAATAGAAAAATATGTTTTTCTGATAATATTTCTGGGGGAAATGCTGTTTTTTCTTTCAGTACAGAATTATCATTACCTTTTAATTATTTTTTAGATGAAAGTTATTTTAAATATTTAAGGTTTTCGTTTTTTTTAGATGTAGGAAATATATGAAATACTAAATGGAAAAATACTGTAGATACAATAAAATATAATATTCCAGATTATAGTAAATTTTTCAGTACAGTGAGATTAACTTCAGGATTTGTATTAAAAATTAATAGTCCTTTAGGTCCTTTAAATTTATCATTAGGTTATCCAATTAAAACTGAAAGTTATGATAAAAAAGAGTTTTTTCAATTTTATTTTGGTAATTCTATTTAATTAGTATTTAAAATATTATTTAGGTTTTTTATGAAAAATTTTATAAGAAAAATATTTTTTGTAGTTTTTTTTATTAGTTTACCAGTATTAGCTTTTCATAATATTGCTGTATTAAATTTAGATGCAGTTTTTAAAGAATCTTTAGAATATAAAAAAAATGTGAATTTTTTAAATTATAAGATTAAAAATTCTTTTGAAGAAAAAAAAAATGAAATTAATAAATTAATTGAAAAAGAAAAAAAAATTGAAAGTCAAAGTGATTTATTTGATGTAAATCAGTTTAAAAAAATGAAAGAAGATTTATTTTTAAAAAAAAATAATATTATTGATAATATTCATAAATTAGAAGCAAAATATAATACAGAAAATATTGAAATATATAATAAAATATATTTAAAAATTAAAAAGATAGTTTTAGATATTATTAAAGTTAAACATTATGATCTAATATTAGATAGTAATGCTACTATATTTTATAATAAAAAAATAGTTGATATTACATATAATGTAATTAAAAAAATTAATTTAAATGTTAAAAAGTAGTTTTTAAAAAGTTTAAATATATAAAGTTAGTATATTAATAATTGTTTTTATTATTATTTTAAATTAAATATGATTTCATGTTAAAACCTAAATTTATTCATCTTAATGTACATACTGATTATTCTATTAAAGATGGTTTATGTAAAATAGATAATATTCTTAACAAAATTAAAGAAATAAATGTTCCATCTATAGCAATAACTGATTTTTTTAGTTTATCAGTAATAATTAAATTTGTTAAATTATCTTATATTTTAGGTATTAAACCTATTATTGGTGTAGATATATATATGTATTATAGGAATGTAGATAAGGAATTTATACCTTTAACTTTATTAGTTATGAATAGTGTAGGATATAATAATTTAGTTAAGTTAATATCTAAATCATATAAATTTAATTTTAATAGAGTCAAACCATCTATTTATTATAGATGGTTAGTAGAATTAAATGATGGTTTAATTTTTTTATTTTCTGTAGAAAAAAGTAGTGATGTACATGAATATTTAATTTTTAATGATTTTAGTTTAATAAAAAAAAAAATTTTATTTTGAAAAAAATATATTAAAGATAGATTATATTTTCAAATATCTCGTATTGGTTTAGAAAATGAAAATAGATATATAGAAACTATATTAGATTTATCATATTTATTTAAATTATCTTTAGTTGCTACTAATAAAGTTTTATTTTTAAATAAAAATGATTTTTATATTCATGAAATTAGATGTGCTATATATTATGGATATTCTTTAAATAAAGTACGTAAAGTAATTAATTATACTAAACATCAATATTTAAAGACTGATTTAGAGATGTGTACTTTATTTACAGATATTCCAGAATCTTTAATTAATTCTGTAGAAATTTCTAAAAGATGTAATTTCGTTTTAGAAAAAAAAAAAATTATTTTACCTAGTTTTTTTTTACTTAAAAAAAAAAATATAAATAAATATTTTGTTTCTTTATTATTTAAAAAAATAAGATTTTTTTTTTCTAAAGATGAGAATAAAGATATCAAAAAGAATATTTATATAAAACGTTTAAAAAAAGAATTAAAAATTATTATTAAAATGAATTTTCCTAATTATTTTTTAATAGTTATGGAATTTGTGAATTGAGCTAAGAAAAATAATATATCAGTAGGTCCTGGTAGAGGTTCTGGTAATGGATCTCTTGTAGCATTTCTTTTGAATATAATTGATATTAATCCTTTAAAATTTAATTTACTTTTTGAAAGGTTTTTAAATCCTGAAAGAGAAATATTTCCTGATTTAGATATAGATTTTTGTATGAATAAAAGAGATAAAGTTTTAGATCATATAGAAAAACTTTATGGGTGAAAATCTGTTTCTCAGATAGTTACTTTTAATACTATGACAGCTAAATCAGTTATTAGGGATGTAGGTAGAGTATTAGGTTATTCATATAATTATATTGATTATATAGCAAAATTGATACCATATGATTTAAATATAACTTTAAAAAAAGCTCTTGTATTAGAAAGTAGATTAAATGATTTATATATTAATGATAATGAAGTTACATATTTGATTGATGTTTGTTTTAAATTAGAAGGGATTATAAAAGGTATTGGTAAACATGCTGGGGGAATAGTTATATCTCCTACTTTTGTTATTGATTTTTGTCCTATATATTTAAATAAAGAAAATAGAAAGTTAATTACTCAGTTTGATAAAGATGATATTGAATATGTAGGATTAATAAAATTTGATTTATTAGGTTTACGTACTTTAACAGTTATTAATAATACACTTAAGAATGTTAATAGTAATTTATCTTTAAAAAATAAAATAAATATTTTAAATATTCCTTTATGAGATGTTAAAAGTTTTAGTTTATTAAATAAAGCTAAAACTACTGCTGTTTTTCAATTAGAATCAAATGGTATGAAAAATTTAATTACAAGATTAAAACCTAATTCTTTTGAAGATATAGTAGCTTTGTTAGCTTTATTTAGGCCTGGTCCTTTACAATCAGGTATGGTAGATAATTTTATTAATAGAAAAAATGGTAAGGAAAGTATTTCTTATCCTGATTATCGTTGGCAACATGATTTATTAAAACCTGTATTAAAAAATACTTATGGTATTATATTATACCAAGAACAAGTTATGCAAATATCTAGGGTATTAGCTAATTATAGTTTAGGTAAAGCTGATTTACTAAGAGTAGCTATAAGTAAAAAAGATAATGTAAAAATGAATTTACATAAGAAAATTTTTATAAAAAGAGCTTTAAATATTGGAATAACTTTTGAATTATCTTCAAAAATATTTTCTTTTATGGAAAAATTTTCTAGTTATGGTTTTAATAAATCTCATTCTGTAGCTTATGCTTTTATTGCTTATCAAACTTTATGATTGAAATCACATTATCCATCTGAATTTCTTGTTTCAGTAATTAATGCTGATATTGATAATACTAATAAAATTATGTTAATTATAGATGAAGCGAAAAGTCTTAATATAAAAATTATTCCTCCTAATATAAATTGAAGTAATTATTATTTTACAATTAATAATAAAAAGAATATAATTTATGGTATAGGTGCTATAAAAGGTATAGGAAGAAATTCTATAAAATATATAATTAATATACGTAATACTTTTGGTTTATTTAAAAGTTTTATAGATTTTTGTATTTTAACTTTTTCTAAAATAGTTACTAGATTAGTTTTAGAAAAATTAATATTAGCTGGTTGTTTTGATTTATTTAAAATAAATCGTTCGATTCTTTTTTATTATTTAAAAGAAATTATTTTATTTGCTAAATATAATTTTCTTAAATTTAGTTCAAAGCAATTAGATATGTTTAATTTTAGGGAAGTAAGTTATAAAAGTTTAACTACTAAATTACATTGTTCACCTAAATGAACAAATAGTTTTCTTTTAAATAAAGAAAGAGAAGTATTAGGTTTATATGTAAGTGATCATCCTATAAATATTTATAATAATATTATAAAGAAATATAATTTATCTTTAACTAAAATAAGAGATATTTACTTGATTAATAAAAAAGTTAATTTATTAGTATTAGGTGTTATTATTAAAGTTAAAATTTTGTTTACTAAGAATAAAAATTATATTTGTTTAATATTATTAAATGATGATTCTTCAAATCTAGAAGTACTAATGTTTAAAGAAAAATATATAGAATATTATTCTTTAATAAAAGAAAATAATGTTATTATTGTTAGTGGTTTTTTAAATTATAAAAATAATAGATATAGTAATGTTTCATTATTAGCTAATAAAATTAAATTATTAAAATTTAAATTTTAAATTAATTAAGAGAGGTTTAACATGTCTAAAATTTGTTTTATTACTGGTAAAAAGTCTTTGTTTGGTAATAAAAGATCCTATGCTATGAATAGCTCTAGAAGAAAATTTTTACCTAATTTACATTATCATCGTTTTTGGGTTAATTCAAAAAAAAAATTTGTTAGAGTTAAATTAACTACTAAAGCTATTAGAATTATAGATAAAAATGGTATTGATAAATATTTAAAAAAATATAATAAATAAATATGTCTAAAAAAGTTAGAATTAAAATAAAATTGTTATCTTCTGCTGGAACAAATCATTTTTATACTACAACTAAAAATAAATTAAATACAACAAAAAATTTATCTTTAAAAAAGTATGATCCTAAAATTAATAAACATGTTATTTATCATGAGCAAAAAATTAAATAATTAAGGTTGTTTTTTTTTTAAATTATTAAATGTACCTTTAGGTATTATATTTTTTATAAATTTTATATTTAGTATAATTTTTGTATTGTTATCTATTAATAATAAAATATATTTTTCATTTAATATTTTTTCTATTACCCCTATTATTCCACTGTAGGTAATAATTTCATTATTTTTTGTTAAATTAGTAATAATTTTATTTTGTTTATTTATTTTTTTATTTTTTGGGTAAATAATTAAAATATAATATAAAATGGGTAGTGTTAATGTCATAAATAACATAAAATATATATCGATATTTTTAGGTATTTTAATCATAAAATTGAATTATATATAAATATATTTATATTTATCCATGTATATTACATGGATTTATTTTATAAATCTTTTACGTTTTTTTGTAAATATTGTTTAATTCCTTCAGGAGATGGATCTATGCTATTTTTTCCTAATTTTCATTGTGCAGGACATACTTGATTATTTTTTTGTGAATAAATCATTGCGTCAGTTAATCTAATTATTTCTTCTATATTTCTTCCTAAAGAAAAATCATTAATTGATTCATGTCTTATAATTCTATTTTCATCTATTATAAATGTAGCTCTAAGTGCTATACCATTTTCTTCTACATAGTAATTTTTAATTATTTCTTTTTTTATATCTGATACCATTAAAAAATTTATTTTTCCTATACCCCCTTCTTTAATTGGTATATTTTTTCATGTTAAATGTGAGTATATAGAATCTATTGATATACCAATAACATTTATGTTTTTTTCTTTAAATTCGTTTATTCTATTGTTTAATGCTATAATTTCTGTAGGACATACAAAAGTAAAATTTAAAGGTCAAAAAAATAACAATACTTTTTTATTTTTATTTTTTTTTTTAAAATTATAATTTTTAATTATTTCATTATTTTTTGATAATGCATCAGCTATAAAATTTGGAGCTTTTTTAGTAACTAGCATATTAATTACCTAAAATTTATTTTTAAAGTTTAAAATATAATAATTATCTATTAATTATATAATAAAATTATTTATATGTTAATTTTTTTTAAGTAGATTAATTATTTTAAAAAATAAATAAAATAAATATATATTTAATTTTTAAAAATGAAAAAAAAAATATGTTAATATAATTAAGTAATTTTATTAATACTATTTTATTTATTAAATAAATAAATTAGTTATTTATAGTTTTATATTTGATATAAAAAAAATTTATTTATTTTAATTTTAATATTTTAATATGTTTAATTTAGTTAATTATTTATTTTTATTTTTAATTTGTTTATAAAAACTTAAATATTAATTTTTTAAAATTTAAACGTTTATATAATTTTTTATAAAAAAAAAAAATTTAATAAATAAATTATTTAATTTAATTAATTAATTTTTTTTTTATTAATTTGAAAAAAATGGTTAATAAAGTAAAGTTGTTATGATATCCTTGATTAGATAATTTATATAATAAAATTACATCTTTAAAAAACATTAGAAATATTAATTTTAATTTAATTATTACATATACTTGTAATTTAAGTGTAGATATTTTAATTTTAGAGTTAGTAAAATGATTTTTTTGTGTAAATATTAAGGATAATAAGTGTTGTAATTTTTGTTTAAATTGTAATTTAATTAAGAAAGATAATTATCCTAATTTTAATTATATTAAAGATAGTTCTAGTATTTTAGTTTCTGATATTAGGGAAATAGTTAAAAATTTGTGTGTTAATTTTTATATAAATAATATAAAAATTATTTATTTTTCTAAATTTAATTTTTTAAATCATTTTATTTTTAATTCATTGTTAAAATTAATGGAAGATTTTAATTATTTTATTTTTATTTTTTCTTGTCATGAATCTGTTTTTATTCCTACTACAATATTAAGTAGATGTTATCGTTATAAATTAATTTGTCCTACAGAAAAAGTTAGTTATATTTGATTAAATAAGTTTGTTAAACTTGATAAAATTATTATTTTAACAGCTATTCGTATAAGTAATAGTTCACCATTATTATCTTATTTTTTATTAAAAAAATTATGGAAGGATAGAATTTTTTTTTTTAAAAATATAAAAGAAATTTTATTTGAAAGTAAATTTATCTTATTAGATAAAAAATTAATTAAGTATAATTTATATTGATTATTAACTTTTATACATGATATTATCAAATATAAAATTAATAATTTTAGTAATATATCTAATTTAGATCAAATAAATAATGTTATTTTTTTAAGTAAATATTTTTCTTTAAAGCATGTTTTTTTAATATTTATTGAATTAAGAAGTTCTTTATGTAATTTAAAATTAATTAAAGGTATAAATATAAATATATTACTTAGTAATTTATTTTTATTTATAAAAAAATTAATTATTATTCATTAATTATATGTATATAATTGATTCTCATTGTCATGTAGATTTATTAGATTATAAAAATAAATTTAAAAATGTTATAGAATTAAGTAACTTATGTAAGTTAAAAAATATTAAATATGTATTATCTATATCAGTCAGTATTAAAAATTTTTTTTTTATTTATAAACTATTAAAAGGTATAAAATTATTTAAAATTTCTTGTGGGATACATCCTTATTATGTAAATAGTATCAAGAAAAAAACTTTTTTTTATTTAGAAAAATGTGTTGCTTCTAATAAAGTTATTGCTGTAGGTGAAACTGGTTTAGATTTTGTTAATTTAAATTGTTTAGATAAAATTAAGCAGATTAAAAGTTTTATTTATCATTTATATATTGCTAAAAAATATTCTAAACCTATTATTATTCATTCTAGAAATGCTTTGAATGAAACTTTAAATGTTTTAAAAAAGTTTTATTTTCCTGGATTTAAAGGAGTTATACATTGTTTTAGTTATTTTAATAAAGTTAATTTGTTTAAGTTTTTAGATTTAGATTTATTTATATCTATTTCAGGGTTAATAACTTTTAAAAAAAATATAAATTTACTTAATTTTGTAAAATTTATTCCTTTATATAAATTATTAATTGAAACTGATTCTCCTTATTTAACTCCAGAACCTTATAGAGGTATTCAAAATGATCCTACAAAAATTATATTTATAATCAAAAAAATTGCTGAACTTAAAAAAGTTTCATTAGAAACGGTAATAAATTATACTACAGCAAATTTTTTAAGATTATTTAAATAATAATAATTTGAAATTATTTTTTTTTTAATAAAAAAATATTATTTTCTTTGTTATTAAATTTTATTCATTTAAATTTAATATTTGGGTTGTTTTTCTTAATTTTTTTTTTTTGATATCCAGTTTCGCAAATTAAATAACCTTTATAATTTAAAAATTTATTATATTGATTAATTATATTTTGTATATGATAACATCCTTTATCAGGTGAAATAAATGCTATTTTAGGTTCATAAGAATATTCTTTAGGTAATTTATTTAAATCTTTTACATTAACATAAGGAGGATTAGAAATAATTAAATCATATTTTTTATTTTTTAATTTATTAAATAAATTTGATTTAATTAAATTTATTTTATTTTCCATATTATGGATAATAATATTTTTTTTGGCTATTTTTAATGCTTTATTTGATATATCAACAGCATCTATTATAGCTTTAGGAAAAATATAACTACAACATATAGCAATACAAGCACTACCAGTACATAAATCTAATATTTTTTTAGGTTTTAAATTATTAATAATTTTAAATTTATTATTAATTAATTTAGCGATAGGAGATCTTGGTATTATAGCACCATAATTTATATAAAATTTTTTTTTACAAAATCATACTTTTTTTGTTAAATATGCTATTGGTATTTTTTTTTTAATTCTTATCATCATTAAATGATGAATAATTTTAAATTTTTTTTTATTTATTTTTTTTTTAATATTTTTTTGTATTTTATAAATATTTAAATTTAATTTAGCAAATATTAAATAAATTGCTTCTGTTAAAGAATTATTAGTACTTTGACCATAATGTAGTTTTTGTTTTTTAAATTTTTTATTGCATAGATTTATTAATTTTGAAATTTCATATGTATTTTTTTTTATCATATTAATGTATTAAAAATTAATTTTAATTAATATTGACTATTTTAAATATTAAAAGCATAATCTATAATTATATATTATATATTTTTTTTTATATATATGTGTAATTTTACGGAAGTGGCGAAATGGTAGACGCACTAGATTTAGGTTCTAGTACTTTTATAAAGTATACGAGTTCAATTCTCGTCTTCCGTATATAAAAAAGTAAAAGTTAATGGGGTATAGCCAAGAGGAAAGGCATCGGGTTTTGATCCCGACATCCTAGGTTCGAATCCTGGTACCCCGGTATCTATATTAAAATGTATAGTTACGTAGCTTAATTGGTAAAAGCACAGCACTCATAACGCTGAGATTACAGGTTCAATTCCTGTCGTAACTATTTATTTAATTTTTAAAATTTTAATTATATGTGTAAAAAATTATATATAAAAACATGGGGATGTCAAATAAATGAGTATGATTCTAATAAAATAGTTAATTATTTAAAAAAAGATAATAAATATAAGTTAACTCCTTTTATTAATAAAGCTAACTTAATTATTTTAAATACTTGTTCAGTTAGAGAAAAGGCTCATGAAAAATTATTTCATGTATTAGGAAGAATTAGAAAAATTAAAAAATTAAATTATGATTTAATTGTTTGTGTTGTAGGTTGTGTAGCTGTACAAGAAAAAAAAAAAATTTTTTATCGTAGTAAAGGTGTAGTAGATATTATTTTAGGTTCTAAATCTTTAAAAAAAATATCTAAGTTAGTTAATATTTTTAAAAAAAATAAAAAAAAAATAATAGATGTTAATCTAAATAAAATTGAAAGAAATGTAAATAGTTTTATTAATTTTAGTAATTCTATTAAATTATCTTCATATGTTCCTATAATGGAAGGTTGTAATAAGTTTTGTACTTATTGTATAGTTCCTTTTACTAAAGGTAGAGAAATTAGTAGATATCCTTTAGATATAAAATCAGAAATTATGCAGTTATCCATTAATGGTGTGAAAGAAGTTCATTTATTAGGTCAAAATGTAAATGCTTATTTAAGTTATTTTCCTAATGGAAAAATTTGTAATTTTGTACAATTATTACAATTTATTTCTGATATTAAATCTATTAGTAGAATTCGTTTTACTACTAGTCATCCTAGTAATTTTACTGATGATATAGTTGCTTGTTATAAAAGTAATTTTAAAATTGTTAATTTTTTACATTTACCAGTACAAAGTGGATCTAATAAAATTTTAAAAAAGATGGGAAGAAATTATACTATTGAATATTATTTAGAGTTAATAAATAAAATATTAAAAGTTAGACCTTTAATGAGATTTAGTTCGGATTTTATAGTTGGTTTTCCTGGTGAAACTGAAAAAGATTTTTTATTAACTTTAGATTTAATATCTAAGGTAAAATTTGATTTTAGTTATAGTTTTATATATTCACCTAGACCTGGTACTAAATCTTATTATATGGTAGATACGATTAGTAATTTAGAAAAAAAAAAACGTTTATATGAAATACAAAATTTAATTTATCAAAATACATTATATTGAAGTAAAAAAATGTTAAATAATATTGAAATAGTATTAGTTGAAGGAATTTCTAAAAAAAGGAATAATTTTTATGTTGGAAGAACAGATAATAATAGAATTGTTAATTTTTTAAGTAATAAAAATTGTTTAGGTGATTTAATTAATATTAAAATTAATAAAGTTTATAAAAATTGTTTATATGGAGAAGTTATTCATTAATTTTAAAAAAGTTATATTTAATGTTATTTTATTTATTAAATGAGAAAAAAAATTTGTTTATTTTTAAATTTAAAGACAAGATATGGTTTAATAAAACCAAGGACTAAAAAACAAGTTATGTATTTAAATAATATTTTAAATAAAACTATTACTTTTGGTATAGGTGTTTCTGGAACAGGTAAAACATATTTGGCTACTGCTGCAGCAATAGATTTTTTAAAAAAAAGAAAAATATACAGAATTATTTTAGCTCGTCCGATAGTAGAAGCTGGAGAAAAATTAGGTTTTTTACCAGGTGATTTTAATCAAAAAATAAATCCTTATTTATGTCCTATATATGATGTTTTATTTGAAATATTAGGTTCTGATTTTAATGAAAAATATATACTAAATAATATAATTGAAGTAGTTCCTTTAGCTTATATGAGAGGAAGAACTTTTAATGATTCTTTTGTAATTTTAGATGAAGCTCAAAATACAACTATTCATCAGATGAAAATGTTTTTAACACGTTTAGGTTTTAATTGTAAAGTAGTGATAAATGGCGATATATCTCAAATAGATTTACCTAAAAATGTATATTCTGGTTTAAAACATGCAATTAATATATTGATGGATATTCAAGATATAGGTTTTACATTCTTTACTGTTAAAGATATTATGCGTTCTTCAATAGTAGCAAATATCATAAAAGCTTATGATACTAATAAATAAAAGCTATTATTTATGGTGAAAAAAAAAAAAGTTATTTCACTTAAATTTTAAATGTAATGATTTGTATATTTTTCCAAAAAAATATTTTTTGTTTTTTTTTTTTATTTAAAGTATTTTTATTTTTTAATTTTAAAAAAAAAATTAATATTACTTTAGTAAATAAAAATAAGATGTTGTTTTTAAATAAAAAATTTAAGAATAAAAATTATTCTACTAATGTACTTAGTTTTAATTATTTTTTTTATAAAGATAAAAAAAATTTTTTTTTCCCTTTAGGAGATATTATATTGTGTCCTTTAGTTATTTGAGAAGAATCAATAAAAAATAATTGAAATTATTTATTTTATTTTTTTCGTGTTTTAATTCATGGTATATTGCATATTTTAGGTTTTTTACATAATAATTTTTTACAATATAAAAATATGAGAAATATGGAATATTTTTTCTTATTTAAAATAAGAAAATGATTAATGAATTGGTAATAAAAATATATTTATAATGATTTTATATTAAGTTTAATAAAATGAGTATTTTGTTTTCTTTAAAGTATTTTAATACTTTTCGTTTAAATATTTTTGCAAATAATATTTATATAATTAAAACATTAGGTAGTTTATTAAAAATTTTTTTTTGAAACTTTAAAAAAAAAATTTTTACTATATTAATAGGTCAAGGAAGTAATATTTTATTTTATGATAATTTTTATGGATGTATATTAGTTAATAAAATAAAAGGAATAAAAATTAATCAAAATATAGATTTTTGGTTTATTCATATTTATTCTGGTGAATTATGAAATAATGTAGTTAGTTTTTGTATTAAAAATGGTATATTTGGATTAGAAAATTTATCTTTTATACCTGGTTCTGTAGGGGCTGCTATTATAAATAATATTGGTGCTTATGGAGTAGAAATTAAAAATTTTGTATATTATGTTGAAGTTTTTGATATTTTAAATAAAAAAAAAATAATTTTAAGTAATAAACAATGTTTTTTTTCATATAGAAATAGTATATTTAAACATCATATTTTTTATAGGTATTTCATTTTAAAAGTTGGTTTAAAAATTAAAAAAATATGAAAACCTATTTTGTTTTATAGAGATTTAAAGAACTATTTTTATTTTTTTTCTAAAAAAATTAATTTAGAGAATATATATAATCGTATATATTTTTTAAGAAATAAAAAACTTCCTAATTTTAATATATTAGGTAATGTAGGTAGTTTTTTTAAAAATCCTATTATAAGAAATGATATTTTAAATGATTTATGAAAGAAAAAATTTAAAATTTATAATTTTAAAAGTAGTTTTAAACTTTTCAAAAATAATTTATATAGTAGAATTTCTGCTGCTTATTTAATAGATAAATGTAATTTAAGTAAAAAATATGTTGGTGGAGCATATATTTATGAAAAACATTCTTTAATTATAGTAAATAAGAAAAATGCTTCTTTTAGAGATATTTTACATTTAGCATATAATATACAAAAACAGGTTATGTTAAAATTTCATATTTTGTTAAAATTTGAGGTTAAAGTTATATTTTTTAATGAAATTAGTAATTATATTTTTTTTAAAAAAAATTAATTAGTAATGTTTTTATATATTATTTATAATAATAATTTAAAATAAAATTTTTAAATTTAAAATTTAAATAAAAAATGTTAAAATGATTTATATTTGTGTTTAAATTTATTTATATATTAAATTAATGTTTAATTTATTTATTAAAAAGAGTAATCTTTTGTTAAATATGTTTTTTATATAATTACATAATTCTGTTATTATAATAACATTATAAATTTTATGATTAATTTTTTTTTTAAAAAAAAAAATAAATGTTTTTATATTTTGGTACCTTTTTTATTTTTAAATTTATTAACTATAAATTATTTCTTTTATAAAAAATATTTTTTTTTCAAATTTTTATTAAATATTTTTTTGTCATTTTTAATTTTTTATTTATTTAAATCAGTTAATTATTTTAAAAAAATAATTTTAATTTTTAACGAATCTAAATTAGAAATATCAAAAATTTATTGACCGTCTTTTAGTGAAATTTTGAGAATAACATTTATAGTTTTTATTTTTGTATTTTTTATTTCTTTAATAGTTTGATTTTTTGATGTTTTTTTATTATATATAATATCTTTATTTATAAATTTACGGTAATAAAATGTGTGTTTTAAAAAATAAAAAATTATGGTATGTAGTTCAGGTATATTCTAGTTTTGAAAATAAAGTTGTTAAATCTTTAAAAGATTATATTAAATTATATAATTTACAAGATAATTTTGGTGATATTTTAATACCAACTGAAGAAGTAATAGAAATTAAAGGTGGTATACGTAAAAAAAGTGAACGTCGTTTTTTCCCTGGTTATTTTTTAATTAATATGGTTATGAATGATAAAAATTGATATTTAATAAAAAGTATACCTAAAATTATAGGTTTTATAGGAGGTAATTTAATTCATCCAATTCCTATATGTGAATCTGAAGTAAAATTTATAAAAAATAAATTAGAACAAAATAATGGTAAACCTAAACCAAAAGTATTATTTGAATTAGGAGAATTAATACGTGTTAATAGTGGTCCATTTTCTGATTTTAATGGTTTAGTTGAAGAAGTAGATTACGATAAAAATCGTTTAAAAGTATCTGTATCTATATTTGGTCGATCTACTCCAGTAGATTTAGATTTTTCTCAAGTTGAAAAAAGTTAAATTAAGTTATGTTAAAACAAATTAAATCGTATATTAAATTACAAGTTTTGTCTGGTATGGCTAATCCTAGTCCACCAGTAGGTCCTACTTTAGGACAAAAAGGTTTAAATATTATGGATTTTTGTAAGTCTTTTAATGAAAAGACTTCTAATTTAGAAAAAGGTATGCCTATTCCAGTAGTAATTAGTGTTTATTCTGATCGTAGTTTTAGTTTTATAATAAAATCTCCTCCAGTTTCTTTTTTATTAAAAAAAATTTTATCTATTAAAAAAGGTGTTACTAAACCTAATCATGATACTATTTTATATATAAATAAAAATCAAGTTTTAGATATAGTTAAATTAAAATTAGTTGATATGAATACATATAATATAGATTCTATATTTAAAACTATATTAGGTACTGCTCGTTCAATGGGTATTTTGTTAAAAGAATAATTTAAAAGTATGGTTAATATTAAGATTAACTCTAATAATATTATAGATATTTTGAATTTGATCAAGAAAGAATCTAGTAAAAAATTTATTGAATCTATAGATGTAGCTATAAATCTTTTAATAGATGTTAGTAAATCTGATCAAATTATTAATAATACTGTATTATTACCTTGTGGTCATGGTAAAAAATTTAAAATTGTTGTTTTTGCATCTAATTTATATGAAAAAGAAGCTTATAATTTTGGTGCTTATTATGTAGGTACAGAAAATTTATTTAAGAAGATTAAAGAAAAGAAAATTAAATTTGATTTAGTAATATCAAGTGTAGATTATATAGATTATATAAAAAAATTAGGAGTAATATTAGGTCCTAGAAATTTAATACCTAATATTAAATTAGGTACTTTAATTGAAAATAATAAATTAATTTTTACTATTAAAAATTTTGTTAAGAATCAAATTATATATAGAAATGATAAATTTGGTATTATACATGTTTCTATTGGTAATACAAATTTTAGTAATAGTTATTTAATTGAAAATTTTAAATTTTTAATTAATTTTATAAAAAATAATAAACCTTTAAAAATAAAAAGTTTGTTTTTTATTAAAAAAGTAGTACTTTCTAGTACTATGGGAAAGGGATTTATTATTGATATAAATAATTTATAATTTTAAATTATATTTAAATATAATTTAGGTTGTATAAATATATGTTATTAAATAAAGAAAAAAAAGAGTTTTATTTATTAAAAATAAAAAAATTAATGGATAAATCTTTATCTATATTATTAATTAATTTTTATAAGTTATCTTCTAATAATATTAATAAATTAAGAAAGGAAGCTTATAAAAATGGGTCTAAGATTAAAGTAATACATAATAATTTAATGAAAATTATTATAATTAATAGTAAATATGAATGTTTAAGTAAATATTTATTTAATTCTATTATGTTAATATTTTCTATTAAACATATAAATTCAGGGTTTATATTATTAAAAAAATTTAATAAAAATTTAAATAATAAAATAAAATTAAAATGTATCTTTATTAAAGATAGATTAATTTCTTTAAATTTATATGATAAATTATCTACTTTAAAAGATGAAAAAGAAGCATTAAGTTATTTAATTTTTTATCTTAAAAGTAAAACTTTATTTAGATTATTATTTGTTTTAAGTTTAATACGTAATATTAAAATTTAATTTTTATAATTTTAGGTTAATAATATGAAAATTTCTAAAGAAGAAATTTTAAATCAAATATCATCTATGTCTTTAGTAGAACTTGTAGAACTAATAGATGCTATAGAAAAAAAATTTGGTGTAAGTAGTATTAATTATAGTAATGTAAATTCTTCAAATTTAAAAGATAAGAAAGAAGAAAAAAATGAGTTTGATTTATTTTTAAAATCTATAGGTAGTAATAAGATTGCTGTAATAAAATCTGTTCGTAGTTTTATGAATTTAGGGTTAAAGGAAGCTAAAGATTTAGTAGAATCATCACCAGTTATGTTAAAGGAAAAAATGAATAAGAAAGATTTAGATTTGTTTAAAAAGTCTTTAGAAGATGCTGGTGCTTTAATAGAGATAAAATAATTTATATTTGTTAAAAATAGAATAATATTGGTTAGGAAATAATAGTGTTATCTTATACAGAAAAAAAACGTATACGTAAAAATTTTGGTAAGGTTGTTAAATTTTTAGATATTCCATATTTATTATCTATTCAAATAGATTCGTATCATAATTTTTTATATAAAAATAAAAATAATATTTCTGGTTTAGATTTATCATTTAAATCAGTTTTTCCTATTGTTAGTTATAGTGGATTAGCAGAATTACATTATATAAATTATTCTTTTAAAGAATCTTTATTTAGTTATCAAGAATGTCATTTACGAGGTTTAACTTATTCTGTACCGTTAAAAGTTAAATTGCAATTAATATTGTATGATAATAGTAGTTCTTTAAATAAAAAAAGTATTAAGTTAATTAGAGAACAAAATGTATATATGGGTGATATTCCTTTAATGACAAATAGTGGTACATTTATAATTAATGGTACTGAACGTGTAGTAGTTTCTCAATTACATCGTAGTCCTGGAGTTTTTTTTGATAGTGATAAGGGAAAAAGTAATTCTTTAGGTAAAATTTTATATAGTGCTAGAATTATTCCTTATAGAGGATCTTGATTAGATTTTGAGTTTGATGTACATGATTATATTTATATGCGTATAGATCGCAAACGTAAATTACCTGCAACAGTTATATTAAAAGCTTTAGGTTTTTCTGTTGAAAATATATTAAGTATATTTTTTGTATTTATTAAGTTTAAAATATTAAATAATAAGTTATTTATGTATATTAAACCTGATGAATTAAAAGGTAAAATATTTGATTTTGATATTGTATATAATAATAAAATTTATGTTTATAAACATACTAAAATTACTAATAAATGTATTAGTAAATTAATACAAGATAATATAAATTTAATAGAAGTTCCTATAGATTTTTTAATAAATAAAGTATTAGCTAAAAATTATTTAGATGAAAGTAATAAAAAAATTATTTTTGCAGCTAATATTATCTTAAATAAAGATATTATAAATGATTTTTTAAAGAGAAATTATATATTTATAGAAATTTTATATTTTAATGAATTAGATTGCGGTCCATATATTTCCAATACTTTAAGAATAGATAATACTTTTGATAAAGATTCTGCTTTAGTTGAAATATATAAAATGATTCGTCCTGGTGAACCACCAGCTATAGAAGTAGCTGAAAATTTATTTAATAATTTGTTTTTTTCATTAGATAGATATGATTTATCTGATGTAGGAAGAATGAAATTTAATAAGTCAATTGGTAAGAATAATGATAATAATTTAAATATATTAAGTAGTCAGGATATTTTAAATGTTTTATTAAAGTTAATTATTATTAAAAATGGTAAAGGAATTATTGATGATATTGATCATTTAGGAAATAGAAGAGTTAGATCTGTTGGTGAAATGGTAGAAAATCAATTTCGTATTGGTTTAGTTAGAATAGAAAAATCTGTTAAAGAACGTTTATCTTTAGGTGATTTAGAAAATATTTTTCCTCAAGATTTAATAAATGCAAAACCTTTATCAGTTATTATTAAGGATTTTTTTTGTTCTAGTCAGTTATCTCAATTTATGGATCAGAATAATCCTTTATCAGAAATTACTCATAAACGTAGAATTTCTGCTTTAGGTCCAGGTGGTTTAACTAGAGAAAGGGCAGGTTTTGAAGTTAGAGATATACATCCAACTCATTATGGTAGAGTTTGTCCTATAGAGACTCCTGAAGGTCCTAATATTGGTTTAATAAATTCTTTATCTATATATGCTAAGGTTAATAAATATGGTTTTTTAGAAACTCCTTATAGAAAAGTAGAGAATGGTTATATTATAAATGAAATTGTGTATTTATCTGCAATAGAAGAAAGTAATTATATAATAGCTCAAGCGAATACTAAATTAGATATTAATAATAAAATTAAAGATAAATTTTTAATTTGTAGATTTAAAAATGAATTTAATTTATATCATTTTAGTAAGGTAAATTATATTGATGTTTCTAGTCAACAGATAGTATCTATTGGTGCAGCTTTAATACCATTTTTAGAACATAATGATGCTAATAGAGCTTTAATGGGTGCTAATATGCAACGTCAGGCAGTTCCTTGTTTAATTCCTGATAAACCATTAGTTGGTACAGGTATGGAACGTATTGTTGCTATAGATTCAGGTGTTACTATAATTTGTAAAAGAGATGGTGTTATCAAGTATGTTGATTCACAAAAAATAATAGTAGAAACTTTAGATGTAGAAAATAATTATATTAAAAATATAGATATATATAATTTATTAAAATATTTTCGCTCTAATCAAAATACTTGTATTAATCAAAAACCTTGTGTTTTTTTAAATGAGTTTGTAAAAAAAGGAGATGTTTTAGCTGATGGTCCTGCAACTGATTTAGGTGAATTAGCTTTAGGTCATAATGTTAAAGTAGCTTTTATGTCATGAAATGGTTATAATTTTGAAGATTCAATTTTAATTTCTGAAAGAATTGTACATAAAGATTTTTTTACAACTATACATATACAAGAATTATCGTGTATTTGTAGAGATACTAAATTAGGTTGTGAAGAAATTACTTCTGATATTCCTAATGTAAGTGATTCATTTTTATCTAGATTAGATGAAAATGGTATTATTTATATAGGTGCTGATGTATCTAATGGTGATATATTAGTAGGTAAAGTAACACCTAAAGGTGAAACTCAATTAACTCCAGAAGAAAAATTATTACGTGCTATTTTTGGTGAAAAGGCATCTGAAGTAAAAGATTCTTCTTTAAGAGTTCCTAATAATATGTTCGGTACTGTAATTGATGTACAAATTTTCACTAGAGAAGGAATAAAAAAAGATAAAAGAACTTTAAAAATAGAGAAAATTAAAATAGATTATTTTAAGAAAAATTTAGAGAAAGAGTTAATTTATTTTAAAAATTTTTTAAATTTCAAAATGCAAGATATTTTAATAAACAATAGTTATGATAAAAATGTTGTAAAAAAATTATCTTTTGATGAAATTAGTTCATTAAAAATAAAGAATAGTTTTGTTAAAAAAAAAATTAATAGTTTAATTATTAAATTTAATAAATTTAAGAAAAAATTTGATAAAAAACTTAAAAGATATATTTTAAAAATTACTCATAGTGATGAGTTAGCTCCAGGTATTCTTAAAATAGTAAAAGTTTATTTAGCTGTTAAAAGGCATCTACAACCTGGAGATAAAATGGCAGGTAGGCACGGTAATAAAGGGGTTATTTCGAAAATTTGTCCAGTAGAAGATATGCCTTATGATAAAAATGGTGTACCTATCGATATAATATTAAACCCTTTAGGGGTACCATCTAGAATGAATATTGGACAAATATTAGAAACTCATATAGGTATGGCTGTTAAATCTATAGGAGATATTATTGATAATATGTTAAAAAACAGTACTAATATTAGTGAAATAAGAAAATTTTTAAAAAAAATTTATTATTTAAATAGAAATAATCAAAGTATTAATTTAGATGTTTTTAGTGATACGGAGTTATATTGTTTAGCGAAAAATTTATCTTCTGGTTTACCTATATCTTCTCCTGTATTTGATGGTATTAAAGAACAGGAAATAAAAAAATTGTTAAGTTTATCCAAGATATCATCTTCTGGTCAAATATATTTATATGATGGTTTAACTGGTAAAAAATTTGAAAGACCTATTACTACAGGTTATATGTATATAATGAAATTAAATCATTTGGTGGATGATAAAATACATGCTAGATCTACAGGTTCTTATAGTTTAGTAACACAACAGCCTTTAGGAGGTAAATCTCAATTTGGTGGTCAAAGATTTGGTGAAATGGAAGTATGAGCTTTAGAAGCTTATGGTGCATCGTATATATTACAAGAAATGTTGACTGTTAAATCAGATGATGTTAATGGTAGAACTAAAATATATAAAAATATAGTGAATGGTAATCATCAAATGGATCCAGGAATGCCTGAATCTTTTAATGTTCTTTTAAAGGAAATTCGTTCTTTAGGTATAAATATTGAATTAAAAAATAATTAAGTTTTGTATTAAAATGTATTTTAGGTAATTTAGTTATGGATAATTTTATTAATTTTTTTAAAGTTAAATCGGAAAATAAGGAATTTAATTCTATTAAAATATCATTAGCTTCTTCAAATGTTATGAGATCATGATCTCATGGAGAAGTAAAGAAACCTGAAACGATTAATTATCGTACTTTTAAACCTGAGAGAGATGGTTTATTTTGTTCTCGTATATTTGGTCCTATAAAAGATTATGAGTGTTTGTGTGGTAAATATAAAAGGTTAAAACATAAAGGAATTATTTGTGAAAAATGTGGAGTAGAAGTTACACAAACAAAAGTTAGACGTGAACGTATGGGACATATAGAATTAGCAACACCTATTGCTCATATATGATTTTTAAAATGTTTACCTTCTAGAATTGGTTTATTATTAGATATTACTTTACGTGATCTTGAAAAAGTTTTGTATTTTGAATCATATGTAGTGATTAATCCTGGGGTTACTAATTTAAAGATAAATCAAGTTCTTACAGAAAATCAGTATATACATTATATTAAAAAGTTTAATAATAAATTTATTGCTAATATGGGTGCTGAAGCTATTCAGTATTTATTAAAAAATATAAATTTAAAAGTTGAATATGATCAATTAATTATTGATTTTAAGAAAAATAATTCTGAAACTAAAAAAAAAAAAATTACTAAAAGAATAAAGTTAATAGAATCTTTTATATATTCAAAAAATAAACCTGAATGGATGATTTTAAATGTTTTACCTGTTTTACCTCCTGATCTTAGACCTTTAGTACCATTAGATGGAGGTAGATTTGCTACTTCAGATTTAAATGATTTATATCGTAGAGTTATTAATAGAAATAATCGTTTAAAAAGATTATTAGATTTATCAGCACCAGATATAATTATTAGAAATGAAAAAAGAATGTTACAAGAAGCGGTAGATGCATTATTGGATAATGGTCGTAGAGGTTTTGCTATTACAGGTTCTAATAAAAGACCATTAAAATCATTAGCTGATATGATAAAAGGTAAACAAGGTAGGTTTAGACAAAATTTATTAGGTAAAAGAGTAGATTATTCAGGAAGATCAGTTATAACTGTAGGTCCTTATTTAAAATTAAATCAATGTGGTTTACCTAAAAGGATGGCTTTAGAATTATTTAAACCTTTTATATATGGTAAATTAGAATCTAATGGTTTGGCTACAACTATAAAATCTGCTAAAAAAATGGTAGAAAGAGAAGAGTCTGTAGTATGAGATATTTTAGAAAATGTTATAAAACAGCATCCTGTTTTATTAAACAGAGCACCAACTTTACATCGTTTAGGTATACAAGCTTTTGAACCTTTATTAATTGAAGGTAAAGCTATTCAGTTACATCCTTTAGTATGTGCTGCTTATAATGCAGATTTTGATGGAGATCAGATGGCAGTTCATATTCCTTTAACTTTAGAAGCTCAGTTAGAAGCTAGAATATTAATGATGTCTACTAATAATATATTATCTCCAGCTAATGGAGAACCTATAATAGTGCCATCACAAGATGTTGTATTGGGTTTATATTATATGACTTCTGAAAAAATTAATGCTTTAGGAGAAGGTATGTTAGTTTCAGATTGTAATGAAGCTGAAATAATATATCAACATGGTTTAGTATCTTTACATACAAAAATTAAACTTAAAATTTTTGAATATGTAAAAAATGAGATTAGTGAAAAATGAGAAAAAAGAAGTAGAATAGTTGATTCTACTATTGGAAGAGCTATACTATGAAATATAGTTCCTAAAAAATTACCTTTTTCGTTAATTAATAGAGTTTTAGATAAATTTTGTATTATTAAAATATTTACTTTAAGTTATCAGTTATTAGGTTTAAAAGAAACTGTTATTTTTGCTGATAATATTATGTATATTGGTTTTAAGTATGCAACTATTTCTGGTTTATCAGTTAGTATTGATGATATATTAATACCAGAAAATAAAAGTAAAATTATTTTAACAGCTGAAGAAGAAGTTACTGAAATTCAAGAACAATTTCAATCTGGTTTATTAACTTTAAGTGAAAGAAATAATAAAATTATTGATATTTGATCTTTTGCTAATGAGTGTATAGTTAGTTCTATGATGAAAAATTTATCTAAAGAATTAGTTTTAGATAAAGACGGAATTCTTAAAAGTCAAGCTTCATTTAATAGTGTTTTTATGATGATTAATTCTGGAGCAAGAGGTTCTTCTGCTCAAATTAGACAATTAGCTGGTATGAGAGGTTTAATGGCTAAACCAGATGGTTCAATTATAGAAACTCCAATTACTGCTAATTTTAGAGAAGGTTTAAATGTATTACAGTATTTTATTTCTACACATGGAGCTCGAAAAGGTTTAGCGGATACAGCTTTAAAAACTGCGAATTCAGGTTATTTAACTAGACGTTTAGTTGATGTAGCTCAAGATTTAGTTATTATAGAAATTGATTGTTGTACTCTTGAAGGAATAGTTATGACATCCATAATAGAAGGTGGAGATATAAAAGAATCTTTAAGAGATAGAATTTTAGGTAGAGTTTTATTAGAAGATATTATTTGTTTAAATACATTAAAAATTTTAATTATTAAAAATACATTATTAAATGATTATTATTGTGACATCATAGAAAAGAATTATATTTTAACAGTTAAAGTGAGATCTGTAGTAACATGTAAAACAAATTTTGGAGTTTGTTCTTTGTGTTATGGTTTAGATTTAGCTAGAGGACATTTAATTAATCAAGGTGAAGCTATAGGAGTTATAGCTGCTCAATCTATAGGAGAACCAGGTACTCAATTAACTATGAGAACATTCCATATAGGTGGTGCTGCATCTAGAATTTCTTCAAAATCAAATATTGAAATTCAAAATGATGGTTTTTTAAGTTTAAGTAATCTTAAATATGTTATTAATTCTGATAAAAAACTAGTTATTATTTCTAGAAATGTAGAATTAAAAATTTTAGATAAATTAGGTGTAATAAAAGAGTTTTATAAATTACCTTACGGTTCTATAGTAAGTAAATTTGATAAAGAACCTGTTTTTATTGGTGAAATTATAGCTTATTGAGATCCTTATACTATACCAATTATTACTGAAGTAAATGGTTATATAAAATTTATAGATATGTATGAAGGTAAAACATTTGTTAAACAAACAGATGATTTAACTGGTTTATTTTCTGTAATAATTTTAGATCAAATAGATAATGTAAGTAGTAATTTTAATAAAGATTTAAGACCTTCTATAAAAATAGTAGATAATCAAGGAAATGATATATTAATTCCTGGTACTGAAATTGCAGCTCAATATTTTTTACCTATTAAATCTATTTTACAAGTTGAAAATAATTCATGTGTTGTTGTTGGTGATATATTAGCAAGAGTTCCATTAGAATATAGTGGTACTAAAGATATTACTGGAGGTTTACCTCGTATTGCAGATTTATTTGAAGCACGTAAACCTCGTGAAGTAGCTATTTTAGCTGAAATAACAGGACATATTAGTTTTGGTAAAGAAACTAAAGGTAAAAATCGTTTAATAATTACTTCATTAGATAAAAATCATTCTTATGAAGTTATGATACCAAAATGAAAACAATTGAATGTTTTTGAAGGTGAATTAGTAAATAAAGGAGATATTATTTCTGATGGGATAGAATCTGCACATGATGTTTTAAGATTAAAAGGAATACAAGAAGTAACACAATATATTGTTAATGAAGTACAAAATGTTTATAGATTGCAAGGAGTTAAAATTAATGATAAACATATTGAAGTTATAATTAGACAAATGTTACGTAGAGTTACTGTTGTTGATGTTGGTGAATCTAGATTATTAGAAGGTGAACAAATAGAGTTATCTAGAATGAGGATTATAAATCATAATTTATTATTAAATAATAAAAAAGAAGCTAAATATAAATATAATTTATTAGGGATAACTAAAGCTTCTTTAGCTACAGAATCTTTTATTTCAGCTGCTTCATTTCAAGAAACTACTAGAATATTAACTGAATCTGCTGTATCAGGTAAAATTGATGAGTTAAGAGGTTTAAAAGAAAATGTTATTGTTGGTAGGTTAATACCTTCAGGTACTGGTTATTCTTATCATAATAAAAAAAATAAATTTATTTCGTTTAAAAAAAAAGATAATAATTATAAAGATTTAATAAATATTAATTTAAATAAAGAAGATTAATTTTAAAAATTTATAAATAAATTATTTATGAAAAAAATATTATTTAGTGGTATACAACCTAATAATTTACCAACTATTGGACATATAGGTATATTAGAACAATGGTTATATTTTCAAAATAAATATAATTGTTTTTATTGTATTGTTGATTTACATTCTTTAACAAGTAAAAGAAAATCTTTTTCATTAAAAAAAAATATATTAGATTTAATTTCAATAATTTTAGCTTATGGTATTAATCCTAATAAAAGTATATTATTTTTACAGTCTAGTGTAGTAGAACATGTAAAATTATATTGAATATTAAATTGTTTTACATATTTTGGAGAATTAAAACGTATGACTCATTTTAGGAATAAATATATGGAACAAAAAAATAGTAATATTGGTTTATTTAGTTATCCTGTATTAATGGCTTCTGATATTTTATTATATAAATCTAATTATGTTGCTGTAGGTTTAGATCAGATTCAACATATAGAATTTACTAGAAATATTGCTAATAGATTTAATAATTTACATTCATATAAAATTTTTAATATTCCTAAATATATATTACCTATATTTGGTTCTAAGATAATGTCTTTATTAGAACCTAATAAAAAAATGTCTAAATCTGATATTAATATGAATAATGTTATATTTTTATTAGATGATTTAAATTTAATTAAACATAAAATAATTAATTCTATTACTGATAGTGATAATCCTAGTATCATAAAATATGATATTTTAAATAAACCTGGAATATCTAATTTATTAAATATTTTATCATTGGTTAAAAAAGTTTCAGTTGTTAAATTAGAAAAAAAATTTATTAATTATTCTTATCAAGAATTTAAAAAAATTGTATCTAATGAATTATGTTTATTTTTATCTAAATTACAAAAAAAATATTTTTTTTTTCGTAAAAAAGAAAGATTTTTATATTCAGTTTTATTAAAAGGTTCTTTAAAAGCACATGAATTTAGTAAAATTAGTTTTAATGAAATTAGTAAATTAATTGGTTTATTTTATAAATAAATAATGATAATTATCAGTTAATAGGTTTAATAAATTTTTTTTTTAAGAAATTATTTGTTAATATAAAATGATTACATCCTATGAATCCTTGGTTAACAGATAAAGGAGATGGATGAGAAGAAATTAAAATTAAATTTTTTTTATTATTTATTATTTTTTTTTTTTTGTATGCATATTTACCTCATAATAAATATACTATATTTTTATGATATAAATTTATATATTTAATAATATTATTTGTAAATTTTTCTCATCCTTTATTTTCATGAGATTTAGGTTTATGTTCTTCAACTGTTAAAATACTATTTAGTAATAGTACACCTTGTTTTGATCATTTAATTAAACTACCATTTTTAGGTGCATTAAATTTAGGAAATGTTTTTTTTATTTCTTTAAATATGTTTTTTAATGAAGGTGGAATAATTTTATTTTTTTTAGAATTAGAAAAAGCTAAACCATCTGCTTGATTTTTTTTAAAATATGGATCTTGTCCTATAATAATAACTTTTAATTTATAAAAATTAGTGTATTTAAAAGCATTAAATATATTTTTTTTACTTGGAAAAATATTTTTTTTAAATTTATATTCTTTTTTTAAAAAATTAATTAAATTTATAAAATATTTTTTTTTTTTTTCTTTTTCTATAATTTTTTTTCATGAAATCATATTTTTTTGATATAAATTTTATAATTTATTATATAATTTAATATAATTTGTTGTTAGTTTAATAATATTAAGATTTATTTTTATAAAATTAAATGTGAAAAAAATTTTTTTTAAATTCAAAATTTTACTTTATATCTAAACAATTATTAGTATCATATATCCCTATATTTATGTTTTTTTTTTTAAAAAAAACTTATTTAGGTTTTATATTTACATTAATTTTTGTGTGTTGTAATAATGCTGCTTTAGATAATCCTAGTTATATTTCTTTAAAACAGATATTATTAACAATAATAATGTTTTTATTTAGTAATGTTTTAACTCAGGTATTTTTATATTATAATATATCATTATATATTATTTTTTCTTTTTGACCTTTTTTTTTGGTTTTTTAAATGAATTATTTTTAAATAAATATAATAAACTATTTTTAAGTAATTTAATTTTATCTATTTTAACTTTAAATTTAGTTTCTAAAGAATCTTTTTTTTTAATTATATTATTAGTTATATTTGGTACCATATGATATATTTTATTAAATAGATTTTGAATTTATTTATATAATAATTTACCTATAAGAGAAAATATATATTTTCTTTATAAAGAAATCAATTTTTTATTTGATTTAAAATTTAATCTTATTTTAAAAAAAGATTTTTCTAAGAGATATTTGTTTTTAATATTTACTACTCAGTATAAAATATATAATTTAATTAATATTTGTAATCAACAATTAATGTTAATTAAACATTCTAGTTTAAAACAAAATTTAATTTTGTTAAATTATTATAATTTAGCTTTAAGTTTATATGAAATTATTTCTTTAGTTTTTATATTAGATTTTAAAAAAATTAAAAAAAAATTGAAAAAATTTAGGATAGAAATTTATTTAAGTAATAATTCATTATTGTTATTTAAAATAATGAATATTATTGCTGATAGTATTTTAAATGTTAGTAAATTTGATTTTCAAAATATTAAAAAATTTTATTTTATTAAATTCATTAATGAAGATTATGTAAAAAATAATACTTGTAGTTTTTATTTAAATAAAATAAATAATTTTTATTTATTTTTAAAACAAAAAAATATTGTAAAAAGAAAATATATATATTTTTTAAATCAGATTAATAGTTATAAAAATATAGATTTTTTATTTTCTTTAAAAAAATTTATAAGTTTTAATTCATATAATCTTTTTATTTCTTTAAAATATATATTTATGTTTTTTTTAGGTTTATTTTTTGTAGATAAGTTATATTTGGTTTCTCCTTATTGGGTATTAATAGTAATTATTTTTGTTAATCAAGATAGTATTAAGCTAACTTTAGTACGTATTAAAGAGAGAATATTAAGTACATTATTAAGTTTTTTTATATTTATTTTTTTATTTAAATTTTGTTTAATAAATAATTTAATTGTATTTATAGTTTTTTTTTTAACTTTGTTTGGTTATTTATTTTCAGCAAAATGTGTTCTTTTATCAATGATAAGTTTTAATTTAGCAACATTTTTTAGTATGTTTTTTTTTGCTATAGATATAAAAAAAACTATAGTTATTCGTTTAATTAATACTTTTATAGGTTGTTTTGTTTCTTTAATATCTATATTTTTTCGTTTTTTTTCTTATAAGATAAAAATTTTACGTAAAAATTTATTTTTAATATTAGAAAATTATAAATTTATTTTAGAATTTGTTCTTTTAAAACGTAAAATGATTAAAAATGTAATTTTGAAATTAAATCAATTAAATCAATTAAATAATGAAATTATGTCTTTATTTTTTCAATTAAAGGAAAAAATTTTTTTGAAAAAAATTAATTTATCTATAGTTAAATTATGATTAATAAATAGTCAATGTATTTTAAATCATATTAATACTATTTTTTATATAATGAGGTATGAAAAAAATATTTATATATCAAAAAATATTAAATTAAGATATTACAAAATTTGTAAAAATTTATTAAAAATATCATTTATTAGACTTTACTATAATAAAAAAATAAGATTTTCAAAGAAAAAGATATTAAATAATTTAAAGTTTTTAAAAAAAAAACAAGGTAGTAAATTTATAAGTATAAAACATCATGTTAATGAAATAATTAATTATATTTGAAATATAAAAGATATTTCACATTTAATTTGAGGAAATTAATGTTATATTTTTTTTAAGTTTTAAACTTATATTTAAAAAAATATTTTTTTCTGTATTTAAGTATTTTTTAATACTTCTTATAGATAATTTTATTATTTTTTTGATTTTATTACCATTAAAACCTATGATAATTTTATTATATTGTTTTTTTTTAAAAAAAATTATACATTCTATTTTATAAATATTATTTATATGAATTATTTTTTTAGTTTTAAAATTTAAAAAATAAGGAATTTCATCTCCTAATAATCTTATTGTTTTTTCTCTAATTATTTCACTAATAATAAATTCATTATTACAATTTGTAATAATATTTTTTTTATAAAAATGTTTAGAAATGATCATAAAATTTTTTATGAATTTATTTATTAAATTTTTTATATGTTTTTTTTTTTTTATACAAATAGGAATTATAGATATATATTTATTATTAATATTGTTTATTTTTTTTATATAAGGTAAAAGTATTAGTTTATTTTTTAATTTATCTATTTTATTAATTAATAATAAAATATTTATTTTTTTTTTTTTAAATATTTTAATTAATTCTATTTCATATAAATTAATAGATAATCCTATTATAAAAATAAATAAATTAATTTTTTTTATTAAAAAAAAATTTTTTAAAAAATATATGATATTTTGTATATATTTATTAGGAGATTGATAGGGAAAAAATCCAGGATTATCTATATAAATATATTGATTATTTTTATTAGTATTTATACCTATAATTCTTTTTTGTGTTGTATTTTTTTTTTTAGATGTAATAGATATTTTTTTTTTAATTAATTTATTAAATAAAGTAGATTTACCTGTATTAGTTTTTCCGATTATAGGAATATATACACATTTTGTTATTATTTTTTTTTTCATAATTTTTATATTATTCCAAGATATATTAAAGCTTTTTTCGCTGCTATTTGTTCTGCTTTTCTTTTATTATTTCCTACACCTTCTAAAGGTTTATTTAAGTTATTTATTTTACAATGTATAGTAAAAATTTGTTTATGATCTTTTCCTTGTTTATTAACTACTAAATATTTAGGTAAAGGTAATTTTAATTTTTGTAAATATTCTTGTAATGTGGTTTTAGGATCTTTGTAATTTTTTTTTTTAAAAATATTTTGATAGTTTGTAAAGAAAAGAAAATTAATTATTTTTTCTACAATTTTTATATTTTTACTATCAATAAATATTGCTCCTATAATTGCTTCTAGAGTATTTGATAGTATAGATTCTTTATATTGTCCTTGCATTTTTAATTCTCCTTGTCCTAATAAAATATATTTACCTAAATTAATTTTTTTTGCTATTTTAAGTAAATTTTTACTATTTACTAAATTAGATCTAATTCTAGTCATGTATCCTTCTTTTTCAAAAGATAATTTTTTATATATTTTTTTAGTAATTACAAAATTTAATATAGAATCTCCTAAAAATTCTAGTCTTTCATTATGATATATACTATAACTTCTATGTGTTAAAGATAAAATTAATATTTTAATATTTAAAAATTTATATTTTAATTTATGTTGTAATTTTTTTATATTGTACATAATTTTGAAATTAACTACATATATAGTTTTATTAATATATTTTTCCAATTCTTTTTAATCTTATATTAGTTGGTCAATTATTTTCTTGTTTTTCAAAACTCATTCATATAAATTTTGCTTTTCCTATTAGAAGATTTTTATTTAAAAATCCTCAAAATCTACTATCTTCACTATTATCTCTATAATCTCCCATTACAAAATACATATCTTTAGGTATTATTCATATATTTTTTTTTTTTTTATTATGAAATTCAGGGATAAATAATATTTTATGTTTTTTATTATTAATAACTTCTTCTTTTTCAAAAAGTATAATGTATTGATTATTTTTATTTTTTTTTTTTTTTATATTTAAATCTCAAAAATATTCTTTAATATTATTATTTGAAGATAATTCTATTTCTTCTATAAAGTTACTTTGTTTTTGATTTATGTATTTAATAATTGGTTTGTTACAGTATTTAATTTTTTTGTTTTTACATATTTTCTGTATTTTAATTTCTTTTGTTTTTTCATTATAAATAATTTTATCTCCTGGTAAACCTATAATTCTTTTTATATAGTTTAAATTTTTATTTTTAGGGTATTGAAATACAACAACATCTCCGTAATTAGGTTGATTAATTTCTAAAATAATATTATTTGTCAATGGATTTTTTATGTTATATGAAAATTTTTCTACTAAAATAAAATCTCCTATTAATAAAGTTGGCATCATAGAAGCTGAAGGTATTTGAAATGGTTCATATAAAAATGATCTAAATGTAAAAATAAATAATAATATTGGGAATATTTCTGCTAATAAGTTGGAAAAAATTATTATTTTTTGATAAATATATTTTTTTTTTTTAAATTGTTCATTTTTTATATTTAAAAATATAAATCATTTTTTACAAAGAAAAATAATTCCAGTAATTAAAACAAAAGTAAATATTAAAATATTATATAAATTCATAAATTTTAGTTATTTAATTTTTAAGATATTTAAAAATGTTATTGATGGTATATTTATATTTCCAATTTTTCTTAATTTTTTTTTACCTTCTTTTTGTTTTTGTAATAATTTTTTTTTTCTAGTAATATCACCTCCATAACATTTAGAAGTAACATTTTTTCTTAATGCTTTTATATTGGTTTTAGCTATAATTTTGTTATTACAACAAGATTGTATTGTAATATTAAATTGATGTTTAGATAAACTATTTTTAATAGTTTCTATTATTTTTTTCCCATAATAATAAATATTATTTTTATGTATAATAGTAGATAATTCATTTATTTTTTTTTTATTAATTAATATATCTAAAATTACTATATTTGAAGTTTGAAATTTATAAAAATAATATTCAAAAGAAGCGTATCCATTCGATATAGATTTTAATTTATCAATAAAATTTGTTATTATTTCTATTAATGGTAATTTATATTTAATAATTACATTTTTTTTATTAAAAGTTATTTCTTTTTGTGTTCCTCTTTTTTTAATACATAATTTTATTATTTTCCCTAAATATTTAATAGGTGAAATAATAATACATATAGAATAAGGTTCTTTTATTTTTTTAATATATTTTTGTTCAAACATTTCAGATGGATTATTAATATATATAATTTGATTTTTTTTATTTATAACTTTATAAGTTACTGTAGGTTGTGTGATAATTATATCTAAGTTATACTCTCTTTTAAGTCTTTCTTTTATTATTTCTATATGAAATAATCCTAAAAATCCACATTTAAATCCTAAACCTAATATAGTTGAATTTTCTATTTCATAAACTAGAGATGGATCATTAAGATTTAATTTTTTAATAGATTTTTTTAAAGATAAAAAATCATTATTTTCAATAGGATAAATTTTAGCATAAATTTGAGATTGTATTTTTTTAAATTTAGTCACTTTATTAAAAGTAGGATTTTTAAGTAACGTTAATGTATTTCCTACTGTTATAGTATTTTTAATACTTTTTATGTTGCATGATATTCATGCAATTTCTCCACAAAATAATTTTCTTTTAATCACTTTTTTTGGTGTTTGTATAAAAATTTGTTCTACTATAAATGATTTTTTATCTCCTACTTTTATAAGTTTATCTCCTTGTTTTAAAGATCCATTTTTTATTTTAATTAAAAATAATATTCCTAAGTAATTATTAAAATATGAGTCTATTATTAATGCTTCTAATTTTGCGTTAGAATCTCCTTGAGGTGAAGGTATATATTTAATAATATTTTTTATTATTTCGTTAATTCCTTCTCCTGTTTTAGCTGAACATAAAATAATTTTTTCTTTTTTTATTTTTAATGTTTTTTCTATTTGTTTTTTAATATTGTTTACATTATTTCTTAATAAATCTATTTTATTAATAATAGTAATAATTTTCAGTTTTAGATGATTTGCTATGTTATAATTTGTTAAAGTTTGGGCTTCTATACCTTGTGTAACATCTATTAAAAGTAAGACTCCTTCACATCCATATAATGATCTTGATACTTCGTATGAAAAATCTATATGTCCTGGTGTATCAATTAAATTAAATATATATTTATTTTTATTTAATTTATATTTTAAATTTATACTTTGTGATTTTATTGTAATTCCTTTTTCTTTTTCTATATCCATAGAATCTAATATTCTTACTTCATTTTTTTTAAGTTTTTTATTTTTACATATTTCTATTATGCGATCTGATAATGTAGATTTACCATGATCTATATGTGCTATAATAGAAAAATTTCTTATTCTTTTTTGCATTTTAAAATAAAAATATATTTTTTTGAGTTTATTGAATATAATATTTATATATATAATTTAAAAAATAAATTTTATAAATAAATATAATAATGAATATTATAACGAGATTTGCACCTAGTCCAAGTGGTTATTTACATATTGGTAATATACGTACAGCACTATATTCTTGATTATATGCAAGAAAGAATAAAGGTAAATTTTTATTACGTATAGAAGATACTAATTTAAATATATCAAAACAACATTATATTTTACATATATTAAAAATTTTAGAATGATTAGGTTTATATTGAGATAATGATGTTTATTACCAATCTAAAAGATATGATTTTTATAAAGATAAAATAAATGATATGTTAGATAAAAATCAAGCATATAAGTGTTATTGTACTGAAGAAAAAATAATTAATATAAAAAAAAAATGTTTACAAGAAAATAAAAAATATTTATATAATAGATTTTGTAGAAATAAAATTTTGTTGTCAAAAAATAAATATGTTGTTAGATTTAAAAATCCTATACATGGATATACATCATTTAATGATTATATATTTGGTAATATTAAAGTTTCTAATTTAGAATTAGATGATATTATCATACAAAGATCTAATGGTATACCTACATATAATTTTTGTGTTGCTATAGATGATTATGATATGTCTATAACTCATATTATTCGAGGTCAAGATCATCTTAGTAATACTCCTAAACAAGTTAATATATTACATGCTTTAAAATATACTTTACCTGTATATGTCCATTTACCTATATTGTTAAATAATAATGATAAAAAATTATCTAAAAGAAATTTTGATTCAAACATAAATTATTATATAAATGAAGGTTTTTTACCTGATTCTATATTAAATTATTTATTACGTTTAGGTTGATCATATAAAAATAAAGAAATTATTTCTATAGAAGAAATGAAATATTTATTTAATTTATCTAATATACGTAAATCTCCTTGTAAAATAAATATTTCTAAATTTAAATGAATTAATAAATATTATATTTCTTCTATTGCATATAATAAATTATTTTTTTATTTAAAACCATTTTTTAAAAAAAAGAAAATAAATTTTAAAAAAATTAATAATATTACAGAAATAATAACTTTTTTTTCACAACATTGTTCTTCTTTAAGAGAAATTTTTGTGAATTGTTTATTATTTGATAATCGATATTATTTAAATAATAAAAAAAATATTATTTTAAAATTTAAAAAAAAAAGATTTTTAAAACTTTTAAAAACATTTTTAATGTTAATTTTAAAAATTTTTTTTTGAAATTTAAAAAATATTAATAGAATAATAAATATTATAGTTATTAAATTTTTTTTTATAAAGAAAAAAGATATTTTAATGTCATTAAGATTTTTTTTAACTTTTGAAAATAAAACTATCAGTTTAGATAAACTAATATATTTGTTAGGTAAAAAAAGTATTTTATTTAGAATAAAATATTTAGTTAAATTTGTTTTAAAAAGTTAATTTAAAATTTAATTAATTGTTAATATTATTAATAATTTTTTTATTAATTTTAAATTTGTAAAACATTTTAAATATTGAACAATGTTATTTATTTTTTTTTTGTTTAGTTTTTTAATTTTTTGGAGATCATTTAATGTACATAATGCAAATTTTTTTAATGTTTTAAAATTTTTACTTAATATATAACATGTATGTTTACCTATATTAGGTATTGATAAAGAATAAATAATGTTATGAAGTTTGATGTTTTTAAGAGATTTATTAATAGAATTAATAATTTTTTTAGCTAATTTGTATTTAATTTTAGGTATTTTAATCAGTTGTTCTATTTTCAAATAGAATATATCTGTTATATGTATAATATATTTATATTTAATTAGTAATTTTATTAATTTAGGTCCTATACCAGTAATATTAAAACCTTCTTTTGAGGTTAAAGTTTTAATTTTATTTATTAATTGTTCAGGACATTTTAAATTTGAGTTACATTTAGGTATTTTATTTTTAAAATTAATTTTAATATTACATGAAGGACAATTTTTAGGTATTAAAATTTTATTTTCTTTATTAGATTTTATAATTTTACTAATTTTAGGTATAACATCTCCTGATCTAACTATTAATAATTTATCATTAATAGATAAAGATAATTTTTTTAAAAAATTTAAATTGTATAAATTTATTTTACTAATGTTAACTCCACTAATATTAATTTTATCTATTATTGCTATAGGTATTATTGTTCCATATTTTCCTATTTGGAAATTAATATTTTTTAATTTTGTTATTTTACTTTTAGGAGTAAATTTTAATGCTATTGCTCATTTTACGTAATTTTTATTGCTGTTTATTTTTTCTTGTATTTTTTTATTATTAATTTTTATTACTATTCCATCTATAGGATAAAAAATATGATTTCGTATTTTATTTATTTTTTTAAAAAAATTAATTATTTCATTTAATGTAGAATATATTTTAGTATAACGACTTATATTAAAACCTAATTTTTTAATAAAATAAAGTGATTTAAATTGATTTAAACATATCAATCTATTTTTTTTATTTAAAATAATATCGTATCCTATAAATGATAAATTTCTTTCTTTTATATTTTCATTATTAATTTGTTTAATAGATCCAGATACTAAATTTCTTGTATTTGAAAATATTTTTTTTTTATTATTTTTATTTTTTTTATTTAAAATTAAAAAATTTTTTTTAGAGATAAATATTTCTCCTCTAATTTCTAAATATTCAAAATTAATTTTAATATTTAAATATTTTGGTATATTTTGTATTTTTTTAATGTTATTTAATACATTTTCTCCATATATATTATTTCCTTTAGTTAATGCGTATTTAAGTTTATTTTTTATGTAAATTAAACTAATAGCTATACCATCTATTTTAAGTTCGCAACAAAATTTTTGAGAATCAAATTTTTTGTTAATAATATTTATATATTTTTTTAATTCTATAATAGAAAATATACTTTTTATTGATAACATAGGTATGTTATGTTTTTTTTTTTTAAATTTGTTATTTAATAACATATTTATGTTTTGGGTATATTTTTTTTTTTGATATCTTTTTTTAAAAATTTGTAATTTTCTTAATAGATAATCATATTCTTCATTACTAATTAAATTTTTATTTAAATTAAAATAATAAAATGAATATTTTTTTATTTTTTTTTCTAAATATAAAATTTTTTTATAATTTTTTTTTTTATTCATATTTATATAGTAATATATTTTACTAATTTAATATTAAATTAAAATATATTTTTTAAAAAAAATATTTTAAATTAATTTAAATGAAATTTAATTAAATAAATTATTTATTAATAATTTATTTATTAAAATAAAATATAAGAGAAAATAGTTCATATATTTTATTATTTTATATAATATATAATTTATATTTATGAAATTATTGTGTTGTTTATTTAAAAATAAAATTTAGGAATTTAAAATATAAAATTTATAAAATAAAATGTTTAATTTAATTAAAAATAAAATATTTAGTATTTATTCATTAATAAATTTTTTTTTTTATTTATTTATAATAGTAAGATTAATTATTAATAATAATAGGTTAATATATATATTATTTTGATTAATTATAATATATTTTTTTACTTTTTGAGGAAAAATTATTTATATAATATTTGGAGATTCATATATAAGAAATTTCTTTTATAAAAGAGCTTTTAAAGTTTGATTTAGAAAAAAAATATTATTAAGTAATCAAGATTTTTTTTTTTGTACAAAAATAAATAAAAAATTATTTGGTTTATATTTTAATAAATTGAATATACCACCGGTAATATTTAATGAAATATTATTTTTTACAAATAGTGAAAAATTATTTTTTTCTTTAATAAAAGATATTAATTCTTCTATAAAAAGTATATATATTATTTTTTATATTTGAGAACCTGGTTATTTATCTAATAAAGTAGCTTATTCTTTAATAAGAGCTTCATATAGAGGAGTTTGTTGTAAAATAATTCTTGATTCTGTTGGTAGTTTAAATTTTTTTAAAACTATTTGACCTAAAATAATGTTAAAAGCAGGTATTAAAATAGTTGAATCTTTAAAATTTAGTTTTTTAAATTTTTTTTTAAGAAGAATAGATTTAAGACAACATAAAAAAATTATTTTAATTGATGATAATATTACTTATATAGGAAGTATGAATTTAGTTGATCCAAATTTTTATAAGGAATACATTGGAATAGAAGGATGAGTAGATTTAGTAGTAAAAGTAAATAGTTTTTTTTTAATATATATTATGAAAATAATATTTTCTTATGATTGAGAGTTAGAAACTGGTAATAATATATTTTCTAAAAAAGAAATATTAAGTTTTTATAAAAAAAGTAAATATAAAAAAAAAAATGTTAAATTGAATAATTTAATTCAAGTAATAACTACTGGTCCAGGCTTACCTAATAATTTATTACATAGATCATTATTAAATATTATTTTTTCTACTAAAAGAAGATTAATTATTACTACTCCATATTTTATACCAAGTGATTTTTTAATAGATGCTATTTGTACTGTAGCAGATAGAGGAGTAGATGTTAGTATTATTATTCCTGATAAAAATGATTCTTTTTTAGTTTATTGAGCTTCTAGATATTTAATAGAACCTTTGTTAGTGTCTAATGTTAAAATTTATTTTTTTAAAGGTAGTTTTTTACATACAAAAACAATTTTAGTAGATAGTAATATTAGTTTAATAGGTACCATTAATTTTGATATGCGTAGTATTTGGTTAAATTTAGAAGTAGCTTTAATTATAGATGATGTTTACACAAATAGAAAACTTTTCAAAATTAATAAAAAATATATATCACAATCTAAATTACTTAATTTTTATTCTTGACAAAAAAGGTCTAATTTAAAAAAAATTTTAGAAAAAATTATTTTTTTTTTACGTCCTTTATTATAAAATTAACTTTTATATTAAAATTTTTATTAATTCAGACTCCTAATTTTTTAATACCTAATATTTCTGAAAAATAATGTCCTATAGTTATTATATTAATATTATAATCTTTAACAAAATATAGGTAATTTTCAGGTATTTCTCCGGTTATGTATGTATCTATATTGAATTTTATTATCATTTTTTCTAAATAATTTTTGCCTGATCCTGTACATATTCCAATATTTTTTATTTTTCTTTTTTTATTTTTATATATATTAAAATTATATGGATATTTATATTGTATTTTTTTAATTAATTTAATTTCTGATAAAAATTTATTTTTGCCTATTAAGTAAGGATTATTATTTGTAGGTAAATTAATAATTTCAATACCTATATTTTTAGCTAATAAAACATTATTTCCAATATTATTGTGAATATCTAAAGGTAAATGTCATGCATATAAATTTATATTATTTTCTAAAATTTTTTTAATTTTTTTTTTTTTAATACCAATTAAGTTTAATTCTTCTTTTTCCCAAAAAATACCATGATGGACTATAATAGCATTTACATGATTTATAATTGATTTTTTAATTAATTCTAAACTTATATCTACTCCAGTGTAAATTTTTTTTATTTTATTTATACCTTGTATTTGTAATCCATTAAATGCACAATCTTTTATTGAATTATTATTTAAATATTTATTTATTAATTTTTCTAAATGTATATTATTCATTTTAATAATTTTTTATTAACGGAGATGGAGAGATTCGAACTCTCGAACGAAAATCGTTGACGGTTTTCAAGACCGTTGCCTTCAACCACTCGGCCACATCTCCATATTATTTATTTATATGTAATTTAATTTAAATAATAATAAATTTTATTCTATTAAAGTACCTTCATTATTATTTATAATAATATTATATAAATTATTAATTTTATTTATATTTATAATACGTATTGGTAATTTATTTTCTTTAGCTAAATATAAAGCACTTTTATCCATAATATTTATATTATTATTTAATATTTCATCGTATGAAATTTTTTTTAATATTTTATTTGGATTTTTTAAATAAACACCATCAATATTAGTCATTTTAATGAGTAAATTAGATTTAGTTTCTATAGCTCTAATACAAGAAGCTGTATCTGTTGTAAATAAAGGATTTCCAATTCCTCCAGCAAATATAATTAATTTTTTTTTTTTAATTATTTTTATAGCTTTTTTATCATTAAATATTTCGCAAATACCATCTATTTTTATAGATGACATAATATATGTTTTAATTTTTTTTTTATTTAAAAAACTGTATAATGCTAAACTATTTATTATTGTAGATATTATACCAATTTTATCTCCTGTTATACGATCTATTTTTAAATTTTTAAATTGTATTCCTCTAAATATATTTCCTCCACCTATTACAATTGATAATTCAATATCTTTTTTTAAAATATTAAATATTTCTTTAAAAAGTTGTTTAAATATATTTATATTAATAATCTTTTCTTTAGTTTTTAATGCTTCGCCACTTATTTTTAATAATATACGTTTAAACATATATATATATTTTTTATTTATTTAATGTTAAAATTTATAAAATTTTGTTATTGATAAATAATTTTCTTTTAGAAAATTTTTTATTAATATTTTATTATTAAAAATAAAAGTTTGTTCTAATAAACAAATTTCTTTAATTTTTTCTTTTATATGTTTTTTAATATTTATTTTTTTATTGTTATGAAAATGATTAATTTTAAAATTATTTAAAATATTTTGTTTAATTTTTTTAAAATTACTTAATTTTATATCTTTTTTTTTTATAAATTTTGGATTCATTGCAGTAATATGCATTGCTAATTGTTTAGCTTTATGTTTATTTATTAAATCATTATTTAATGTATTTTTAATTTTTACTAAAGTCCCAATTTTATTTTGATGTAAATAATATCCTATATTTTTTTTTTTAAATAAACAATATTTATTAATATAAATTTGTTCTTTAAATTGAGAAATTAAATATTTTTTTTCTATTTTAAATTTTTCATTAATTTTATTTATTGAAGAAGGTTTTTTAGTTATTATATAATTTAATATTTTTTCAACAAAATTTATAAAATTAATGTTTTTTGATACAAAATCTGTTTCATTATATATTTGTATCATACATATCATTTCTTTATTTTTTTTTATTTCTATAAATTTATTTTTATTAGATGTTTTTTTTTTAAAATTTTTATTTTTTAAAAATAAAATTGTTTTTTTAAAATTATTTTTATTAGTTTCTAGTGCTTTTTTACATTCATATATACTTATTTTAGTTATTTTTCTTATTTTTTTTATTAGTTTAATATTTTTTATTGACATATTTCTTGTGTGTTAGATTTTTCTTTAGTAGTTAAGTTAAGATTATGAGATATTACGTTAAGAAATCATTTTATAGATTTTTTAGAATCATCATTTCCTGGAATAATATAATCTATATTTGTAGGATTAGTATTTGTATCTACGATTGCGAATATTTTAATATTTAATTGTTTTGCTTCTTTAATAGCAATATTTTCATATTTAGCATCTATTACAAATAAAGCATCAGGTATTCTACCCATATTTTTAATACCTTCTAAATTATTATTTAATTTTTTAAGAATTTTTTGTTTAAATAAATTTTCTTTTTTAACTAATTTATTAAATAAACCATTTTTATATTGTTCTTCTAATATTTTAAAGTATTTTATAGATTTTTTAACTGTTTTTCAATTAGTTAAAGTACCACCTAATCAACGGTTATTTATAAAGTATTGATTACATTTTTTAGCTACTATTTTTATTTCTTTACTAGCAGCTTTTTTAGTACCTACAAACAAAATTTTTTTTTTACTATTATTAATATTTTTAAGTTCTTTTAAAGCTTTTTTAAATAATGTGATTGTTTGTTCTAAATTAATAATATGAATGTTATTATATTTTGTATATATATAAGGTTTCATATTAGGGTTTCAATATCTTGTTTTATGACCATAATGAATACCAGCTTTAATCATTTCTTTTAATGAAAAATACATTATTATTACCTATAAATTTTATGATAAATTTATTATATAAAATCTTTTAAAAATATAATAGAATATAATATAATATATTATTATCATTAATAATATATTTTTTTAAAATGTTAAATTTAATAAAATCAGTTAGAGATATTAATAATATAAAGATTGCTGGAAAAATAGCTTATGATATTTTATTATTTATATCAAATTTTATAAAACCAGGTATAACTACAGATCAATTAGATACTATTTGTTATAAACGTATAGTAAATTATCATAATGCTTATCCAGCTTCTTTAGGTTATATGGGATATCCAAAATCTATTTGTACATCTATTAATGATGTTGTCTGTCATGGTATTCCTAATAAAAATGAATTTTTAAAAGATGGTGATATTATTAATATAGATATAGCTGTAATAAAAAATAATTATTATGCAGATACATCTAAGATGTTTTTAGTAGGTAATTATAGTTTGATTTCAAAAAAATTATGTAAAGTTACTAGGAATAGTATTAATTTAGTTTTAAAACATTTAAAATCAGGTGTTAAATCAAATATTATAGGTAAATTAATAGAAGATTATGTAAAAAATTATGGTTTTTCTGTTGTTAGAAATTATTGTGGCCATGGTATTGGTAAAAATTTTCATGAAGATCCTCAAATATTACACTATTATTCAAAAAATAGTATATTATTAAAATCAGGTATGGTTTTTACTATTGAACCAATGGTTAATATTGGTAATAGAAAAACAAAATTAATGGATGATGGATGAACTGTTAAAACAAAAGATGGTAGTTTATCTGCTCAATATGAGCATACTGTTTTAATAACGGATAACGGATGTGAAGTTTTAACAACTATAAATAAATAGTTTAAATATTAATTAATTACTTTCATTAAAAAATATTTCTCTCATTTCTTTTCAGATTAGATAAATTATTTTTTTTTTTTTATAATTATTTATTTCTTTTTTTTTATAATTAAAAATATAGTTTTTTAAATAAATATTTTTTATCATCATTCTAGTATGAAATATATTTTCATGATATATATTAGTATCAAAAATATCATACATATTTTTCACATTTTTATGTATAAAATTTTGTATAGATTTTATTTTATGATCAGTAAAATATTTTTTACCGTTTATATCTCTAGTAAATCCTCTTATTCTATAATCTATAGTAACAATATCAGATTCTAATTCTTTTATAAAAAAATTTAATATTTTCAAAGGAGAAATTATTCCACATGTAGATATTTCAATATCCACTCTAAATGTAGATATTTTTTTTACAGGATGACTTTCTGGATAAGTATGTACACATATATGACTTTTATTTAAATGAGATAAGATAATATTAGATATATTAATATTATTATTATTTTTTTTTTCGTTAATTAATTTTTCACTAATTAAAAATACTGCACTAGCTCCTTGTGGATCATATTCATGATATGAAATATTTAATATTTTAGCATCAATTAAATAACATGCTTTTTTCAATATTTTAATTAATCTTTTAGAGTTATATTTTTTATCAATATAGTTTATATATTTATTTTTTTCTATACTAGAATTAGTATAATTAATATCATAAATACAAAAATTTAAATTTTTTGTTAAATTATTGAATCCATATAGTTTTAATTTTTGTAATTTTTTCATTATTTTTTTATTTAAATAAATTTAATTTATTTAAGAAATATTGAGGAAAAATAAAACTACTCTTATGAATATTATTATTATAATATTTAAAGTTTAAATGTATTTTATTATTATCTATATTTAATGAACTTATATTTAAATTATTAGAACTTCATATGAAAAGCATATTACCTCCATAGTAACTAGGTATAGATGCTTGATAAAAACCTACATATTTAAAAATTTTTTTTAATTTTAGATAATTGTTAATAGCTTCTTCTTGTATTAAAGTACCACTTTGTGATGTTAAAATTCCATTTTTATTTAATGATTTTTTGCAATACTGATAAAATTTTTTACAAAATAATTTTTTTCCATCTCCGATAGGATCAGTACTATCTACTATAATTAGATCAAATTTAATTTTATTTTTTTTTAAAAATAATTTACCATCAATTATATTAATTTTAACTCTTTTATCATAAAAAGAATTTTGATGATAATTAAATAAATATTTTTTTGAACATTTAATTACTTCTTTATCTATTTCTACTAATGTAATTGATTGTACTTTTTTAAATTTTGTTATTTCTCTTAAACAACCTCCATCTCCACCTCCTATAATTAAAATATTTTTTGGATTTTTATGAGAATAAAAAGGTATTAAACAAAGCATTTCGTGATATATATATTCATCATAATCTGATGATTGTAATATATCATCTAATACTAAAACTTTACCTAATTTGGTATTTTTAAATAAAAATATTTTTTGAAATTTACTTTGTTTTTCATAAATAACTGAATTAATGGTTAAAAATTGTCCTATATCAGGATATAATTTTTCTAATCAAATTTTATTTTTTTTCATTTTAATTTATAAATTTTAAATAATTTTTTGTTTTTTTATAAAAACTAAATTTTTAAAAATATCTAAATTCAATATAATTAAAAATTTTAATATATTAAACATATATATATTTTTTTGTAATTAACTCAACATATTATATATGTTTCATTAATTATTAATAGTTAATATTTAAAGTTATTTATTTAATTTATTTTTATATAATTTAAATATATGTTTGATATTTTTAATATTTTTTAAATTAAATTATATTAATAATAAAGCTTTATTTATTTAAATAAATATTTAATTTCATTTTTTTAATTTTTAATAAAATTTTACAATCTATACAAAAATTTATTATAGGTAAAATTTCTAATCTTTTTATACCTATTTTAGTTTTACATAAATTACAATAACCAAAATTTTTGTTTTTAATTTTTTTAATTGTTTTTATAATGTTATTTATTATATTTTTTCTTTTTTTTTTATATTTTAAAAAAAAATATAATTTTTTTTTTTTAATATTATTAATTGAGTGTTTATAATTAATATCTTTTTTTTTACTAAATAAATTGTATAATATTATTAATATTTTTTTAAAATGATCAATTTGTGCAATATTCATATATTTTTCTTGTTTTTTTTTTTTATAAGGTTTTATTTTAGTTATTTTTAATATACTACTTAAAAAAATATTTTTATTTTTTTTAATTTTCATACCATTAGATATTTTATTTAAAAGAAATATATATTAAATATATATGGAATATTATTCTAATTATTTATAAGTATTGTTTAAACTTAATTCAAATATCTTTTTTTTAATTGTATTATTCTATCAAAGATTAATTTAAATTTTTTTTTTTTTTTATTTTTTTTAAAGTAACCTTCTCTTTCAAATTGAAAAATTTTTTTTGATGAAACTTTTTCCATAGATTTTTCTACATAACCTTTTTTAATAATTAAAGAATTAGGATTTATTTTATAAAATTCTTTTTCTATTTTATTAGGATTTAATTCATTAAATAAGTAATTAAATAGTCTAAATTTAGCTTTTATTGAATTTTCTTTAGATATTCAATGTATTATACCTAATTTAGTGTGATCAAAATTTTTATTATCGATATAATAGCATTTTAAATATTTAATTTTATTATTTGTTTTAATTATTTTTTTTACTTTTAAAATTCCTGCGTATCTTAATTTAACTAAATTATTTAATGTTAATCCTTTAAAATTAGTAACGTTATTTTCTTTAAAGTCATTACTATCTATATATATTTTAGAACTTAAAAAAAAGTTTCTTTTTCCCATTTTTGAATTTTGAGGATGGTTTGGTATTTTAAATTTAATTAATTTATTTTTTTCAAAATTAATAATATCAATTTTTAAAGGATTAATAATTGCTATAGCTCTAGGTGATGTTATATTTAATTCTTTTCTTAAAAATTCTTCTAATATAGATATATCTATAATACTTTCTTGTTTACTAATTCCTAAATATTGACAAAAATTTTTTATTGATTTAGGAGTATATCCTCTATTTCTCATTCCAGATAAAGTCATTAATCTAGGATCGTTTCACGATTTTACAAAATTATTTTTAATAAGAAATTTTATTTTTCTTTTTGAAGTTATTGTATGTGTAAGATTTAATTTAGCAAATTCATATTGTTTAGGTTGTTTTTTAAAATTTAAGTTATTTAGTATTCATTCATATAAATATTTGTTATTTTGAAATTCTAAAGTACATATAGAATGTGTTATATTTTCTATATAATCAGCTATACAATGAGCAAAATCATATGTTGGATATATACATCATTTTTTCTTAGTTCTATAATGTTTAGAATATTTAATTCTGTATAATATTGGATCTCTTAAACTTAAATTTTTAGATTTCATATTTATTTTTGCTCTTAAACAAATTTTTTTTTCTTTAAATTTTCCTTTTCGCATTTCTTTAAATAATTTTAGATTTTCTTTAATTGATCTATTTCGATATGGACTATTTTTACCTAATTTTTTTAAAGTTCCTCTATATTTTTTAATTTTCTTTTTTGATAATTCATCTATATAAGCTAAATTTTTTTGTATTAATTTTATAGCATATTTATAATATATTTTAAAATAGTCAGAGGAATATTTGATTTTATCGTTTCATTTATATCCTAATCATTTTATATCTTTTTTAATAGATTTTAAAAATTTTTTTTTTTCAGTTTCAGGGTTAGTATCATCAAATCTTAAATAACATTTACCTTTATATTTTTTAGCAATTTGAAAATTTATATATATAGATTTTGCATGACCAATATGTAAATACCCATTAGGTTCTGGTGGAAATCTTGTTATTATAATATCTTTATTTTTTATATCTTTATCTATTATGTTATACAAAAAATTTCTTTTATCTTTATTCATTTTTAAAAAGTTTTTAAAAAAATTATTTTTAAAATAGATTAATTTATAAATAATTTATTAATTTTAATAATTTTTTATTTATATTTTTTTTAGTTTTTATTTTTTTTAATAAATTATAAGAAATTATAATATCATTTTTTATTCCTATACATTTTCCTAAAATATTGTTTTTTATTAATTTTATAGCATGAAATCCCATTCTATATGCTAGTATTCTATCAAATACTACAGGAGATCCTCCTCTTTGGATATATCCTAATGAAGTTATTCTTGTTTCTTTTTTAGTTATTTTTTCTATATATACAGCTAATTTTTTTAGATTATAAATATTTTCTGTTATTAATATAATTATATGTTTTTTATTGTTTTTTATTTTTTTTTTGATATTTTTTATTAATTGAAATTTATTAAATTTTATTTCCGGTAATATAATAAATTCACAAGATCCAGCTATACCTGATAATAAAGCTAAATTACCACATTTTCTACCCATAACTTCTAAAATTAATATTCTTTGATGAGAAGATAATGTATCTTGTATTTTATCAATTGAATTAACTATAGTTTGTAAAGCTGTAAAATAACCTATTGTATAATCTGTTCCTGAGATATCATTATCAATTGTTCCAGGTAATGTTATACATGGGAAATTCATTTTAGTTAATTTTTTTGCTCCTATATATGATCCTTCACCACCTATTACTATTAAAACGTCTATATTTTTATTTTTTAAAATATTTATTACTTTTAACCTAATATTTATATCTTTAAACTCTTCAAATCTAGAAGATCCTAAAAATGTACCTCCTTTATTAATAATATTAGATACATGATTATTATTTAATAATAAAATTTTTTTTTGATATAAACCTAAAAATCCATTATATACCCCATATATTATAAAATTATTTTTTATACCTATTTCTACAATACTTTTAATTGCTGCATTCATTCCAGGAGCATCTCCACCACTAGTTAATATTGCTATTTTCGTATTCATATATAATTTTATTTATTTGAAATGTTTTAAAATTTAAGTTAGTATTATAAACTAAATTGATTTTTTTTATTTAAATAAATTAAATAATTTATTTTAAAAATGTATTTTATTAATTTCTTTGTTAACTTTTACAAATATTAAAGTTTAAATTATATAAAATTATATAAGTAATATTTATGTTAATTCAATTTTTAGGTACTAGTGCAGGCTGTCCTAGCATTAATAGAAATGTTTCTAGTATAGCTTTGATTTTAAACTCTTCTTTATATGATGTTTGATTATTTGATTGTGGTGAAAGTACTCAACATCAAATATTAAAAACTTCTATTAAATTAAGTAAAATAAGTAAAATATTTATTACTCATATGCATGGTGATCATATTTTAGGTTTATTAGGATTATTAACTTCAAGATCAATGTCTTCTTCTAAAAAATTATTAGAAATTTATGGATGTAAAGGAATTAAATCATATTTAAATATGTCTTTTAAAATGACTAATTCATACATAGATTATCCATTAAATATATTTGAAATTAATGAAGGAGAAATATTAAATAATGGTAAATATAGAGTAATTTGTTTTCTTTTAAATCATTCTTTAGAATGTTATGGTTTTCGTATAGATGAATTAGATAAAATAGGTGCTTTAAATGTATCTAAATTAATTTATGAAGGTATATTACCTGGACCTATCTATAAATGTTTAAAATTAGGTAAAAAAATATTTTTTAATGGTAAATTATTAAATGGTAAAAATTATTTAAGTTTACCTATAAAAGGTAAAAGTATAGTTATATTAGGTGATACTGCTCCTTTAAAAAATATAAATGTAAATATTTTAAATGTAGATTTACTTATACATGAGTCAACTTTAGATTCTAGTATGTCATTTTTAGCTAATAGTCGAGGACATTCTACTAATATACAAGCAGCATTAATAGCTAAGAAACATAAAGTTAAAAAACTTATAATTACTCATTTTAGTTCTAGATATTCTAATAAAAGATTAGATATTTTTTTAGAAGAATGTAAAAAAGTATTTTTAAATACGAAAATTGCTAGTGATTTTTCTGTATTTAAAATATAACTTAGTTAATATGTTTTAATATATATATATTAATAATTTTTATTAAATATTTATTTATAATAAAACTACATATTATATCATTAATATAATGTAAATAGAATAATATTCTACTAATAATTAGTATAATAAATAAAATTATAATAAAAATATTTTTTTTTTTTCTTTTTTTTTTTATAAGTAAAATTATTCATAAACTCATAAATATTGAATGTCCTGAAGGAAATGAACTATTTTTTTTTTTTTTTCAGTGTTCAATTAACCAAATAGGAAAATAGTTAATTCTATTATTTATATTTATTAAATTTGGAATTTTAATATATTTTTTATGTTTTAAAAATAAATATGGTCTAGGAAAATAAAATATTTTTTTTAAAATTATTTTTAATATATATGATATTGATAATATAATTATTGTATAAAAAATTACATTTTTTTTTTTTTTTTTTTTTTTAATATATGTTGTTAAACAAAATATATAAGTTATTATTATTAAAGGATATTCAACAAATTTATTTAAAAAAAATATAAAATATATTATTTTTCAATAAATAATTTTTTTTTTTAAAATAAAATAATAATATTCTAGATAATTTAAATAAATAATTAAAATAGATACTACTATATATAGTATTATTTTTTTTTTATTAAGTAATAAATTATTCATTTTATTTATATTTAAAATTAAATTTTTATTTTTTTATATATATTAAAGTTATATTTTTTGTTTATAAATTGTATTTTTTTTTTGTCATTTTTAGTATATAAAAAATATTTATTTTTTTTAAAATTATTAATTTTTATTAAAGAAAAAAAAAAATATATTTTTTTTTTTATTATTGAAATATAATCAACAAAAAAAATTTTTTTATTAATTAAATTTTGTATTTCTTTTTTTATAAAATGAAAATGTGTACATGCTATGATAATAGTATCTGGGATTATTTCTAAATTTGTTCAATCTTTAAATATATTTATTATTTTTTCTTTTTTTATTTTTTTTTCTGCAAATTTTACTAAATTTAAAGAATATTTTTTATGTATAATGAATTTTTTATTTAAATTGTTTATTTTTTTTTTTACATAATTACTATTGATTGTTATAAATGTTCCTAATAATCCAATATTATTATTTTTAGTTATTTTTGTTGCTAATTTAATAGCTGGTAAAGTTCAAATAATAATAAAATTAAATTTTTGTTGAATATATTTATAACATATAACAGATGCTGTATTACAAGCTATTATTATTAATAATATTTTTTTTTTTTTTTTTATGTAATTAATAATTTTATATATTCTTTTAAAAATATATATATAATTTTTATTTCCATATGGAAAACTTTTATTATCCATAATATATATAATACTAATTTTATTTAAAATAATATTTTTAATTTTTTTAAATATATAAAGTCCACCTATTCCTGAATCTAATATTAAAATAACTGATTCTTTTTTCATTATTAATTTTTAAATTTATATTTTATTTATTTTAAAATATTTTATATATTATAATAAAAATATAAATTTTTAAAAAATAAATTTCTTTATGATAAAATATTATTTTTTATTTGTTTTACTATTTATTATATAAATTGATAGGTACTTTTATATGGAAGATATTGGAATTTTTTTTGGTAGTAATACAGGTAATACAAAAAAAATAGCTTATTTAATTTTAAATTGTATTAAAAAATATTTTAATGTATGTATATTAGATATATCTAAAAGTTCATTAGAAGAATTTAATAAATATAATATTTTTATATTAGGTACTTCGACATGATATTATGGAGAATTACAATATGATTGAGATAATTTTTTACCTTTATTTAAAAAAATAGATTTTTCTAATAAAATAATTGCTTTTTTTGGATGTGGTAATCAAATTGATTATTCAGATTATTTTTGTGATGGAGTTAGTGTACTATATAATATAGTTATTGATAATAATGCTAAAGTTATTGGTTATTGATCTATAAAAAATTATAAGTTTAATTATTCTAAAAGTTTATTAAATAAAGATTATTTTATAGGTTTATTTTTAGATGAAGATAATCAATCTAAATTAACTTTAAGTAGAATTAATAAATGGACTAAAAAGTTAATTAAAGAGATAAATGAAATAAATGTTAAAAAAAAAAAATAGTTTTGTAATTAAGTTAATTTTTTTTTTTTTTTTTTAAAAATTAATTTAGTGAATAGTTTTAATTGTAATAGTTTTAAAGAATTAAAAATTTTAGTTTTTTTTTCCCCTCGTGGAGGTATTGAAAATTTTTTATTAAATGTTATTAATAATGCTAAATATGAATTATTAATGGTAGCTTATCATTTAACTAATAAACATATTGTTAATGCAATTATTAAAGCTTATAATAGAGGAGTTAAAGTAAAAATAATTTTAGATTCTTTAAATTATAAAAAAAATAAAATATTTAAAAAGTTAATAAATCATAATATTTTAGTTAAATTAAATTATTCATATAAAATTATGCATAATAAATTTCTTATTATTGATAATAATTCTATTCAAACTGGATCTTATAATTATACAATAAGTGCAGAAAAATATAATTCTGAAAATATTATTTTTTTAAAATGTTTTTTAAAAGTAGTTAAACAATATAAGAAAAAATTTTTGAAATTATGAAATGAAAGTACTGAAATTAATGTTTAATTAATTTTTTTTTAAAAAAAAAATTTAAATTAGTAAAAAGATAGTTATAAATAATTAATTTAATTAATTAAGTTTTAAAATAAATTTTTATTATTAAAAATAAAAATTTATTTATTATAAATTTATTTATTTAGAGAAAAATTTATGTGTTTTATTAAGATACAAGATTTAGATTTATTTAAAAAAAAAGTTTTTGTTAGATTAGATCTAAATGTACCTATTAAAAATAATAATATTACATCTGATAAAAGAATTGTTGCTTCTTTACCTACTATTAAATATTGTTTAAGTAAAGGTGCTAAAGTTATTTTAGTTTCTCATTTAGGTAGACCTATTGAAGGTAAATATGATGAAAAATATTCTTTGTTAATTATAATAGATAAATTAAATAAATATTTAAATACTTCAATACGTTTAGTAAAGGATTATTTAGTGAATGATAAACTTTTTTTAAATGATAATGAAAATTTAGTAATGTTAGAAAATGTTCGTTTTAATATAGGAGAAGTTAGTAATGATGATATGCTAGCTAAAAAATATGCTAGTTTATGTGATATAGTAGTTATGGATGCTTTTGCAACTGCTCATCGTATGCATGCTTCTACTTATGGAATTATAAAATATTCTTCAGTTTCTTGTATTGGTTTTTTATTTTTTTCTGAAATTAAAGCTTTATCCACAGTTATGTTAAATCCAGAGAGACCTATGGTATCAATTGTAGGTGGATCAAAAGTTTCAAGTAAATTTAATATTTTAAAATTTTTATCTAAAGTATCTGATTTTATTATAGTAGGGGGAGGAATAGCCAATACATTTATTTCTATAGATAATAATGTAGGTAAATCTTTACATGAACCTAATTATAAATATTTAGCTAAAAAATTGCGTGATAAATATAATATTCCTATTCCAATAGATTGTAGAGTAGGTATAGAATTTTCAGAAAAATCTCAGTCATATTTAAAAAATTTAAATAATATTTTAGATAATGAAGAAATTATGGATTTAGGAGATAAAACTGCTTATTTTTTTGCTAGTATTATTTTAAAAGCTAAAACTATATTATGAAATGGTCCATTAGGAGTTTTTGAGTTTCCTAATTTCCGTAAAGGAACAACCATTATTGCTGAAGCGGTTGTAAAAAGTAATGCTTTTTCTGTAGTAGGTGGAGGAGATACTATTGCTATTTTAGAAAAATTAAATATAACTAATAAAATTTCATATATATCTACTGGTGGTGGAGCTTTTCTAGAATTTATTGAAGGTAAAAAATTACCAGTAATATCTATTTTAGAAAAAAAATTTAAATTAATAAATTAATAAAAAAAATATTTTTAATAATATGTCAAAATTTTTAGGTTTTCTTAATTCTGGTATAATGTCAAGTATAGAAATGCATAAATTATTTCATATTTTAAAAAAGAAAAAAATTTCATTAGCAGCAATAAATTGTGTTGATACAAATTCTATTAATGCTGTATTAGAAACAGCTAAAAAATCAAATACAATAGTAATTATTCAGTTTTCTTTTTTAGGTTCTAGTTTTTTTTCTGGAAAATTTTTATCTTCTTATATAGGACAAGTAAAATCATCATTATATGGAGCTATTTTAGGAGCAAAATACGTTCATGAAGTATCTAAATATTATAATTTACCAGTTATTTTACATACTGATCATTGTAATAAAAATAATTTACCTTGAATAGATTATTTATTGGAATATGAAAAAGGTTTTTATGATTCATATGGAAAAAATTTATTTACATCACATATGATAGATTTATCTACTTGTAATATAAAAGAAAATATAGATATTTGTTCTCAATATTTAATTAAAATGTCTAAATTAAATATTAATCTTGAATTAGAATTAGGATGTACTGGTGGAGAAGAAGATGGTTTAGATAATACTAGTATATCTAATAAAAAGTTATATACTAATCCAAAAGATGTACTTTTAACTTATACTAAATTAATTAAGATTAGTAAATATTTTAATATTGCTGCCTCTTTTGGAAATACACATGGTGTATATAAACCTGGAAATGTTGTGTTATGTCCTAAAATTTTAAGAATTTCACAAAAATTAATTAAAAATAAATATTTATTTAAAGAAAATAATCCAGTTAGTTTTGTATTTCATGGAGGATCAGGTTCATCAAAAAATATGATTAAGGAATCTATAAAATATGGAGTAGTTAAGATTAATTTAGACACTGATGTACAATGAAATTATTGAAATGGAATATTTAATTATTATAAAAATAATAAAAATTATTTAAAATCTCAATTAGGTAATCCTAAAGGTATTTATAATCCTAATAAAAAATTTTATGATCCTAGGATATGATTAAGAAATTCTCAAAAATTTATTTTGCGTTATTTAATCAAAATTTTTTCTTTATTTAATTGTAAAAATTTATTAATTTAATCTTTAAGATTAAATTTTCACATTTTAGATGGAGTAATTACTCCTTGTAAAGGTATATCTCAATGATTTATAGGCAATATATTTTTATATAATTGAAAATTATGTGCTATTCCAATAGTTATCGGATAATAACTTATTTTTTTTAAAAAAAAATCATAAAAGCCTAATCCTTTTCCTATTCTATTACCTAAAATATCAAAAGATATTAAAGGAATAAATATTAAATCAAGTTTCTTTTTATAAAAAGAATTTTTAATTATTCTTGAAGAAGTAAATGTTTTTTTTTTTAAGGCTTTATTAAATTCTAAAAAAAACATTTTTTTTTTTTGAAAATTTATAATTGGTAAATAAAATTTTTTTTTACATATTTTAGTTAAATATAAAATATCTATTTCATTTTTTAATGGATAATAAATTCCTATATTAAAAGATTTTTTAAAAAATTTTTTTTTTAATTGAATCTATTATTTTAATAGAATCTATTTTTCTTTTTATATTACTAATACTATTTATTTTTTTTTTGTATATATTTCTTATTTTTTTTTTAGAGTTCATTTTTTTTAAAATTAATTACTTTCCAGAAATTTGTATATCTGATACTAATATTGATCCAGATTTAATATTAGAGTTATGATTAAAATTATTACTCATATTAATTATATTTTTAAATAAATTTATTAAATTTCCTGATATAGTAAATTCATTAATTGATGATTTAATCTTACCATTTTTTACTATATAACCTGTTGCACCTTTAGAAAAAAATCCTGTACTTATATTAACTCCTTCTCCTAATAATTCATTTATAATAATTCCGTTATTCATTTCTTGTATAAGTTCTTGAAAATTAATATTTTGTTTATTATTTAAAAAAATTCAGTTATGTATTCCTCCATTATTAGAGGTATTTAAGTAATTTAATTTTCTTGAAAAATAAGTATCTGTAATTCATGTTTTTAAAATTCCATTTTTTATAATAAAATATTTTTTTGTATTTATTCCTTCATTATCAAATGGTTTACTACCAATATTTTTATAAACAAAAGGATCTTCTAAAATATTTATTCATTCAGGAAAAATTTTTTTATTTAGTTTATCAACCATAAAAGATGTTTTATAATAAATATTATTTCCTTGAATTGATTGTGCTAAATATAAAAATATTTTAACAGCAATTTCTTTATTAAAAATTACTTTAGATTTTTGAGTATCTATATTTTTAGCATTTAATTTTAAGAGAGTTTCTATTGCTGTTTTTCTACCTAATACATGATGTTTATTTAATAAATCTGATAATTTATGTTTCAATATATATTTGGAATTAGATTCCATAGATTTTTTATTTTTTGCTATTAAATTATTTATTAAAACATAATTTCTATAATCGTAATGTTTTATGTAATTAAAATTATTAGCTATCAATATACTAGTAATAGTATTATTAAAATTTACTCCTTCACTAAATATATATTTTTTATTATAATTTATTGAATTTGTTTCTATATTATTTACTATTTGTAAAATATTTTCTATAGATATGTCATCTTTAAATATTAAACCTAAATTTTTTTTATATTTAGTTGCAAAATCTTCTTTTTTAATTAAGTTATTAAATTTATCTTTAGTAGCAAAATCAATAATAGTTTTAATATAATTAATATGATTATTATTAATGTTATTAATATTATTTAATTTAGTAGTAATTTTTCTATTTTTTTTATTTAATTGTAAAATTATTTTTTCTTTATTTATATATTCTATTATTTCTATTTTTTGATTTTTTATTTTTAAATTATAACCTATGTTTAAAATTACATTTATTTGAACATTACAATTAATTTTATTTTTAATGTTATTTATTATTTTAAATATATTTTTTTTAATTTTTATTTTTTTTTTAGTTAATTTATTTATTAAATTCATTTTAATATTTTAAATTGATATTTTTTAAAAATTTTATTATAATATTTCTGATTAATTATTTATATTTTAACATTTTAATTTAATAAATAGTATGAATTATAAAAAGATTTTATGTGGTAATAATCCACCTGAAGATTTATATGCTATAATAGAAATTTCATATAATTCTTCATTAATTAAATATGAAATTAATAAAGAAAATAATGTTTTATTTGTTGATAGATTTATAAATACTCCTGTATTTTATCCATTTAATTATGGTTATATAAATAATACATTATCTAATGATAATGATAATTTAGATATTTTAGTTATTACTTCTAATTCAATATTACCTGGTAGTGTAATTAATGTACGTCCAGTTGGTTTATTAAAAATGAAAGATGAATGTGGAGATGATAATAAGATTATATCTATTCCAAACTATAATATAACTAAAGAATATGATTCTATACAAGATATTTTTGACATATCTAAAAATACTTTAGATAAGATTTTATATTTTTTTCAAAATTATAAATCATTAGAAAGTAATAAATGAACTGAAGTGTTTGGTTGAGAAGATATTAATATAGCTAAACAAGAAATATTAAATTGTATTTTAAACTTTAAGAAAAATAAAATTATTGAATAATTTTTTTTATAATATTTTTTTTTGTTATTTTTTCTATATATTTTATTCCTGGAGTTGAGTTAACTTCTATTAAAATAGGTTTCATATTTTTTTTACATCTTATAATATCTACACCAGAAAATTTTAATCCTATTTTTTTAGTAGCTTTAATTGCAATTTCTTTTTCTTTTTTTGATAATTTAACTTTATAAGGTGTACCTCCTTGATATATATTAGATCTGTATTTATTTTTTTTTGCTACTCTTTTCATTGTTGCTATTACTTTATTTTCAAAAACTATACATCTTATGTCATGTATATATTTTTGAATAATAAATTCTTGTATTAACAAATGTTTTTCTTCTTTAAGTAAATTTTTAATTATTTTTTCATATTTTTTTTTTTCTTTAATTAGAAAAACTTTTTTACCTTGGCAACTATTTAATGATTTAACTATCATTGGAAATTTTATTTCTTTTTCTATATATTTCATATTATAATTATTATTATTTAATATATATATGGTTTTAGGTATTTTTATTTTGTTTTTTGACATTAATTTTAATGTTAATAGTTTATTATTACTTAGTTTTATAGATTTATAATTATTTATTATTTTAAAACTAATTTTTTCTAATTCTTTTAAAATGTTTAGTTCTAAATAATTTTGTTTATTTGAAGATATTCTAGGAATTAAAAGATCTATTTTTTTTAAATACTTATTTTTATAAAAAATATAAGTTTTATAATTTTGTATTTTAAACAAGCATTGTTTTGGATTTATAAAAATAATTTTGTTATTTTTAGAAATTTCTTGTTTTATTCTTTTACAAAAATATGTGTTTTTGTTTCTAGTTATTACTGCAATTAACATTTTTTTTAAACTAATAAATAATTTAGAAAAGGAAAAAATTCCTTTTCTACATAAATTAATTATATAATTAAACTTTAATCTTTTTCATTATTACTATTATTTAATTTAATACCTATTATTCTTAATAATAAAATATATAAATTTATAAAATCTAAATATAACATAAGAGCTCCTAAAATAGAATATCTTTTTAACTGTTCATTATGTTCAATTAAAATGTTATTACCAATTTCTTTTAATTTTTGAGTATCTCATGCTATTAATATGCAAAAAATTATTATACCTATATATGATATAATTCACATTAAAAATTTATTATTTAATCATATATTAATTATTGTCGATATAATGATCCCCGTTAATAATGTTAACGCAATATTACCTATTTTAGTTAGATCTTTTTTATAAAAATATCCTCATATACTCATTATTCCAAACATTATACTAGTTGATAAAAATGTCGATGCTATAGATGAATATGTATATACTATAAATATAGTAGACATAGTTAAACCAGTTAATATAGAATACATTATAAATAATATTGTAGCTGTATGTGTTGTTAATTTGTTTATCATATTAGATAATGTTAGAACTATTACTAATTGTAAACATAATATTGTTATAATAAATAACCTATTTTCTAAAATTAATTTTAGTAACAAAGGTATTTTTGTTGTATATCATGCAATAATAGAAGTTAATAAAAGTCCAAAAGACATTCATCCATATACATTATTCATATATATATGAAGAGCATTATCTTCAGTATTAACAGATGAATTTATAGAATTAAACGAATATTTTTTCATAGTTTTTTTAAAAAAAAATTAAATAATATATTTTTCAAATCAATCTATCATTTTTTTTCAAGCATGTTCAGCTGATTCTTTATGGTAAGAAGGTCTATAATCTGCATAAAAACCATGTCCAGCATTTGGATAAATTATAATTTTTTGATTTAAATTATTTAATTTATCTTTCATTTTTTCTACTATAGATATAGGTATACTTATATCTTTTTTTCCATATAAACCTAATACAGGAATATTAATTTTTTCTCCAATATCTATAGGATGTAAAGGATGTTTATTATTTTTTTCACCAGATAGTCTACCATATCATATTACAGCTGTATTTATATTTTTTTTATAAAATGAATATAATCAACTAATTCTTCCTCCTCAACAAAATCCGGTTAAACCAATTTTATTAGTGTTAAATTTATTTTTTACTCATATTATTAAATCTTCTATATCTGAAATAATTTGTAAATCTGATAAATCATTTATTTTTATTCTTAAAGAATTAATATTTTGATTAAAATCTAAATTTTTAAATCTAAAAAATAATTCTGGGGCTATTGCTAAATAATTATGTTTAGTTAACCTTAAACAAATTTCTTTTATATTTTGATTTACTCCAAATATTTCTTCTATAACTATAATAATTTTTTTATTTTTACTTTTTTTAAAAGAATCTTTTTTTGAATAATATATTGGTAATAAATCTTTATTTTTTATTTCTATATATTTTTTTTTTATTTTATAAATGTTCATATATTTAATATTGATAAATATGTCATTTTAATTAAAACTTTGATTTTTATTTTAAATTAATTATTAACTTTTAAATATTAATTTATGGTAAAATATTATTTAATTTTGATAAAAAATATTATTAAGTTAATATAGTTTAACGGTAAAATATACCTTTGGTATGGGTAAGATCTCAGTTCAATTCTGAGTATTAACTAATATTAATAAATAATGTAAGAATTATTTTAGTTAATTTGTATTTATTTAATTTCTTGAAAAAGAACATTATATTTTAAAATAAGAATTTTTCTACATTTATTAATTAAATGATTTATTTCTACGTCTTTTAAATTTTTTTTATTATCTTGTATTATAAAACGTATAGTAATATTTTTTTTAGTTTTATTTTTTAAATTAAATTTTTTAAAAATTTTAGTAATACTTACTTTTTTAATTCTTTTATCTATTAACAAACATTCTTTTAAAATGTCATTGACATATATATTTTTATCAATTATGATAGTTAAATCTCTTTTATTTTCTGGAAATTTAGATAGTAATTTAAATTTATTAATTAAAGGAGAAAGTATATAGTTTAAATTTATTTCAAATAAATATATTGGATATTTCAAAGAAAAAAAATTTTGTATTTTGTGATTTAATTTACCTATTATTCCAATATTTTTGTCTTTTATTTTTATATTTAAACTATAATTTTTTTCTAAAAAATTATAATTTTTTTTTTCTATATTTAAAAATTTTTTTTTTGTTTGTTTTTTAATTAAATATTCTAAATCTCCTTTTATATCATAGAAATCAAAAATTATTTTTTTTTCTAAACTTCAATGTTCTTCAAATTTATTTCCATATATTAAAGCACAAATTAATAATTGTTCTTTAAATTTATTATTTAAATTTTTAAAACATTTTCCTATTTCAAATATTTTAATTCTATTATTTTGATTTTTTGTGTTTAACTTTATGTTTCTTATTAAGTTAGGTATTAAAGAAGTTCTCATTATAGACATATTGTTAGATATAGGATTTAATATTTTTACTATTTTTTTTTTTTTTTTAAAAAATAAATTTTCTGTATCTACATTAGAAAAATTAAAGTTAATTACTTCTTGATACCCTAAATTTATTATAATATTCTTTATAAAATTTAAATTTTCAATATTTTTATTTTTATTATCTATTAATATTTCTGTTTTAAATGGTATTTCAGGGATATTATTATATCCATATTTTTTTACTATTTCTTCTATTAAATCTTCTTTATTTAAAAGATCTATTCTTCATTCAGGTGGTTTAATGAATAAAAATTTTTCTTTTTTATTAATTTTACATTTAATTTCTGTTAAATAATTAATAATATTTTTTTTTTTTATTTTAAAACCTATTAATTTATTTATATCTGAAAAATATATTTTTATTTTTTTAATTTTATTCGAAAATAAATTTTTTTTTTTAATTTTAGATACTAAATTACCTTCATATGTATTTTTAATGATTTTATATGTATTATTTAATGCATAATTTTGTATATTTTCATCAAAATTACTTATATATTGGTATAAATTATTATTTATTTTAATATCTTTAAATTGATAAAAATTTTTTGTCAAAAGTAAAGCACCAATAAAAATATTTTTTGTTTTTTTGTTTACAATGAAATCTTTATTATAAAAATTATAAAATTTATACATTATTTTTTTTTTATTTAATAAAAATAAACTTTTAATTTTTTTTTTTTTATAATTATTATTATTTGTAATAAAAATTGTATTATTTTTGATTTTATCAAAATCAAAAATATTAATAATTTGTCCAGATTCTATTAAAATATAATTTATTATATCTTTTATATTATTATAAAAAGTAAAGCCTAATTTTTTTATTTTTTCTTTTATATATTTAGGTATGTTTTTATTTAATATTTTTATGTTTTTAACTATTATGTATTTATAGTTATTAATTAATGTATTTTTAATATCAGTAGATATCTTTATATTAATAAAATATTTTTTATTTGATAAAAGTAAAAATTTTTTTTTTTTAAGTTTTAATTTTGTATTTAATAAAGTTGATATTTCTTTAGAAATACCAATTATATTATTACAATCTAATCTATTATTAGGTATTTTAATCTCTAAAATCTCATTTTTTTTTATTAAATAATTTAATAGTTTTAAAACTTTTTTATTTTTATAAAATATATAAATATATTGATTATTTATTTTTTTTTTTAAAACTTTATATAAAATATAATTTTTGTTAATTTCTTTTTTATATATTAAAAAATATTTATTTTTAATATTTTTAAAAAAATTAATTTTTAAAAAAAAATTTTTAGTTTTAATATAGGAAAAAAAATTTTTTATTTTTTTAAAATTTTTTATTTTAAATATAAAAAATTTTTTTAAAAAAATACTTTTTTTTATATTTAAATTTTTACATTCAAATCCATTATTGTTTAATATATTTTCAATATTATAATATTTTTTATTAATTAAATATTTTTTAATTCAATTTTTAATAAATTTCATTATATTTTAAAAATTAAAATTGTTTTAATATTTTAATATTATTTTCATATAAAATTCTTATATCTGGTATGTTAAATTTCAACATAGTTAATCTTTCTATACCTATACCAAAAGCTAATCCAGAATATTTTTTTGGATTAATATCAGCATTCTTTAATATTTCAGGATGTATTAAGCCACATCCTAATATTTCTAATCAATTATTATTAATATGTTTAATACTTACTTCCATAGAAGGTTCGGTAAAAGGAAAATATGCAGGATAAAATTTTAGTTTTTTTTCTTTATTAAAAAAATTTTCTATAAATTTTTTTATTAAATATTTTAAGTTTGCAAAACTTATATTTTTATCTATTAAAAAACCTTCTAATTGGTGAAACATAGGAGTATGTGTACTATCAAAATCTTTTCTAAATACTTTGCCTAATGTTATAGCTTTTATAGGAGGATTATGTTTTTCCATGTACCTAATTTGTAAACATGATGTTTGTGTACGTAATAAATATTTATTATTTATTCAAAATGTATCTTTTTTAGTACGTGATGGATGGTTATTACTTATATTAAGTGCATCAAAATTATAATATATATTTTCAATTTCTGGTCCAAATATCGTTTTAAATCCTAAGTTATTAAAAAATGTTTCTAACATATTTGAAATTATCGTTATAGGATGTTTATTACCCATAAGTGAGTAATTTTTACCAGGTAAAGATAAATCTATTATTTGTTTTTTTTTTTTTTTATTTTTTTTTATTATTTTTATTTGTAAATTTATATATTTTAAAATTTTTTTTTTATATTTATTAATTTCTTTACCTAATATAGGTTTTAAATGAGTTGGGTAATTTTTTATTTTTTTAATAAATTTATTTAAAATACCTTTTTTACCTAAATATTTTTTATATATTTTGTTTATAGAATTTAAATTTTTTATATTTTTAATTTTTTTTTTTATAATTTTTAATTTTTTAAATATAATTAACATTTTGTTCATTAACCAATTTAATTAAATAACTTTATTTATTAAAATAAACATACTTATATTAACAAATATAACTATTTATAATCTATTAAAATATATAAATTAAAAATTTTATTTTTGAATAATTTTTATTATATTTTTAAACGATTCATTATTTTCTTTAATAATATCAGCTAACATTTTTCTATTGATATCTAATGAATATTTTTTTATTTTATTTATAAATTTACTATAACTAAAACCATATTTTCTTACTTCTGCATTAATTTTGATAATTCATAATTTTCTAAAATTTCTTTTTTTTTGTTTCCTATCTCTATAGGAATATTGATGAGCTTTTATGACTGCTTGATTTGCAGATCTAAAAGATTTAGATCTTGAACCATAATAACCTTTAGCTTTATTTAATATTTTTTTATGTCTTGCATGTGAAGTTATTCCTCTTTTTACTCTTACCATTTTTTTCTCTTCTTTTATAAAAAAGGAACATGTTTAAATAATTTTTTACTGTTTAATTTATTTATAATATGTTTAGTACGTAAATATCTTTTTTTTTTTGACCTTTTTTTTGTTAAAATGTGACGTAAATTACAATGTTTAAATTTAAATTTATTATTAGAAACTTTTCTCACCCTTTTAAAAATTGATTTTGTAGTTTTTGCTTTTAACATTTATATAAGATTAATTTTTTTTTTATTATTAATTAAAATCATTGTCATTTGACGATTTTCAATTTTATTTGAAAAAGATTCTGCACAAGAAATTTTTTTTAAGTCATTTTTAATATTATTTAAAATATCTATTGCTATATTTTTATGTGTTATTTCTCTTCCTTTAAATCTTATAGTTATTTTTACTTTATTACCTTTTTTTAAAAATTTAATAATATTTTTAGTTTTTATTTTAATATCATTTTTATCCGTATTTAATCTAAATTTAATTTCTTTAATATTAATTTTTTTTTTTTGTTTGTTTTTTTTAATATTTTTATTTTTTTTATAGATATATTTACCATAATTTATTAATTTACAAACAGGAGGATTAGCTGTTGGATTAATTTCAACTAAATCTAAATTCATTTTTTTAGCTAGATGTAATGCATTTTTAATACTTATAATTCCTATTTGTTCACCATCATTTTTTATTATTCTTACTTGAGAACTTTTAATTTCATAATTAATTTTATTTATCTTTTTCTTATTTTTTTTTTCAATTATTTTTTTAATAACGATCTCTCTTAAATTTTATTTTTAATTTTAAATTTAATTTTTTTTATAAACTTTTCTAAGTTAATATTTTTAATTATTTTATTAGAATAATTTCTAATACTAATTTTATTTTTATTAATTTCTTCATTCCCGCATATTACTATATATGGTATTTTTTGTAAAGTATGTTCTCTTATTTTAAAGTTAATATTTTTATTTTTGAAGTTTTTTATAACTTTAATTTTATTTAAACTTATTGTATTAAATACATTTAAAGAATAAACTTTATGTTTCTTAGAAACATTAATTACTACTACTTGTATAGGAGTTAACCATAATGGTAATCATCCATTATATTCTTCAATAAGAATACCAATAAATCTTTCTAAAGATCCTAAAATTGCTCGATGTATTATAATTGGTGTTTTTTTTTTATTTTTTTTATTTATATAAAAAATTTTTAATTTTTCTGATAAATAAAAGTCTAATTGAATTGTACCACATTGCCATTCTCTATTAAATGAATCTTTTAAAACAAATTCTATTTTTGGTCCATAAAAAGCTCCTTCACCTATTTTTATTTTATATTTAATTTTTTTTTTTTTTAAAATTTTAATTAATATATTTTCTGCTTTATTTCAAATAAAATCATCTCCTATATATTTTATAGGTTTAGTAGATAAATATATTTTAATGATTTTAAATTTAAATATTTTATATACTTCAAAAGTCATATCTATACAATTAGATATTTCTTTTTGTATTTGTTTTTTTGTGCAAAATATATGAGCATCATCTTGAGTAAATACTTTTGTTCTCATTAATCCATGTAAAGAACCTGAATCTTCGTTTCTATAACATACACCAAATTCTGAATATTTTATAGGTAAATTTTTATATGATTTTATTGTTTGTTTATATATGTCTATATGACCAGGACAATTCATAGGTTTTAAACATAATTTATTATTTTTATAAGGTACACAAAAAATAGAATTTTTATAATTATCTCAATGACCAGTTTTTTTTCATATATTTTTATTAATTAAAGAAGAACTATTAACTTCATAATAATTAAATTTTTTAAACTTTTTTCTTAAAAGAGATTTAAGTTTTTGTAAAATTATTCATCCATTATTATGTCAAAAAATTACTCCAGGAGACATTTTTGAAATATGATATAAATTTAAGTAAAAATTTAATTTTCTGTGATCTTTTAATAATTTTTTTTTATTTTTCATATATTTTATTTTAAAATTTATTTATTTATGTATTTAAATATATTTATATTATTAAATAAAAACGTATGTATATGTAAAATAATCTAATAATAAAAGTACATTTGTAATTAATAAATTAAATTTATATTTAAATTATACATTAATATATGTTAAAATATAATTTATTTATAATTAATAATGGAGATTTTATGACAGATATTAATGTAGATGCAGTAATATTTGATATGGATGGTTTAATTATAGATTCAAAACCTTTATGACTTCAAGCTGAATATAAAGTATTTTCAAGTATGAATAATAAAGGTAATTTTAATTTTAAATTAAAAAAAAAGTCTGGGTTAAGAATTGATCAAATTATTGATTCTTATTTAAATTATGCTAATTTAAGTAATATTTTAAAAGAAGAAATAAAATCTAATATATTTAATGAATTATTTAGATTAATAAAACTTTATCGTCCTATATTACCAGGAGTTTTAGATACATTAAAACTTTGTAAATTACATAATATTAAAATTGGATTAGCTTCTGCTTCTCCTTATAAAGTTATTAATTTAGTTTTAGATGTTTTAAAAATAAGAGACTATTTTGATTCAATTGTTTCTGCAGAAGATTTATTATATAGTAAACCTAATCCAGAAATATATATTAATATAATAAATAAATTTAAATTATTACCTTATAATTGTATTTCTTTGGAAGATTCTATAAATGGTATGATATCAGCAAAATCAGCTAATATGTATAGTATAGTAGTTCCAGATATAATATTTTATGATGATCCTAAATGATCTTTAGCTGATAAAAAATTAAAATCTCTTAAAGAATTTAATCTGAGTTTTTTAAAAATAAAAAAATAAATTTTGTGTATTTTAAAAATCATTTATATTTTTCTGTAATTTTTGTTTTTTGATTTAAGGATCTTGTTTTTTTTTTACAAAATAATATAGATTGGTTTCATGTAATTTTTTTTAGTTTATTATTTTGTTTATTACCTGATTTAGATCATACTCAATCTTTTTTAGGCAGAAGATTGAGAATTTTTTCTTATAGTTTATCTTATTTATTAAATAGGAGAAGTTTTACACATAGTTTATTATCAGTATTTTTATTATTGGTAGTTGTTTATTATATTAATTTTTTTTTAGATTTAAAGTTAAAACTTGACTCTTTTTTAGGGATAACATTAGGATATTTAAGTCATATTATATCTGATATGTTTACCCCTATGGGAGTAAATTTTTTTTGACCTTTTAAAAAAAAAATTAAGGTTTTTAATTTTTTGTTATTAAGAAATAGAATATCTGAATATAATTTTTGTTTATTTTTTTTTTTTTATTTTTTTTTAAAAAAAGTTTTTTTTATTTTAAAAAAATAATATCTTTTTTATTTTTATATTTTAATGGTTAATTTTATATGTTTAATTTTCAATTAATAATTTTGTTGTTTATATTAATTTTATTTATTAATAAAAATTATGTTTTTTTTATATCAATCTAATGATTTTGAAGTTTTGAAACATATTATGTTTTCTGTTTTAAAATATAAAATGAATAAAGGAATTTTTAATAATGAATTTTTTTTAGTTCAAAATAAAAATTTATCTTTTATTATTAAAATTTTTTTAGCTAAATATTTAGGTATATGTGCTAATTTTAAATTTTATTTACCAACCCAATTTATATGAAAGATATTTAAAATTTTTGTCCCTGACATTAAAGATATTAATTATTTTAGTAAATTTAATTTAGTTTTTATAATAATGAAACTTTTACCTGATTTAATTCATTTAAAAGAGTTTATTTTAATTAAAAACTATTTAAAAGATGATTTAAATTTAGAAAAATTATTTTTTTTATCATTTAAAATAGCTGATTTATATAACCAATATTTAATATATCGTGTTGATTGGTTACATAAATGAGAAAATTCAAAATTAATAGAAAAATTAAATAATGATATTCATCAGTTATGACAATCAATTTTATGAAAGAAAATTATTGAGTATTTATTAAAAAAGTTTAATTATTCTTTAAATATATCTAATATTTATTATAAGTTTTTATATTTAATTAAAAAAAAGGAAGTAAAAATAAGTACTTTAATTACAAATTTATTTATATTTAATGTTTCTTTTATACCTCCTATATATTTTGATGTTATATATAAATTATCTAAATATATTGATATTTATTATTTTTTGATTAATCCTTCTTCTAAATTTTGATTTGATAAAATAAATTTTAAAGTTAATAATTTATCTTTTACTAATTATAAAAATAATAAAATTAAGTTTAATTCTTTAATGTTAAGTTATGGAAATATATTTGCTAATTATATTAATTTAATAAATCGTTTTAATATAAATGAAATTAATTTTTTTACTAGTATTAAAAAAGATACCATATTACATAAAGTACAAAATGATATTTTAAATTTTAGAAATTCTTATTGGTATTTTAAAAAAAAAAAAAAAAAAGTTAGAGAAAAAATAAATATTAATGATTGTTCAATTAGTATAAATTCTTGTTATGGATATTTAAAAGAAGTAGAAGTTTTACATGATTATTTATTAAATATTATTTTAAAATTTAAGTATAAACCTAATGATATTATTGTTTTAGTTAGTAATATAAATATATATTATCCTTATATTATTTCTGTATTTTCTAATTCTTATTATAAGAAATATTTACCTTTTTTTATAAAAAAAAATAAATTTAAATATTATAAAGAAAATTTTTTAGTTTTTTTAAAAATATTAGATTTATCTAATTTAATAATTACAAGTTCTGAAATTTTATTTTTTTTAAATAAAAAAATTATTTTTAAAAAATTAGGTATTAATTTAGATGAATTAGAAATTATAAATTATATTATAAATAATATTGGAATTACTGATATTATTAATGATAATTATGTACATTATTTATCAGATGATAATTCGAATTGATTATATAATATTAAACGAATTTTATTAGGTTATTGTATAGATAATAATTTAACTTCATGAGAAGGTATTATACCTTATAACACAATTGGAAATAAGTTTTTTAATGATTTAATTGGTAAATTATCTCAATTAATATTTAAAATTTTTTATTGAAAAAAGAAATTAAGTAAAAAATATTTTATATTTGATTGAATTTTATTTTCTAAAAATATAATTTTAGATTTTTTAGATGATGATATAGTAAAAGTATGTCCATATTTTAACATAAATAATTGAGATAATTTGTTAAATGCTATTGAATATAGTAATTTTTTAAAAAAGGTAAATTCTAATTTATTTATTAAGATAATAAATAAATTTTTTAAAGTTAAAAAAAAAGTTGTTAATTATAGTATAGGTTTTATTAATTTTTGTTCTTTTATATCTTTTAAAGGAACTTCATTTAAAGTTTATTGTTTATTAGGTATGAATAATAATCTTTTTCCTAGGAATTTTTTTCCTTTTGATTTAGATCTTATATATTTTAATTTTCGTGAAGGTGATAAAAATAAAAGAGATTTAGATAAATTTTTTTTTTTAGAATGTTTATGTTCTACAAGAGATAAATTTTATATTAGTTTTAATAATTATTGTTTTGTCAAACATAAGATTTTGTATCCTTCTATAGTAGTACAAAATTTATTAGATTATTTAATAAATAATTTTTTTTTTAATGGGATAAAATATTTTAAAGATAAATGTGAATATGTTAAGCATATTTTTTATTTAGAATATAATAATAATATTTTAAATAATATTAATGTAAAAGAAAATTTATTAATTAATTATTATAGTTGTCATTATGAATTTTTTAGTAGAAAATTAATAAAAAAAAAAAAAAAAATAATTAAAAAAAAATTATTTAAAGTAAAAAATATTTTTTTTAATAATTTTAAATTTTTTTGGTTTAATCCTATAAACTTTTTTTTTTTAAAGTATTTAAAAATTAATTTATATTTAAATGAAAAGTTATTTTTAAAACAGAATATTTTTAATACAAATTGGAAAGAATTTTATTTAGCTAGATTAGAGTTAATGTCTAAGTTTATATTTAATAATTATATTAATCTAAATTGAGTATGTTATTCATATTTTTCTAGTTTTTTTTCTTTTAAATTAATTGGTAGGTTAATTTGATTAGAGGAAAAAGAAAAATTTTTAAAATTTCTTAAAAATATAGAGTTTAATTTTATTAATCTTAAATTTTATAAATTTAATATTTTAATTAATAAATGAGATATTAGTGGTCTGTTATTATTTAATAAAGATAATAGGTTAGTTAAATTTTTACCAAAAAAATTAAATTTAATTGATGCTTTAATATTTTTTTTTGATCATTTAATTTATTGTTATTTAGGTGGAAATAAGAATAGTTATATCTATGGTTATGATAATATATGGTATTATCATATTTTATCAAAAAATGATGCATTATTTTATTTAAGATATTATTTATCTGGTTATTTAAAAGGTATTAAAAATCCTTTATTTTTTTTACCTCAATTTAGTAATTATTTAATTTTAAATTTTTATAAATCTAAAAAAAGTAATTATTTATTTAAAATAATTAAAAAAAAGTTATATAATATATTATATGGTAATTTATATTTTGTTGGAGAAGTAAATAATATTTATATTTCTTTTTTAAGAAATAATTATAATTATAATATTAATTTAAATTTTTTAATAAATAAAGCTAAATTATGGTTATTACCTATTTTAAATTTTTTAAGAAAAAAAAAATAAGAGATAAAAATTTATAGAATAATTAAATGTTTAATTATATTAAAAATCCATTTACTATTAAACTTAATAAAAGTAATTTAATAGAATCATCTGCAGGTACTGGAAAAACTCATTTAATTTCTTTATTATATATTAGATTTTTATTAAATATTAATATTGAAAAATATTTTATTTCTTTAAGTTTAGATAAAATATTAGTTGTAACTTTTACTGATTTAGCTATTTTAGAAATTAAAGAAAGAATATTAATTAACATAAGGAATTTACGTTTATCATTTATAAAAGGTTATTGTATTAGTTCTGAAATAGAAGATATATTTAATTTTATTAAAAAAAAAAAAAATATAATTAATTTATTAACAAGATTTGAATATCAAATAGATACATTATCTATTTTTACTATACATAGTTTTTGTAAAAGGATACTTTTTACAAATTTTTTTGAAACTAATATAAATTATTATTATAAAATTTTAGATTCAGAAAATGAATTTATTTATAAATTTGTTTTTCTTTTTTGAAAAAAATATCTTGATATTTTACCTATTAATATAGGTAGAATTATTATTACATATTGAGCTGATCCTGAATGTTTATTTAAAGTAATAAAATCTTTTTTTAATTTATTAACTTTTAGTTTTCAATATAAAAAAAAATTTAAATCTATTATAGATTGTTATAATAAAATTTTAGATTTTATTAATTTTATAAAAATTAAATGGTTTTTAAATAAAGAGAAAATATATAGAGAAATTTTATTATTAACTAATAATAAATATATTTATAATAAAAAAAATTTAGATATATGATTTCGTAATATTAATAATTGATCTTTAGAAAAAACTATAGATTTTACTTTACCTAAATGTTTAATAAAATTTAGTTATAAATATATATTAAATTATTTAAATACTATTAATACTTTTTGTTTAAGTAGTTTTTATAAAAAAATTGATATTTTATTTTATAGAGTTAAAGATTTATATGTTTTTATATTAACTTCATGTTTTTATTATGTTAAAAATTTATTAAAAGTTGAAAAAAGAAAAAAGTCTTATTTAAGTTTTAATGATTTAATAGTTAATTTAAATAAATTTTTATCTAAAAAAAAAAATGATTTTTTACTTAATTCTATTAGAAATATATTTCCAGTTGCTTTAATTGATGAATTTCAAGATACAGATATATTACAATATAATATATTTAATAATATTTATATTAAAAATATCTCCATATTTAAAACTATTATTATATTTATAGGTGATCCAAAACAATGTATTTATTCATTTAGGGGAGCTAATATAAATAATTATATTAAAGCTAGAAAAAATGTTAAATGTTTATATACATTCGATGTAAATTGAAGATCTTCATTTTTAATGATAAAAAGTATTAATTATTTATTTAGTAGAGTAAATGATATTTTTGAATTTAAAGATATAAAATATCTACCAGTTAATTATAGTATAAATAGTAAATATTATATTTTTTATAAAAATAACAAAATTCAACCTGCTATTCGATTTTTAGTTTGTAAAAATATAAGTATATTGAGTAATTATAAAATATTAATATCTAAATATTGTGCTATTTATATTTTAAATTTGTTAAATAAAAAAGGGGTGGAAAAAAAATTATGTTCTAAAATAGGAAATAAAAAAATTGTGCCTTCTGATATAGCTATTTTAGTTTATTCAAATTTAGAAGTAGAGTTAATTTCTAATGTTTTACAAAAATATAATTTGCCTATAAATTCTTTATATATTAAAAGTAATGTTTTTCATACTTTAGAAGCTAAAGAATTAATGTTTATTATTAGATCTATATTAAATCCTGAATTGAAGATTAATATGCGTAGTTCTTTATCTACTTTCATTTTTGGTTATCATTTTAATGAAATTAATTATTTCATAAATGATGATAAATATTTTAATTTATTAGTGAATAAGTTTAATTTTTATCGTGAATTATGATTTAAATTTGGAATTTATTCTATGATTAAATATATTTTATGTAAAGAAAAATTAGTTAGTAAATTACAATTATTAAAAAAAAATCAACAATATATAGTTAATATTTTACATATTGCAGAAATATTACAAAAAATATCTTTAAAATTAAATAGTAAATATTCTTTATTAAGTTGATTAAATGAACAGATATTAAATAAGAATAATAATAATAGTGAATATTATATAAGGTTTAATAATAATATAAATTCTATTAATATATCTACAATACATAAATCTAAAGGGTTACAATATAATATTGTTTTTTTACCTTTTTTAATAAATTTAGAAAATAAATATAATTATTTAACTTTTTTGAATTCTAAAAAAAAAAAATTTATAGTAGATTTATATAATAAAAATAAAAATGGTATTAAAATAAACAAAGAATTTTTATCTGAGGAAATACGTTTATTGTATGTAGCTATTACTAGATCTGTATATCAATGTAATATATTTTTATATAATTTAAATATAAATAAAACAAATATATGTAATAATTCTATATTTCGGTTAATAGATAAAAATAAATTTTTTAATTTTTTTAAAATTAGATCTATTTTAGAAAAATTTAAATTTATTGAATATAAGTATTTTAAAATAAATAATTTAAATTTAATTTTTAATAAATTATTTAAAAAAGATAAATATATAAATAATAAAATTATTTTTTTAAATAAAAGAAAATTTTTTTTTCATTTTTTAAATAAAAGTTTATATAATTATACAAATATAATTAATAAAAAAAAAAAAAAAATAAGTAGTTTATCATTTAATGATATTTTTTTTTTAAATACTAATTTAAATAAATATAAAATTAGTTTTTTTCCTCGTGGAAAAAATACTGGTAATTTCTTTCATAGTTTATTGGAAATAATAGAATTTAGTAAATCTTTTGATGAACAAATTATTATAAATAAGTTAAAAGAATTTAATTTTGATATTAATTGATTATTTGTTATTAAAAAAACTTTATTAAAAATTTTTAATGTTTATTTAGATAAAATATCTATTAATTTTTTAAATAAAAAAATATTTCTTTTTATAAAAGAATTTAGTTTTATTTTACCTATTAATAATAAATTAAATATAAGTAGGTTTAATTATATTATAAAAAAATATGATAATGTATCTAAATTATGTACTAATATTAATATAGATAATGTTAATTATTTATATGGGTTTTTAAATGGAGTTATAGATTTAATTTTTATTTATAAAAATAAATATTATATTGTTGATTATAAAACTAATTGAATAGGTTTAAATTATAAAAATTATGATTTTAATTCTTTATTAAAAGTAATTTGTAATAATAGATATGATATACAATATCAATTTTATTGTTTAGCTTTAAATAATTATTTAAAATTAAAATTAACAGAATATAATTATAATATCCATTTTGGAGGAATATATTATATTTTTATAAGAGGTATTAATCCTAATAAAAATAATATTAGTAGTACTGGAATATTTTTTACAAAACCTAATTATAGGTTAATAAAAATTTTAACGCTTTTTTTTAAAAAAAAAAATATTAATGAATTATATAATAAATAAAGTTAATTTTTTTTTATTAAATTGTTTAAAAAATAAAGAAATGTCATCTTTAGATGTTTATTTTTCTAAAGTTTTTGAAAGTAAAAATAATAATTCAGCAATTTTTATGTTATTTGCTTCAATTATTAGTTTATCTAATAGATTAGGACATATTTGTCTTCCAATATTTAAAATTTTTAATTTAAAATTATTTAATGATAATATTTTAAATTTTTTATATTATTTTTTTAAAGATGTTTCTATAAAAAAATGTTTAAATATTATGTTAAAATTTAATATTTTAAGTATACCTACATCTTATATAGATACTCCTTTTATTTTATATAATGATTGTGTTTATTTACATAAATATTGAATATATGAAGATTATGTAGTAAATTTTTTAAATAAAAAAAATTATAAAAATATTTTTTTAAGTAAAAATGATATTTTTTTTATAAAAAAACAAATTAAAAAATTTTTTTTTGATAAATATCAGATATTAACTATTTTGTCAGTATTTATAAATAGAATATCAATTATATCTGGAGAAGCTGGTACAGGTAAAACTAATTTAATAGTTAAGTTAATTATTGTTTTATATAGTTTTTTTAATTATAAAAATAGTAATTGTGTTAAAATAGTAACACCTACTGGTAAAGCTGCTTCTTATATTACTAATACTTTACAAAAAATTTTTAATAGTTTAAATTTAAATGATAAATTTAAAAGTATATTACCAGAAAAAGCTATAACTATACATAAATTATTAGGTTATAATTATTTTAAGAATAATATTTATTATAATTATTATTTAAAATTAGATATAAATGTTTTAATAATAGATGAAAGTTCTATGTTAGATGTATTAACTATGTTTAATATTTTATCTTCTTTAAAAGAAGATACTAAAATTATTTTGGTAGGTGATAGTTTTCAAATAGGTTCTATAGAATGTGGTTCTGTATTTAATGAAATTTGTAATTATTTTTTATATTATAAAAGAAAAAATAGTTTTTATATAAATAAAATGTATTTTTTTTGAAAAAAAAATAATTTTGATGTTATTAATAAATTAAATATTAATTGTGTTTCTTTTTTGAAGAAAAATTATCGTTTTAGTAAAAAAAAAAAATTAAAAAAATTTTCTTTTTATGTTAGAAATAGTAATTTTAAGGAAATAGATAAATTTTTACAAAAAAAAAAATCTATTCAAGAATTTAATTTTTATGATTTAAAAAAAAAAAATTTTAATTTTTTTTTAAATTTTTGTACTAAAAGGTATTGAAATTTTATTTACAAAATAAATCATAATTATAATAATTTATATTTCATAAATAAAACATTTAATAAATTTCAATTGATATGTGTATTAAGAAATACATATTTTGGAGTTAATTTTTTAAATAAATTTATTAATTTATATTTATTAAATAAATTAATTAAAAAAAAAAAAAAAATTTATAAAAAAAAAAATAATTATTATTATTTTGGTGAACCTATTTTAATTACTAAAAATAATAATGAATTAAATTTATTTAATGGAGATTTAGGATTTATTATCCCTGATAAATTAGATAATTTTAAAATAGGTTTTTTAAAAAAAAAAAATAAATATAAAATTGTTAATTTTTATAATTTACCTGAATGAGAATATTCTTGAGCTATTACTGTACATAAATCTCAAGGATCAGAATTTGGTCATGTTTTATTAATTTTACCTAATTATTTTAATGATCTTTTAAATAAGGAACTAATTTATACAGCTATTACTCGTGCTAAATTTAAATTAACTATTTTTGCTGTAAAAGAAGTTTTTTTATATGCTATAAAAAATAATAATCTTAAATTTAATAATTTAAAAAATAGGTTTATTTTTTAAATTATTAATTTAAATAATTTATGTGTATATATAATTAGTTTTTATTAATTAAATATTTATAATTTAAGTAAATTTAAAAAATATTGTTTTTAATAACTAATATTATTATTTTTTCTAAATCATTTCATAGTGGATTATTATATGTTTTAATTTTTGTTTCACATTTTTTTATTAAATTAAATATATTAAATAATATAAGTGTATTATTTTTATTATTTATATTTAATTTTTTTAAGTAATTAAAAATTAAATTTAAAAAAAGAAGCTTTTCAAAATTATTTTTTTGTAATATTCTAATTATATTTAAACATTTTTTAATATTTTTTTTTTTAAAATAAATAAAAAAACTAACAATATTAATATCATTAATGTATTTATTAATATTGAGAAAATTTTTTTGTGTGTATTTTGTATGTTTATTTTTTTCAATATAATTAAGTTTAATATTATTAAATTTAATAATAAAACTATCATTAAAGAATTTATGTAAATTTTCTTCATATAAGGAAGTTTTATATTCAAAATTTAAAATAAAAAAAAAATTTTGATGATATATATGTATATATTCTATTATCTTTTGAGTTATTTTTTTTATTTTTTCTGTAAAATTAATAATAAATAATTGTTTTTGATTTAAAAAATTAAGATTTATTAATTTTTTTTGTATTAAAAAAATATTAAATTTTTTATTTATAAAAAAATATAATATATCTATATTTTTATAATATTTTTGAATAAAATTTTTAATTTTTTTTTTATAAAGTTCTTTTTTATAAGAATTGTTACCTGTAATAATAAAATATTTATTTTTTATGTTTTTTTTTTTAATCATATTAATGATATTTAGTTTATATATTAAAAAAATAAATTTTAATATTTATTAAATAACAAAATTTATTATTTTATTTTTTATATGTATAATATTTTTAATTGATTTATTTTGAATAAATTTTTCTATTATTTTAGATTTATATATTTCTTGTAAAATTTCATTTTTATTTAAATTATTATTTATTAATAATATTTTTTTTGTTTTACCATTAATTTGTATTGCTATATTAATTTTAATATTTTTATATAAATATTTTTTATCATTTAGTTTAGGCCAAATAGTTTTATCTATTATTATTTTATTTAAATTTATTTTTTTTCATAAATAAAAGCTAATATGTGGTGCAAAAGGATAAATTAATATTAATATTTGGTTAAAACAAAATTTTATAAAATAAAAGTCATTTTTATTTTTTATTTTATATTTATATATGTGTTTTATAAATTTCATTATTTGTGATATAGCTACATTTAAATTATAGTTTTTTTTAATATTTTTCGTTACTATTAAAACAGTATTATATAGATAATGTTTAATTTTTTTTTGTTTTTCTTTATTTTTATTATTTTTTTTTTTAAAGTTTAAAAAATTAATATTTTGGAAATTTCAGATTAATTTTCAAAAACGATTTAAAAATTTATAACATCCTATAATACCTTTTTCTTTTCATATTATGTTTTTTTCTACAGGAGCGGAAAATATTATAAATAATCTTAGTGTATCAGCACCGTATTTATTTAAAATAGAATTTGGGTTTATTCCATTATTTAATGATTTAGACATTTTTTTTATTCCCGCATAAATTAATTTAGTTTTTTTTTTTTTTTCATAAAAAATAATTTTTTTATTTTTTGTAACTTTTTTAACATTTTTAAAGTTTACTCAATTTTTTTTTCCTTCATTTATATAGTAAAAGGTTTTAGTAAGTACTAATCCTTGGCAAATTAATTTTTTTATTGGTTCATTACAAATAATTAGTCCAAGATCTCTCATTATTTTATGTATTAACCTGATATAAATTAAATGCATTGTTGCATGTTCTATACCTCCAATATATGTATCTATTGGTAACCATTTATTAACTTTTTTTATGTTAAATATATTTTTTTTATATTTAGGTGAGATAAATCGTGTATAATACCATGATGTTTCCATAAATGTATCAAAAGTATCAGTTTCTCTTTTAACTTTTTTTTTATTTATAATTAAAAATTTTCAATTTTTATTTTTTTTTAATGGATTTAAATTATTTAAATTTATTTTTATATTTTTAGGTAAAATTACTGGTAATTTTGAATATTTCACAGGAATAATAGAATTACTAGTTTTTAATATTGGTATAGGTACTCCTCAATATCTTTGTCTAGAAATTACTCAATCTTTAAGTTTAAAATTTGTTTTAAAATTAATAATTTTTTTATTAATTAATATTTTTTTTTTTTTTTTTCATTTAAGAAAGGTTTTTTTATTAATTAATATTTTTTTTTTTTTAAAATTATATTTTTTTATAAAATTTAAATAAATTTTATCGTTATTATAAATAATAATTGCTTTAGTGTTATAATGTTTTTCTGTAAAATTAGTTATTCAAATAGGGATTAATTTTTTAGTTATAGGATGTATTGCGTTTATAGTAGTATTAATACCTAAGTTTTCATCATTTTTTAAATAATTATTAATATTAAATATTATTAGATTATATAATTTTAAATTATTTAATTTTATTAAATAAACTAGTTTATGATATCTATTGATAGATATACAAATAATATTGTTTGTTAATTTAAAATTTTGAGTATATATTTTAATTGAATATTTCAATTCTTGAATACGAAAATATATTTCGAATCCATTTGATTTACCTATTCAATTTTTTTGCATATTTATAACATTTAGAGGTCATTTATTTAAATGCTTAAGTTTATTTAAAAGTTCTTTAGTATATTTTTTTGTTTTAATAAATCATTGAGGTATATGTTTATATATAACATATGAATTACATCTTCAACATTTTCCATTAATTACTTGTTCATTAGCTAAAACTGTTTTATCATTTTGACATCAATTTACTAAACTTTTTTTTTTATAAATTAATTTATTTTTTAGTAATTTTATAAATAATCATTGTTCTCATTTATAGAAACTAGAATCACATGTAGTTATTTCTTTATCTCAATCATAACTTATTCCTAAACTTTTTAATTGTTGTTTCATATATTTAATATTTTTTTTTGTTCATTCATAAGGAGATAAATTATTTTTTATAGCAGCATTTTCGGCTGGTAAACCAAATGAATCTCATCCTATAGGATGTAATACATTTTTTTGTTGTAATCTTTGATACCTAGAGATAATATCTCCTATAGTATAATTTCTAATATGACCTACATGAAGATTACCAGAAGGATATGGTATCATAGATAAACAATAATATTTTTTTTTAGAAGATTTTTCTTCTACTTTAAATATATGAAATTTTTTTCAAAATTTTTGAACTATTTTTTCAATTTTATTAGGATTATATTTTTCTGTTATTTTTTTCATAAATGTATTTATTAAATATTTTTTAAAAAAAAATTTAATTTTGTTAATTATATAAGAAATTTTTTATTTTAAAAAAAATTTATTTTACTTATTTTAAGTTTATCATTTAAATAATTAAATTTTATTTTCTTTTTTTTGTTTCTTATTTTAAATATAGAGTGATGTGGTGTTTTAAAATTTTTATTAGGTTTAATTAATATTTAAATATTATTTTTGTTATTTTTAGTAGGAAATATTTTTTTTTATTTTTTTTTTATTAGATATTAATTAATAGTAGTCGTTACTATTACATGTATTTCTTTAATATTTTTTTCTATAGATTTTTTTTCTATTTTTTAAATATAGATAAATAAAGTAATTTATTATTTTTTATATAACCATTACTTTAACATTTAGAACAAAAATTATAATCAGATTCTTTTAAAGATGGATATAATCTTTGTTTTAACATTATTGATAAACTAAATTTAGATATATATTTTATTTTAGTTTTAACTATATCTTTTTTTGATATTTTTTTTATTTTATTTTCTATTTTTTTTTGTTTTTTATAGAAAGTATATCAATAAAATCTATAACAATTAATCTACTTATATTATGTAAACATAGTTTGTAGTAATTTATTTTACTGTTTTAAATTTATATTTAAAGCTGTATTTTTTATATTTGAATATTTATTAGATTTTGAAGAATTAATATCTATTGAAGTTAAAGTTTCTGTAATATCAATAATTATTGTACCTTCAGAAGGTAATTTTATTTTTCTTTTAAAAATTAATTCTATTTGTTTTTTGATTTTAAAATAATTAAATAAAGATATTTTTTTTGTAAAAAATTTTATTTTTTAAATTTTTTTATTTAAAAAAAATATTTAATGTATGTTTTTAACATTTTATATATTTAATAATTATCTATTAATATTTCATCAATTTTTTCTGTTAAATAGTAATTAAGTATTTTTTTAAATATATTTTTATCTTTATGAATAAGATTTGGTAATTTTTTAAATTTAAATTTTTTTTTTATTAATTTTTAATATTTTAATTGTATTAGTAAATTTATTTTAAATATTTTTATTGATTGTCCTAAACTAGTAGTTCTGAGTATAATTTCCATGTCGTTAGGTAATTTTTAAAGAGGTAAGTTAATTTTTAAATTTCATCTATCTTTATTTTAAATTTTTCTTGATATCCTATTTATATTAGGATTATTAGATAATAATATTATATAATTTCCTGATAAAGAAATAAAAGTAGTTAATATTGCTCTTTTATTTCCTTTTTTTTCTTTATTAGTTTGTATTAAAATATCTTTATATTTAAAATGTTTTTTTTCATAAAAAATATTTATTAAAAAATCTTTTTTTTTTTAAAAAGGTAGTAATCCATTTTTTTTTGAACCATAGTTTACAAATATAGCTTCTAAGCTATATTCTATTTTAGTAATTTAACTTTTATATATATTTAATTTTTTTTTTTATATTTTGTTTTTTCTATATTTAAATCGTATAATATTTGGTTCTTTATAAAAGTAATACGTCATTTTTCTTTATATGTTGTATTTATTAATATTCTTTTCATTTTTAATTTTGTATTTTTATATATATTTTAAAAATTATTAATAATTAAATTATTAATTTATATTATTATTATTTTTTTTAAAAAAAACATTAGTATTTTATACTAATTAAATTATGAATAAAAAATTTTTTCTTAATTTAGTAAAAGTTGATATTAATAGTTTAAATCAACGTATAGATAATTTTTTATTTAAAAAAATAAAAACTTTGTCTAGGTCTAAAATTTATTCTTTATTACGTAAAGGAAATATTAGGGTAAATAAAAAACGTATTTTACCAAAATATAAATTACAATTTAATGATATAATTCGTATACCTTTAGTAAAGATAAATGAAAATAAAATTTATATAAATAAAGAAAGGATTATTAGTTTTAGAAAGTATATTTTATATGAAGATGATTATTTATTAGTTATAAATAAACCTTATGGTATATCTGTTCATGGTGGTAAAAATATAAATATTAATATATTAGATATATTTAGAAATTTAATTTCTAATAGAAATTATTTAGAATTAGTTCATCGTTTAGATAAAAATGTTTCTGGAATTTTAATTTTGTCAAAAAATAAATTTACTTTGTGTAAATTACATGATGATATTAAAAATAAAAAAATATATAAAAATTATATTGCTTTAGTTTGTGGACGTTGACCATTAAATATTAAAATATTTAAAAGTTATTTATGTAAAAAAAATATAAAGAAAAAAAAGTATTCTGAAACACATTTTCAGATATTAAAATATGTTAATAATTTTACTTTATTAAATATTAAACCTATTACAGGTCGTAATCATCAAATAAGAATACATACTAGTTTTTTAGGTTATCCAATTTTATTTGATAATATTTACGGTGATAAAAATTTAAATTTTAAAATTTTTAATAAAATTAAAATTAATAGATTATTTTTACATTCTAATTTTATTAAATTTTATCATCCTGTAAAAAAAAAATATTTTTCTATAAAATCAAATTTAGATAAAAAACTATTATTAATTTTAAAAAAAATCTATAATTTATATTATAAAAAGTAAGATGGATATTTATTGAGGATTTTATGGCAGTACAAAAAAAAAAATCTAGTAAATCTAGAAGAGGATCGCGTAGATCTCATGATCATTTAAAAATTCCTGTTCTTTGTGTTGATAAAGAAACTGGTACAATAAAATTGTACCATCATGTTGCAAATAAAAAATTATTTAATAAAAAAGAAAAAAATAGTAAAAAATAAATATTTATTTTAAAAATAATTTTTTTATGTAATAAATAATTTATTGATTAATATATGATATATAGTATTATTATAATAATAAATATATATTTTAAATAAGTTATTTTGAAAGTTATTTAAATAATTTTTTATATTTTAATTAATTATATATATATAGGTTTATAAAATGTTAAACATTGAAGATCGTGTAAAAAAGATTATTAGTGAACAATTAGGAATAAAATTAGATGAAGTAAAAAATAATAAATCTTTTGTTGATGATTTAGGTGCTGATTCTTTAGATACAGTTGAATTAGTTATGGCTTTAGAAGAAGAATTCAATATTGAAATTCCTGATGAAGATGCTGAAAAAATTATTACAGTTCAATCTGCTATAGATTATATAACTACATCTCAAAATAAAAAAGATGATGATAAAGAATAATATATTTATTTATTAATTAATTTTAAATATTTATTGTTAAGTTTGAAAAAATTTTTAGTTATTTTAGATAATATTTAAAAGAAAAATTTAAATAAAATTATTTGATATTTAAACTTTTTAAAGTAGATTATTGTATATATATTTTATACTTAATCTACTTAAAGTTTAAGTTATTTAAGAATTTTTTAAATTTAAATTTAACAATTATTAAACTAGTTATATAACTGATTGTACCTAAAATAATTAAAGTTGATAATTTTACTATTCTGTATTTTATTCCGTGAATTAATAATTTATTTATATTAATAAATTTTTTTGTTGTTATTAATAAAATTGTTAACATTGTTAATGTAGATATTGTAATTTGTAATAAAAATTTAGTTTTTCTTTCTTTAAAAAGAATTTTTTTTTTCTTTAATTGTATGTATAAGAGTATTAAACTTATATAAGTTGATATATTTATAGATATAATTATTCCGTTTTCTTTAAATTTTTTATTTATTAATAAATTTAATTGTATACTTAGAAAATTAATTAGTGATATAATTGTAGGGATTTTAATATTATTACTAGCGTAAAAACCTATATTTAATAATTTGTTTAGATTAAATCCTATTAATCCTATAGAAGATATTGATAGTAATTTGCTTGTCATTAGTGAATCTAAATAAGTAAATTTATTATATTGAAATAATGTTAAAATAATTATTTTAGAAAAAATTATTAAAAATATTAAACTTGGTAAAGTCAATAAAAGTATTAATTTAATATAATTTCATAAGATTATGGAATATTTATATTTATCTTTTTTGTAATATTCTTTAGATAATTTATTCATAGCTATATTACTAATGATAGTACCAAAAATACTTAAAGGTATATCTATTATTTTATCTGAATAATATATTCATGATATAGTCTTCTTTTCTAAGAAAGAATAATAATTATTTATTGTTAATTGTGATAATTGAGATATCAGTATATTTAATGTTGGTAATGTAATTTTTTTAATTATGTTTTTAATTTTAAAATTTTTAAAATTTAAATAAATTAGATTAATATTAATTGGAATTTTATTTATATATATATATTGATATATTAATTGTAATATTCCTCCAAATATAATACTTCATACTAAAATATAAATTTTATTTAAAAAATATTTTTTAAAATATAAACAAAATATAATTATTGTTATATTTAAAATAATTGGTTGAATTATATTTAAAATATAATAATTTCATATATTAAATATAATAGAAAAAAATGATGTTAAGGATATTAATATAGTATATGGAAATAATATTTTTAATATTTTATTAGCTAATTCTAATTTTTTAATGTCTTTAATAAAACCTGGAAAAAATATATATATTATTTTTTTTGAGAAAAATATTCCTAAAATTGTTATTAATATAACAATTAATATTATTAAATAATAAATAGAAGAAATAATTTCATGTATTTTTTTTTTTTTTTTATATTTTATTATAATAGGAACAATAGTGTAAGAAAATATATTTTCTGTAAAAATTTTTCCTAATAAATTAGGTATTTTAAATATAGAAAAAAATACATCTGTTTCAAAATTAATTCCAAAATTTTTTGCAATAATTATATCTTTTAAAAAACCTAATATTTTATTTAAAAATATTAAAAAAACTATTTTTATATAGTTGAAAATTATATTCATTTATATTATTTAAAAAAATTTTAAAATATATTAAAATTTATTTCTTTTATGTTTAGTTTTCAAAAACATTTTTTCTATATGTGTTTTTTCTTTTTTCTTAATTTTTTTACCTTCTAAATAATCATCTATTATATTATATTTAATTCCTAATTCTTGTTCATCTGGTAAATTTGGATATTTATCTAATAAATTAGCTGTAGGTATTTGTGAATAAATTATTTTTGGACATTTTAAATATTTTAAAATATTTATTATTTGTCTTTTATTAAAAGATTTTAATATTTTGATATCACTAGCTCCATCACCATATTTCGTAAAATATCCAGTTATTATTTCTACAGCATTACTAGTACCTATTACTATTCCATTAAATAAATTAGCAAAATAATATAATATTTTCATTCTTTCTCTTGATTTTAAATTTCCTATAAATAAGTCATTTAACTCTATTTTATTTTTTAAAAATATTTTTTTATTTATTTCAATTATTGGAGTAATGTTAATACAAAAAAATTTTGTAGGTTTAATAAATTTTAAAACTTCTTTACAATAATTATCTATTTTTTTTTTATAAGGTAAATTAATGGCTAAAAATTTTATTTTTTTATTTTGGTTCTTTAATTTTTTTACTGTCATGTAACATATTTTTCCAGCTAAAGTGGAATCTATTCCACCACTTATACCTAAAATTAATGATTTAATATTTTTATTTTTTAGAATAATTTTTTTTAATAGATTTATTTTCGATTTAATTTCATTTTTTATATTAAATTTTGTTTTTAGATTCATTAAATGAAATATTTTTTTTTGTAGATTCATGTGTATGTAAAATTAATTATTGTATTTATTGTTATTAGTAAATATTTTTTTGATAATATAAAAAAAATATATTATAATAATACTAAAAAATAGTATAATTTTTATGTCATTAAGAGTAATATTTATCTCTGATAAAACTAATTCTGGTTTAACAAGTTCTATTTTATCTTTAGCTTTTTTTTTAAAAAAAGAAAAAGTTCAATTTGGTTTTATAAAACCTTTATCTTATGTAATAGAAAAAAGTTTTGATTTTGATATTTCATCACAAATAATGTATATGTGTTTTGATATACCTATATTAAAATCTTTTAATATTAAATTAATAAGAAAAAAAAAATATAAAAAAGATAATTATTTATTAAATTTTTTAAATTATTATAATAAGTATTTTTTAAAATTTAAAGTTGTTATTATTGAAGGTTGTGTTAGTAATACAAATTTAATTTATAATTATTGGTTAAATAGAATAATAATAAAAAAATTTAATACTAAAATTATTTTTTTAGTTTCTTTAAATTATTATTTTTGTTTTTTAAATTTAAAATCTAGAATTAATTTTTTTTATATTTTTTTTAATTTAAATAAAAATGATAATTTTATAGGAATTATAATAAATAATTTACAGTTTAATATAAATTGTTTTCTTAAAATAAATAAAATATTAATTAATTCGTTTTATTTTTCAAAGTTACAAAATTTTATTATTAATAAAATTAAAATAAATTTTAGAAAAAAAAAAAAAATTGTAAATTTTATTCCTTTTTTTTATGAGTTAAATAATATAAGTTTTTTAATTTTTATTAAATATTTTAAAATTAATTTGTTTTTTTATTATAAAAATTTGGATTTTAATATTAATTTTTTTGTCTTTATAAAAAGTATTACATTTAAATGTCTTTTATTGTTAAGAAAAAAAAATACTTTATTAATATCATCTGGTAGTGATATTTTTATTTTTATTAGAAATTATAAATTATTTTTTAGTAAAAATAATATAATAATATTATTAGTATTGAAAAATTTGTTTAAAAAAAAGTTTTTAAATTTTTTTAAATTATTACAAAAAAAATATTTTTGTAATTTTTTTATTGTTTACAAAAAAATAAATTTATATCAATTAACTTTATTTTTAAATAATTTTATTAAATTAGAATTGGATAATTTACAAAATATAAAAAAAATTTGTTTTTTTTATAATAAATATTTAAATTTTAATTTTTTAAAAGTTTAAAATAATTTAAGATAAAAAAATTAATTATATTTTTTCTTTTATAAAAGAAATAATAGAATTAATACCGATTATTCTTGAATAACTTATATTATTAGTGATATGAAGTTTTGTAAAAAAATTATTTATATCAATTTTATGAATTTTTTCTTTTTTTTTTTTATTATATAAACTTATAATGATAGCTATTATTCCTTTAATTATTAAAGTATCACTATCTCCATTTAATTTTATTATTTTTTTTTTTTTTTTAATTTCTATTCATACATTACTTTGACATCCATATATTATATTATTTTTAATACGTATATTTTTTTTTTTAAAAGGTAGTAATTTTCCTAATTCTATTAAATAAATAAATTTTTCTTCTTTAGATGAACAATACTGGAAATATTGTGAAATTTTATTTTTATTTGGTATTTTCATTTTAAAATTTATTTTAATTTTTTTATTATTTTTTTTAATGTTAATATAAATTTGTTTATATCTTTTTTAGAATTATACATAGCAAGAGAAACTCTACACATTCCGGGTACTTTATAATAATTCATTATTGGTAGTGCGCATTGGTTACCACTTCTAATACATATTCCATATTGATCTAATAATATTCCTATATCATAGCAGTGATAATTTTTAATATTAAAGGAAAGAATGTTAGTTCTATTTTGTGAACCATATATTTTTATATTAGGAATATTAGTAATTTTTTTAATTAAAAAATTCAATATTTTTTTTTCGTATGAAATTATATTGTTAATATTTATTAAGTTTATATAGTCTATCGCTATACCTAGGTTAATAATAGATTCAATATTAGGAGTACCAGCTTCGAATTTTCATGGTGATTTAATAAAATCAATTTTTTTAATATTATTATTATAAAAATTTATATTTGCTATTATTCCACCTCCACTTTCTCAAGGTAAATATTTTTCTAAAAGATTATTTTTATTAAATAAAATTCCTGTACCGGTTGAACTATATATTTTATGTGCTGAAAATACATAAAAATCACAATTTATTTCTTTTACATTTATAATTTGATGTGCAATAGCTTGTGCTCCATCTATTAGTGATATAATGTTATGTTTTTTTGCTATTTTAATTATTTTTTTAATAGGATTTATTGTACCTAAAACATTTGAAATATGAGTAATAGAAATAATTTTAGTATTTTTATCAATTAATTTTTTAAAATGATTTAAATCTAAATTACCATCTTTGTTAATTTTAATAATTTTAATTTTAAATTGGATTTCTTTAGATAATAAAAATCATGGAATAATATTTGCATGATGTTCCATTATTGAAATAATAATATTATCTTTATAAGATAAATTATTTTTAGCTCATGTGTTAACGATTAAGTTAATACTATTTGTTGTATTTTTTGTAAAAATTATTTCTTCAGGAGATGAAGCATTTATAAATTTTGATATTTTAATTCTTGTATTTTCTATTATTTGATTTATTTTATTACTTAAACTATAAGTGCCTCTATGTATAGAAGCATAATATTTTGTATAAATATTTTTTACATTATTTATTATATGTTTAGGTTTTTGTAAAGTAGTAGCGTTATCTAAATAAATAAGTTTATTATTATTTATTTTTTTTTTTAATATTGGAAAATCTGATTTAATTTTTTTAATATTAAAATTCATTTAATTTTTAAAAATAATTAGATTAATTAAATTTTTAATAAAAATATTTACCTTTTTTATTTTTAATTTATTAATAATTTTATTAATAAAATTTAAAGATAAAATCTTTTTAATTTTTTTTATTCCTATTCCTCTACTTAAAAGATAAAAAATTTCATCTTTATTTAAATTACAAATGATAGCTTTATGTTTACATTTAGAGTTATTATTATAAATTTGTAATATTGGATATGTTATAATCGATGTATTTTGATTAATACATAAATTGCTATTTTCCATAGTAGAAAATGTGTTATTTGCTTTTTTAAGTATTTTAATTAACCCTTTAAATTTAAAAAAACCTTTGTTAAAATTAATACTTTTATGATATTGGTAACTTTTACTTTTATAAGATAAATGTAGTACTTTTATATAAAATTTAAATTTATTCTTATTTATTAAAGAAATACTTTTTATATTTGAAATAGATTTTTTTTTTAAAAATAAATTATTTTTTATTTCAATTTTTTTTGCATTTATTAAAAATAAATTTTGTTTTAAATGAGATTTTTCTTTTAATAGAAAAATATTTTTATTTTTAAAATAAGATTTTTTATTTAAATTAATTAAATTTATATAATTTAATGTTGATTTTTTATTTAAAAAAAAACGTTTATTTATATTATTAAAATTTAATTCATTTTTATAATTAATATTTTGTTCAATAATATTAATTATAATATTTTCTTTTATTTTAATAATTCATTGGTATTTAATATATTTTTTTTTATTATTATTATTTATATTTATAAAATAAAAAGGTAAATTATTATGAATATTTTTAAAAAAATTTAAGTAAGTAATTTTTTTTTTTAAATTTTTTTTTTTTTTAAATTTGATATTTAAAGAAATATTTTTTTTATTTATATAAATAATTTTATTGTTAATTAAAATTAATTTAATTGCTTTAATATTTATTATTTTTTTTTTTATTTTTTTGAATAATCTTAAGATATTAAATTTTTTCAAATTTTTTTTTTAAAAAAAGTTTATATACAAGGTTTTAAAGATATTACTTATATTTTTTAATATTTTTTTTAAATCATTCAAAACCTTTTTTTTCTAGTATTTTATTAATTTTTTTCTTTCCAGAATAAATTATTTTACCATTATATAGTATATGTATAAAATTAGGATTAATGTAATTAAATATTTTTTGATAATGTGTAATAATTAAAAATGATCTTTTTTGTTTAAATTTATTTATTATATTAAAAATATTTTTTAAAGTATCAATATCTAAGCCAGAATCTATTTCATCTAAAATTATTAATTTTGGTTGTAATAATATCATTTGTAAGATCTCATTTTTTTTTTTTTCTCCACCTGAGAAATTTTTATTTAACCCTCTTTGTAAAAGATCTTTAGAAAAATTTAATTTTTTAATGATTCTATGAATTAGAATTTTAAATTCTATAGAATTAAATTCTTTTTTATTATTATATTTTCGAATTGAATTAACTGATATTTGAAGAAATGATTGATTATTTAAGTTAGGTATACAAATATTATTTTGAAATGAAATAAATAATCCATTTTTAGCCCTTTGATCTATTGAATAATGAGATATATCTTTTTTCTTAAAAAATATTGATCCTTTAGAAATTTTATATTTTTTATGTCCAGCTATTGTTAAAGATAGTGTACTTTTTCCTGAACCGTTAGGTCCCATTATTATATGAAGTTCTCCTAATTTAATTTTTAAATTTATATTTTTTAAAATAATTTTATTTTTTATATTTACAGATAAATTAGATATATCTAATATACACATAAATTTTAATATTTAAAATTCATAGATAAAATTTCTTTTGCTTCTATTGCAAATTCTATTGGAAGCATTTCAATTATATTTTGACAAAATCCATTTATTATTAATGATAATGCTTTTTGATAGTTTATTCCTCTTTGTAATAAATAGAATATTTGTTCATCTTTTATATAAGAAGAACTAGCTTCATGTTCAATACATATATTTTTATTTTTTGTATGTATTTTTGGAAAGGTATGGGTACTAGATTTTTTTCCTATTATTAATGAGTCACATTGTGTAAAATTTTTTGCTTTATGTGCATTTTTATCTATTTTAACTAAACTTCTATATGTATTTATACTATTATCTATTGCTATACTTTTAGAAAAAATAGTAGATTTTGTATTTTTTCCTATATGTATAACTTTTGTTCCTGTATCTGATTTTTGATGAAATTTTGTAAATGAAATAGAATAAAAATTACTTATTGAATTTTTTCCTAATAAAATACTACTAGGATATTTTCATGTAATATAAGAACCAGCTTCTATTTGTATTCATGATATTTTACTATTTTTTTTTTTGCATAAAGCTCTTTTAGTTACAAAATTTAATATTCCTTTTTTATATTTAAAATTACCTGGAAATCAATTTTGAATTGTTGAATATTTGATTTCTGCATTTTTATATAAAATTATTTCTACTACTGCTGCATGTAATTGATATTTTTTTCTAATAGGAGCTGAACAACCTTCTGTATAATTTAAAAAACTATTTTTTTTTAAAATTATTAGAGTTCTTTCAAATTGTCCTGTATTTTTTGAATTTATTCTAAAATATGTAGATAAATTTATAGGACATATTGTATTTTCAGGTATATATATAAAAGTTCCATCAGATAATACAGCTGTATTTAAAGTAGAAAAAAAATTATCATTTATATTTACTACACTACAGAGATATTTTTTTATTAATGAAGGATATTTAATTATTGCTTCATTAAAAGAACAAAATATTATCCCTAATTTTAATAATTGTTTTTTAAAGGTAGTTTTCACAGATACAGAATCAAATATAGCATCTACTGCTATTTTTTTTTGATTTAGAATACCTAATTTATTAAAAGTTAATTTAACTTCTTTAGTTAGGAATTTTTGTTTTTTTTTTTTTGGTGCAGAGTAATAATTAAGTTTTTGATAATCAATATTATTGTATTTACAGTTTAATCAATGAGGTTCATTCATTGTTAACCATATTTTAAATGCTTTTAAACGTAGTTTTAGCATTCATTTTGGTTCTTTTCTTTTTTTATTAATTTTATATATTATTTTTTTACTAATTCCATTTCTTATTTCATCAGTTTTTAATTTAGTAAAAAAATCTGTTTTTGAAAAATTTTGATATAATTTATTTATTTTTTTTTTAATTGACATTTTAACAATTTTATGAAATACAATCTTTACATGTTTTATTATTAGAAATTCTTTTGATATTTTTTAATGTAACATAAGCGATATTTTTTAATGCTTCTTTAGTTAAGAAAGCTTGATGACCTGTTAATAGTACGTTATTAAACGATAAAAGTAAATTTAAATTATCATCTTTTATTATTTTATTAAAATTATTTTTAAAGAAAATTTTTTTTTCTTTTTCGTATACATCTATACCTAATGATCCTATAGTTTTATTTTTTATAGCGTCTATAACTGCTGTAGTATCTATTAATTCACCTCTACTAGTATTTATCAACATAGTATTTTTTTTAAATAATTTAAGTGTATTTTTATTAATCATATGATGATTATCTTTATTATAAGGACAATGTAAACTTATTATATCGGAGTATTTATATAAGTTATTTAAAGTAGTATATTCTATTTTACTATCTATTAATTTTTGTGATTTAATAATATCATATGCTAATATTTTTACATTGAATCCTTTTAAAATATTTATTACAATTTTACCTATTTTACCTGTTCCAATAATGCCAACTATTTTATTTTTCATATTAAACCCGATAAGATCATCTAATAAAAAGTTTTTATTTCTTGTATTTTGGTAAGCAAAATGTATTTTTCGATTTAAATTTAGCATTAATGCTATTGTATATTCTGCTATAGATTCAGGAGAATATGATCCTACGTTTATAACTTTAATATTATATTTTTTTGTTAACGTAAGATTTACGTTATTGTATCCAGCACATCTTAAAGCTATTGTTTTTATTTTATATTTATATAATTTATTTAATATTTTTGTATCATAAGCATTATCATTTACAAAAATACAAATATGATTATATTTTTTTACTAATTTAACATTTTTAATGTTAAGTATTTTTTTTGTAAAATGAAATTTAAATTTAAATTTTTTATTTATTTTTTTAAAAATTTTTTTTTCATATTTTTGAGTACTAAAAAATAATATTTTTTCCATGAGTTATATTTTAATATTTAAATTAAATATTTTAAAATTGATTTTTTAAAAAGTTTTATGTTATTATATATTCAATTTATTTTTTTTTCACTATTTACTTTTTATAAGGTATTTAAATATGTTATCTTTAGGTATAGTTAAAGAAAAAGTATTAAACGAGACTAGAGTATCATTAATACCTAATGATGTGTTAAAATTAATTAGTTTAGGTTTTAATGTTTTTTTTGAAGAAAATGCAGGTATTTTATCTGGGTTTAATAATTTAGATTATATATCTTGTGGTGCAATTCAAGAAAATTCAGAATTAATTTGAAAAAAAAATATTATTTTAAGTTTAAATTTTCCTAATAAAGATCAATTAATTTTAATTAATGATAAAACTTTATTAATTTGTTTATATTTAATAACATTAAATGAAATTGAAATTTCAATATTATTTAAAAAAAAAATTACTTTAATTTTTTTAGATCAAATTCCTCGTACATCTAAAGCTCAATCTTTTGATGTTTTAAGTTCTATATCTAATGTATCAGGTTATAGAGCTGTAGTTGAATCTTTATATGAATATAGAAATTTTTTTTCTGGTCAAATATCTTTTTTAGGTAAATTAAATCCAGTTAAATTTTTAATTATAGGTGGTGGTGTAATAGGTTTATCTGCTATAAATATTGCTCGTGATTTAGGTGCTGATGTTTATTTGTATGATTCTAGATTTGAAGTACAAGAACAAGCTAAAAGTTTAGGTGCTAATTTTATTAATTTATATTCATATAAAAATAATTTAGAAGAATATCTTTTAAAAAATATTTCTAAATTTAATATTATTATTACTTTTGTTATTAATAAAGATGGTATTGCTCAAAAATTAATTAGTAAAAAATTGATTAAACTAATGTTTAATAATAGTATTATAGTTGATTTAGCTATTAAATATGGAGGGAATTGTGAGTTAAGTGTTTTAGATAAAATTACATATTATAAAAATAATATTAAAATTATTAGTTATTATGATTTTTCTAGATTAATGCCTAATTTAACTTCTAAATTATATAGTGCTCATTTGTTTAATATTATTAATTATATTTATAATAAAGACAAAATGAGTATGTTAATTAATTTAAATGATTTTATTTTAAATAAAATAGTAAAAATATATGAAGGTAAAAAAAATATTTTAAAAATTAAATATATGGAAAAATTAGATAAAGATTTAGAGAAATTTGTTTCTTTAAAAGAAGAAAAAATAAATGTTAATATTAAAAATAATTTAAATACTAAAAAAGTTTTTTCTTGTAAAAAAGAGTTTTTATTTTTATTTTTTATGTTTTTATTTTCTTCATTTTATAAGCAATATTCAATGAAATTTTTACATCATTTAATGATGATGATTTTGTCTTGTAATTTAGGATATTTCGTAATTACTAAAGTTAAACATGTTTTACATACTCCATTAATGTCTATAACAAATGTTATATCTGGTATAATATCTGTAGGTGCATTATTACAAATTAATAAAGAAAATAATTATTTAGGTAATTTTTTTGCTTTCATATCTTTATTATTAGTTAGTATTAATATATTTACTGGTTTTTTTGTCACTAAACGTATGTTAAAAATGTTTTATAAAAAAGATAAATAAATATTTTGTATGTTTAATAAAATTATATATATATGTAATATATTTTCGGTTATATTTTTTGTTCTTGCTTTACGTCAATTTTCTAGTAGGAAAACATCTATTAAAGGTAACAATTTAAGTTTATTAGGAATATTAATATCTTTATTTTCTGTTTTATTTTTTTTTGAATTAAATTATTTTTTTTATTTATCATTAATTATTATATTAATAGGTTTTTTTTTAGGTTTTTTTATATCTAAAAAAATAAACATTTCTTCTGTTCCGGAATTAATATCTTTATTACATAGTTTTGTAGGTTTATGTTCAATATTGATAAGTTATAATAACATATATACATTATATCAAAAAAATATTTTAAGTAAAAATTTTTTATTAGAAATTTTTTTAGCTAATTTAATTGGTTCTATTACTTTTATGGGTTCTATTATTTCTTATTTTAAATTAGTTAATATTGAGATTTTAAAATTTTTAACTTTTTTCAATAATAAGTTGTTAATGATTAGTTTAATTTTATTATCTTTTTTCTTTTTTATTTTTTTAAATGTTAAATTATATATAATTTCTGTGTTTTTATATTTAATTATTTTTTTAATTAGTTGTATTATAGGTTATGTACTAATTAATAAAATTAATTCATCTGATATTTCAATAGTTATATCTATGTTGAATTCCTATTCTGGATGAGCTGCATCTATATCTGGATTTGTGTTAAATAATGATTTGTTAATTATAGTAGGTTCTTTAGTTGGTACTTCAGGTTTTATTTTAGCTAAAGTTATGTGTAAATCTATGAATAAATCTATATATAAAGTTATCATAGGAAATATATTTTTTACAAAAAAAAAAACAAGTACAAATGTTATTGATAATATTATTTTTAATCAATTAACTAATAATAGTGTTGTAAATTATTTAAAAACTTCACGATCTATAATTATTATTCCTGGTTATGGAATGGCAACTTCTCAGAGTCATTTTATTATTTATAAATTAGTAAATATTTTAGATAAAAAATATGGTTTAAAGATTAAATTTGGAATACATCCTATAGCTGGTAGGTTACCTGGTCATATGAATGTATTATTAGCAGAAGCGAAAATACCATATAATAATGTTTATTCATTAGATGAAATAAATAAATATTTTATAAATAATGATTTAGTATTAGTTATTGGAGGTAATGATATAATTAATCCTAGAGCTATAGAGGATAAAGATTGTTCATTATATGGTATGCCAGTTTTAAAAGTATGAGAGTCCAATTTTGTTATTATATTTAAGAGAACTTTAATTACAGAAAGTGGATATTCTAAAGTAGAAAATTCTATTTTTTTAAAAAAAAATGTGGGAATAATATTAGGAGATGCTAAATTTAATTTAAATAAAATTATTGAGTTAATTTAATCAATAATGGTTCATAAATAGTGAATATTATCTATATGTTTATTATGTCTTTTGATTTTGGTATGAAAAATATAGGAGTAGCAATAGGTCAGTATATTACTAAAACTGCTAGTCCTATTGTATGTTTACGTGCTAAAAGAGGTATTCCTAATTGATTATATGTAGAACGTTTAATTAATATATGGTTAGTTAAAAAAGTAGTTATTGGTTATCCTCATAAAAAAAAAGGTAATTATAAATTAATTAATACATATATACATAAATTTGCTAAAAATTTACATGGAAGATTTGGGTTAAAAGTATATTTTTCTGATGAACAATTTACATCTTGTATTGCACGTTTTTATATTAAAAATAAAACTTCTTTTTATAATTCATTTTATTCTATTAAAAATATTCATTCTATTTCTGCTGTATTAATTTTAGAAAGATGATTTAAAGAAAAGTAATTTTACATATATTTTTGTTAAATCTTAATTTAAAGATTAAATTATACATATCTAAAGGTATATGTGAACTAATTTCGATTCAATTATTTTTTATAGGATGTATAAATTTTACTTTATAAGCATGTAAAGCCTGTCTAGTAAAATTTTTAAGTTTGTTTAATTTATATTTTTTTTTTTGAAAATATTTTATGTTTTTATTAATATAAACTTTTTCTCCTATAATAGGATGATTTATATAATTCATATGAACTCTTATTTGATGTGTTCTACCTGTATATAATTTAATTTTTAGTAATGTACAATGATTAAAGATTTCAATTATTTTGTAATAAGTTATTGCATATTTACCTTTATCATTTATTTGCATAATTTTTCTTTTATATTTATTTCTGGATATAGATTTATTTATTATTCCATTTTTTATAATATTTCCTCATACTATTGTTTTGTATAATCTTTGAATTTTTTTTGTTTTCATCTGTTGAATTAAAATATTATAAGTTTTAATATCTTTAGCTATAATTATTAATCCTGTTGTATTTTTATCTAATCTATGAATTATTCCACATCTTGGAATATTTTTACATATCAATGGATAATAAAACATTAAAGAATTTAAAATTGTATTTTCATAATTTCCAGCTCCAGGATGTACTATAATTTTATTTTGTTTATTAATTATTATTAAATACTGGTCTTCATAAACTATTTTAAGTGATTTTTTTTGTTTTTTTATTTTTTTTGTTTTTATTAATAAAGTATTAAATGTAATAATATCTTTTTTTTTTATGATTTTACTAGGTTTAAGTATTTTTTTATTATTTACTAATATTTTTCCTTCTTTAATATGTTTAATAATTTCGTTTCTTGTTTTTTTTTTAAAAAATTTATTTAAAAAAATATCTAATCTTAAATTATTATATGTAGAAATTAATTTATATTCTTTGATTTTATTTATTTTATTTTTCATATATTAATAATATAATAGTAATAATATTAATTTATCTATTTATTTATATGTTTAATTATAAAATCGTACTATTTATTTTTTTAAATTTTTTTTTAATGTCATTTAGTTTTGGTTCTGTAAATTTAAAAAAGAATAATAATAATTATTTTCAAGAAATTAAAAAAAAATATAATTTAAATCAACATAATTGTATTTTAAAAGTTAATCATTTATATAATAAAGCAAAAAAATATGTTTTTGAAAAAAAATATACTAATGCTATAACTATATTAAATGATATTTTAGTAAATTATCCTTGTAATGAAACATTTGATAAACAAATTAAATTAATTTTAATTTATTGTTATTTTAAGAATGAAGATCTTTTTTTATCTTTAGATTTAATTAATTCTTATGTTAAACAATATATTTTTGATAAAAATATTGAATATTTAATGTATCTGCATGGATTAATTTATTTTAAGTTAAGTAAAAATTTTTGTTTTATTAAAAGTTTATTTTTAAATTGTTATGATTATAACTTTAATTATTTAAAAATATCATACAAAAATTTTTTAAATTTAATAAATGCTTTTCCTAAAAGTATTTATTATTTAAATTCTATAAAAAGAATGCATTTTATAAAAGATAAAATCTTACAACATGAATTAAATATTATTCAATATTATTATAAAAGAAATGCTTATATTGCAGTGATAAATAGAATTTGAGATGTATTATCTTTATACCCTAATGAAAAATATATTAAATTATTTTTATTTTATCTTAAAAAATCTTTTAAACATTTAAAATTAACAAAAGAAGTAAATATTATCAATAATATTTTAAAGTAAATTTTTAGGTTATTTTCCTATACAGAAATTTGAAAATATTTTATTTATAATATCTTCAGAATTAATATTCTTACCTAAAATTAAATTTATTTCTTTTTCAATAAAGAAAATTTTTTCTGTTATTAGTTCTAGATTAATATTTATTAAATTTTTTGTTTTATAAATTTGATTATATATACTAATTAAATAATTTAAAATTTTCTTTATTGATTCGATATATCTTTCTTTAATTAAAAAATTATTTTCTATATTATTTATGTATTTTATTTTTTTTTTTATTAACAGAATTAGTTCTTTAACTCCTATATTTTTTTTTATTGATATATTAATAATATAAAATTTTTTTTTTTTTTTAATTTTAAATTTTTCTTTAGTTAAATCTATTTTATTTCTTATTAAGAAAAATATTTTTTTTTTAGGTATTTTAATTTTATTTAAAAATTTTTTTTTAAAATATTTAACTATTTTTTTTTCTGAAATTTCTTTAGCATTTTCTATAAAAAATATTAGTTTTGATTGATTTATTTCATTTCATGTTTTTTTAATTCCTATTTTTTCTATTATATTATTTGTTTTATGTATTCCAGTAGTATCATTGATTTCTATGTTAATATTATTTATATTAATATAATCTTTAATTATATCTCTAGTAGTACCTGGTATTTTAGTTATAATAGAGTTATTTTTACCAGTTATAGTATTCATTAAACTCGATTTTCCTACATTAGGTTTACCCATTAAAACTAATTTAATTCCGTTTACATAGTTTAAATTATTTTTAATTTGTTTATATATATTAAACAATTTTAAAAAAATAATTTTTATTTTTTTTTTGTATTTTATTAAAATATTTATATTTAAAATATTTATATTTTCAGGAAAATTAATTTCTGCTTCAATTAATAATCTAAATTTATTTAAATTTTTTGTTATTTTTTTTAGTTTATTAGAAAAATTTCCTTTTACAAAATTTATAGTATTATATATTGTACTTTCAGATTTAGTATGTATTAAATCATTTATAGCTTCTGCTTGTATAAGGTCTATTTTATTATTTAGAAATGCTCTTTTTGTAAATTCTCCAGGTAAAGCTAATCTAACTTTTTTAATTTTTAAGTTAATAATAGATTGTATAATAATTTCTATTATTTTTTGTCCTCCATGACTTTGTAGTTCTAATATGTCTTCACCAGTATATGATTTTGGTTTTTTATAAAAAATTGCTATTCCGTAATCTATAGTTTTTTTTAAATGATTTTTAAAAGCTAAATATTCTGCATATCTAGGTTTAGGTATTTTACCTAAAATTTTTTTAGCTATATTAATAGATTTATTTCCAGAAATTCTTACGATACCTATTCCACCATTACCAGTAGGAGTACATTGTGCTAAAATAGTTTCAATAAATTTACTCATTTTTATTAAATAATTTTTGTTGTGTTATGGTTATTAAGTTATTTATTATATAGTGTAATATAATTGCACTTGAAAAATTTAGTGAAAATATTGTAAAACATATTGACATGATTAAGACCATTTTTTTATTTTTAAAATTTATATTTTGTATATTTTTATTATCTATTTGTACTATATATATAGTATATCCCATTATTATAGGTAAAATATATAATGGATCATTACTGGATAAATCTGTTATTCAGAATAAGAAAGGTGAATTTTTTAATTCTACAATTGTAGATAACATATTATACATTGATACAAATATAGGTATTTGTATAAATGTAGGTATAACACTACTAAATAAATTTATTTTATTTTTTTTATATAATCAAAAAGTTTTATAACTAATTTTTTTTTTATTATTTTTATATTTTTCTTTTATTTTTTTTATTTTAGGTTGTATTTTTCTTAATTTTTTAAAATTTATATATTGTATTTTACTTAATGGAAAAAAAATAATTTTTATTAAACAAGTTATAATTATTATAGATATACCTCAATTTTTAATATGTAAATTAATATAATTTAATATTTTAAAAAGAAAAATACAAAATGAAGACAATATACCAAAATTTATATTTTTTGTTAAATTTTGATCTAATTTTTCTAAATTATTAATTAATTTTGGACCTATTCATAATTTAAATTTTATTTTTTTATTTTTTTTAGGATAAATGTAAATATCATTAGTTTTATAACCTAATTTAATTAAATTATTTTTTTTTTCTTGAAATATGTTTATAAACTTAATATTTTTATCAAATATTGGCATAATAACATTAATAAAATATTGATTCGACATAGATATTCATCCATGTTTAGTTTTAATATTAAATTTTTTATTTTCTTTTTTAGTATTAAATTCTTTAAATTTTTCTTCTTGAGTATAAATAGAAAATTTAGAATCATTATTTGTATTTTTTTTTAAATATTGTTCTATTTGATTCAGTAAATTAAATTTGATTTTTTTTTTCGATAAATTATATATTAGGTAAGATATATTTATTTCAAAATTTTTTTTTTCTAAATTAATTATTCTATATATTTCTAATTCTTTACTTTTAAAGTATGAAATTAAATTTTTATTATCTTTTTTTGTATTTATTTTGTTATTAAAATTAATATTTTTTTCTGTATTATTATTTTTTTTAATTAATTTAGTATTTATTTTATAAATATAATTATTTGGATTTATTAATAATTTTATTTTGTTTTTATTTAAATAATTTTTAGATTTTATTTTTTGTATTGTATTATTTTTAGAATTAAATTTTCATCAGTAGATGTCATTATTAAATGACAATATATTAATATTTTTTTTTTTTTCTTTATTACTAATTATATTATTAAATGTTTTTTTTTTTTTAAAATACAAACTAGTAGTAAATATTAATAATATACTAAGTGTTATTAATAATATATACTTTTTATTATTCATAATTTACCTATTTAATATAACAATATATATTATTTATAATATGTTTTTCATAGTAAATTAATATAGTTTTTTTTTTTTTTTTTATTTAATTTTAAAAAAATTTCTTTAATTGTTAATATATAATCATAATTATGTAATTTATATTGTTTTATTCTAAAGTTATTAACTATTAATCTTTTGATTTTATTTCTTATAATAGAATATTTAAAGATTTTTTTTTTTATTATTAATCCTAATCGAGGAAAGTTTAAATTATTATTTTTTATTTTTAAAATAAATAATTTGCTATTAATTATTTTTAAATTTTTATAAATAAAATCTTTTTTTTTTAATTTTTTATTTTTTTTAAAGAAAAATCTTTTTTTTGTTTTCAATTTTATATAGATAATTTATTTCTTTTTCTATTTCTCTTTCTAGATATTATTTTTTTCCCGTTTTTTGTTGACATTCTTTTTCTAAATCCATTATTACGAATTTTTTTTATTTTTGAAGGTTGAAATGTTCTTTTCATTTATTTTAATTTTTATTTAAAATTTATATATAATTATATAATATTTATTTATTTTAATTTTTATTTAAATGTGAGGTTAAAATTGTCACAGAATTTATGGCAAAAATGTTTAGTACAATTAAAAAATAATTTATCAGATTATGAGTTTAACATGTGGATACTTCCATTACAAGCTATAGTTTTTACAGATTCTATTGAGTTATATGCTCCTAATAAATTTGTAGTTAATTATGTTTATGAAAATTATTTATCTTTAATAAATAAATCTTTATTTTTTTTTTGTAATAAAAATTCTATTCCTACAGTGAATTTGTTTGTTGGTAGTAAAAATTTAGATGAAAATTCTTTTTTAAGTGTAAATAAAAAACTTTATTTAAAAGATAAATTTTCTTTAAATTTTTTAAATTTTAAAAAGTTTAATAATTGTAATTTATTGGATAAATATACTTTTAATAATTTTATATATAGTGAATCAAATTTTATTGTATATAAAGAATTATTAAATATATGTAATTTTCCTTTAACAAATTATAGATCAATTTATTTGTATAGTAATACTGGTTTAGGTAAAACTCATTTATTACATGCAATTGGAAATAATGTGAATTCTTTATTTAATTTTAAAAAACATGTTATTTATATAACATCAGAAAGATTTGTTAGTAAAATGGTTTATTCTTTATATAATAATTCTATAGAGGAATTTAAATTATATTTTCGTTCTGCTGATATATTATTGATAGATGATATACAATTTTTTTCTAATAAAGAACATTCTCAGGAAGAATTTTTATATATAATTTCAGCTTTATTAGATAAAAATAGTTTTATTGTTGTTACTTCTAATGTTCATATAAAAAAAATGAATGGTATTAATAATAGATTAATGTCAAAATTATTATGTGGTTTAGTTATTAATATTAAAAAACCAGATTTTAAATTAAGATATAGATTTTTAGTAAAAAAAACTAAGGAAATGAGTTTTTTTTTAGGTAAAAATATTATTAAATTTATAGCTAAAAATGTATTTAATAATATTTCTGAATTAGAAGGTGCTTTAAATATTGTTTTTGTTAATACAATTTATTTTAATTATTTAAATAATATTAATATTGATTTTGTTAAAAATATATTATATGATTTAATAGGTGTTTATGATAAAAAAATTAATATATCTGATATACAAGAAATAGTGTCTAATTACTATAAATTATCTCTTTCTGATTTATTGTCTAGATCTCGTTATAAATCTTTAATTTATCCTAGACAGATATCGATAGCTATTAGTAAAAAATTAACTAATTATAGTTTATCAGAGTTAGGAAAATTTTTTGGTGGTTTAGATCATTCTACAATATTATATTCTTGTAAAAAAATATCAAGATTATGTATTACAAATCATAATGTTAAATCTGATTTTAAGAATTTAATTAAATTAATATCTAATTTTTAATATGAAATTTATTATAAATAGAGAAGAAATATTGAAACCTTTAAGTAAATTAAATAATCATTTATCTAATAATTTAAAAGAGTTAATTTTATCTAATGTTTTAATACGTTTAAATTTTAATTTATTAATTTTAATAGTTACTGATTTAGATATAGAAATTAGATTTTATTTAAAACTTTTAAAAAAAAATGTTTTTAAAAATGGTATTACTACAGTTAGTATACGTAAATTATATGATTTATTTCGTAATTTTCCTGAAAAGTCTGAGATTACTATTAATTTATTAAAAAATAAATTAAAAATTTCATGTTTTCAAAGTATATCTTTATTTTCTACTTTACCAGAATCTAATTTTCCTATTTTTACTAAAAATTTATTATTTAATTATAAATTTCAAATTTCATTTGTTTTGTTAAAAAAAATAATGGAATCTATTTATTTTTCTATAGGTAATCAAGATATTAGATTTTATTTAAATGGTGTATTAATAGAATTTAAAGAAAATAAACTTTTTTTTGTTTCTACTGATGGTTATCGTATGTCTATATGCAAAGTATCTCAAAAAAAATTTATTTTAAATAAAAAACAAGATTTTTATTTTGTTATATCTAGAAAATTATCATTAGAAATATTAAATTTTTTAAGTTCATTTAATTATGAAAAAAATATTTTTTTTGAATTAAATAATAAAATAATTAAAATTTATTTAAATAATTTTATTATTTATTCTAAATTAATGGATGGTACTTTTCCTGATTATAAAAGTATTCTTATTTCAACTAAAGATTATAAATTTGTTAATTTAAATGTTTTAGATTTAAAAAATTGTTTATTACGTACATTAGTTATTAGTAGTTTATCTTTTAATTATGTTACTTTTTTTTTTCAAAAAAATTTACTTGAAATATTTTCAGTTAATTCTAATAATGATGAAATAAAAGAAAAATTATTAATTGATTATAAATTTGCAGATTTTAAAGTTAGTTTTAATGTTAAATATATTTTAGATGTATTAAATTCTATAAAAAATTCTTATCAAATAAGATTTTATTTTAAAGATAATATTTCTGTAATTAAAATTAATAGTTATGAAGATTCTTTTATTAATTATATGATTATGCCAATTAAATTTTAATTTATATAAAAGATTTTTTATTGTTAAAGTATAATTTTAAAAAATTAAATAAAAATATGTTATATAATTCTTCTAATATTAAAGTATTAAAAGGTTTAGATGCTGTTAGAAAAAGACCTGGTATGTATATTGGCAATGTAGATGATGGTACAGGTTTACATCATATGGTATTTGAATTAATAGATAATTCTATTGATGAATCGTTAGCTGGTTTTTGTAATAAAATTATAGTTACTATATATAAAGATAATTCAGTTTCGGTATTAGATAATGGTAGAGGTATTCCTGTAGATATTCATAAAGATGAAAAAATATCTGCTGCTGAATTAGTAATGACAGTATTACATGCTGGAGGTAAATTTGATAATAGTTCTTATAAAATATCAGGTGGTTTACATGGTGTAGGAGTATCAGTTGTAAATGCATTATCGAAAAAATTAGAATTAAAAATATATCGTAATAATAAAATTTATTATCAAGAATATATGTTTGGTGTACCTAAAAATAAAATTTTGATTATTGGTGATACTAATCTAAAAGGTACTTTTATTAAATTTTGACCTGATCATTTAATTTTTAATAATAAATTAAATTTTGAGTTTTTAATTTTAGAAAAAAGGTTGAATCAATTATCATTTTTAAATTCTGGTTTATTAATTTATTTAATTGATAAAAGGTTTAATAAAAGAAAAAAATTTTTTAATAATGGTGGTATAAAGTCTTTTTTATTATCTTTATGTAAAGATAAAAAACTTATTCATAGTAATGTATTTTATTTTAAATTTATAAAAGATGATTTTTATTTAGAGATTGTTTGTCAATGAGTAGAATCTTTTAAAGAGAATATTTTTTGTTTTACAAATAATATTCCTCAATTAGAGGGAGGATGTCATTTATCTGGATTAAAATCTGGTATAACACGTACAATAAATAATTATATTGAAAAAAAAATAAATAATAAAAAAAATAAATTGAATGTTATTGGTTTAGATACTAGAGAAGGGTTATATAGTATAATTTCTTTAAAAATGTTTAATCCTAAGTTTTCTTCTCAAACTAAAAATAAATTAATTTCTTTTGAGGTTAAATCTAAAATTGAAAATTTAGTTGTTGAATATTTTTTTGATTTTTTGTTAGAATATCCTCAAGATAGTAAATTAATTATAAATAAAATTCTTAATTCAGCCCGTATTAGAGAAGCTACTAGAAAATATAAAGAAATTTTTAAAAAAAAAAGTAGTTTAGATGTTTCTAGTATTTCTGGTAAGTTAGCTGATTGTCAGGAAAAAAATCCTTTTTATGCTGAAATTTTTTTAGTTGAAGGAGACTCAGCAGGTGGATCTGCAAAACAGGGTAGAAATAGAAAATACCAAGCTATTTTACCATTAAAAGGAAAAATAATTAATGTTCAAAAAAACACTTTAGATAAAATTTTATCATCTGTAGAAATTAGTACTTTAGTAACTGCTTTAGGATGTGGTATTGGTTATGAAGATTTTAATTTAAATAAATTACGTTATCATAATATTATTATTATGACTGATGCCGATGTTGATGGAGCACATATTAGAACTTTATTATTAGCTTTTTTTTATAAATATATACCTGATATAATTTCAAATGGTTTTTTATATATTGCAAAACCACCTTTATATAGAGTTACAAAAGATAAACAAGAATTTTATATAAAAAATGATAGTGATTTATTATATAAAGTTATTTATCTTTCTTTTAAAGATATTAATGTATATTGAAAAGATAATATTTTATTATTAAAAGATAGGTATTTAATAAGAATATCAGTTATATATATATATATAAAGACTTTTATTTCTAATAATAAAAGTCTTTTTTTTAATTTTTTATTTGAACAATTAATTTTTTTTGAAAAAATAGATTTTAATAATATTAGAAAATGTTATGTATGATTAATTAATTTTTTAGTTTATTTAAATAAAAATACTTTTGGTTTAATATTTAAAGGTAAAGTTTTAGAGAAAAATAATAATTTGTGAAAAATAAATTTTTATTTTAAAGATAATTTTAATAAAGTTAAGGTAGTTTTAACAAAAAAATTTTTTATTAGGTTTAATATTATATTAATAAGATTAAGTAAAAGAATATTTTTTTTTAATACAAATTATAAGGTTTATATATGATATAAAAAAGTTAAAAAAGAGTTTTATAGTTTTTATTCTTTAATAAATTTTTTATTGAAAAAAAATCAAGATTTTATTTCTATACAACGTTATAAAGGTTTAGGAGAGATGAATCCTGATCAGTTATGATCTACAACTATGGATCCTAGAAATAGGTGTTTATCTAAAATAACAATTAAAAATAAGAATAATGCTGATGAATTATTTAATATATTAATGGGAGACAATGTTAAATCTAGAAAATCATTTATAGAAAAAAATTTAGTTTTTGATGTAAATAAGAACTATTTTAATTTTTAATTAATCTCCTCTGACTGGATTCGAACCAGTGACATACGGATTAACAGTCCGCCGTTCTACCAACTGAACTACAGAGGAATATTGTACATATATATAAACTGTATTATAATTATAAATTATATTTATGTCAAAAAGATTTTATTTAATTTAATATATTAATATTATTATTTAGTGGGATGTCTGAGAGGCTTAAAGAACACGTTTGGAAAATGTGTATACAATTATTGTATCAAGGGTTCGAATCCCTTTCCCACTGTAAATAATATTAATTAATTAGGTATTAATTATATGGTAATAGTTCGTTTAGTACGTTATGGCAGAAAAAGATATCCTTTTTATAAAATATATATATCAGATAGACGGAGATCTTGTAGAGGAAAATTTATAGAAAAAATTGGTTTTTTTAATCCTTTATTAAAAAAAAATGAAAAAAATAGTATATATATTAATATAACTAGTTTAGAAAATTGATTAAAAAAAGGTGCATGTTTATCTAAAAGAATATTTTATTTGTATAAGAATTATAAAAAAAATGAAAATAAAAAAATTACTTAAAATTGGTAAATTTTGTTCTTCATATGGTACAAAAGGTTATATTAAATTAATAATTTATACTTATAAGAAATTAAGTATATTAAAATATAAACCATTAATTGTAATTAGATTTAATGAATTTTTTTATTTAAAAATAGAAGATTTTATTTTAAAAGAAAAAAAAAATTTAGTTAAATTTGTTAATATCAATTCTAAAGAATTAGTTAGTAAATTAATTAATTTAGATTTATTTATAAAATTTAATGTTTTAAAAAGTACTGAAAATATTTTTTATTATAAAGATTTAATAAATTTTAATGTTATAAATTTTCATAATATATGTATAGGTTATGTTATTGATATTTTAAATATTAGTAAAAGTAATGATATTTTAGTTGTTAGTTTAAATAATAAAAAAAAAAAATTTATTCCTTTAATATATAAAAAAACTATTTTAAATTTAAATTTGAAAAAAAAAAATATTTATATTAATAAATATTTTTAAATTTACATATGATAAATATAGGTATAATTACTATTAATTCTGAATTTTTAATTAAATCTTTTAAATATGGTATAATTAGTAAAGCTTTAAAATTAAATAAGATTAAGTTTAATTTTTGAAATCCTATAGATTTTATATCTAAAAAAAATAAAAATATTGATGGTAAAATTTATGGAGGCGGACCAGGAATAGTATTTAAATTAAAACCTTTATATTTAGCTATTAAATGTGCTTTTTTTTTTTATAAAAAAAAAGTTTTTGTAATATATTTATCAGCTCATGGTCAAGTTTTAAATAAAAATTTGATATTTAATTTATTAAATATTAATAGTACTATTATTTTTATATGTGGTCGTTATAATGGTATAGATCAACGTATTATAGATAAATTTGTTGATTTAGAATTATCTATAGGGGATTATATTTTAAGTTGTGGTGAAATTCCTTTATTAGTTGTGATAGATAGTTTATCTAGAGTAATACCTGGAGTATTAAATAATAATAGTTCTGTTAAAGAAGATTCTTTTACTAATTATAATGGTTTATTAGGGTTTCCTTATTATACTAGACCTTATAAATTTTTAGGTATGTGTGTTCCTAAAATTTTATTATCAGGTCATCATAAAAAAATTAATGATTGAAAGTTAAAAAAATCTTTAAAAAAAACTTTTTTAAATAAATTTTATTTATTTAAAAAAATTATTTTAAGTAAATATCAAAAAAAAATTTTTAAAAAAATTAAAAAAAAATATTTTAATAATTAATATATAATATATGTCAAATTTAATTCAATATATTGAAAATAAATATATTAATCATAATATTCCTTTATTTAGAACAGGTGATATTATTCAAGTTCAAATATGAATTATAGAAAGTTCAAAAAAAAGAATACAGTTTTTTCAAGGTGTAGTAATTTCTAAAAGAAATAGAGGTGTTAATTCTTCATTTACTGTGAGAAAAATTTCTTATGGAGAAGGTGTAGAGAGAGTGTTTCAGACTTATGCATCTAATATTCATAAGATTATTGTAAAAAAAAAAAATTTATTTAAGAAATCTAAATTATATTATTTACGTAAAAATATAAAAAAATTTATACATATTAAATAAATTTTAAATAGGTAATTATTTTTTTTAAATGATTAAGTATAGGTTATTAGTTAATGTAGAATATAATGGTGCTAATTATATTGGTTGACAAAAGCAAGTTAATAATAAATATAGTATTCAAGAATCTATTGAAAAATCTTTATCAATAATAGCTAACCATAAGGTTAATATTTATTGTTCTAGTAGAACTGATGCTGGAGTTCATAGTATAGGTCAAACTTTTCATTTTGATACTTTTTCTTTTAGGAGTAAAGAAGATTGAATATTTGGAACGAATTCAATTTTACCTAAAGATATATCTTTAAAAGATATTAAATATGTTTCTGAATTATTTCATGCTAGATTTGATGCTGTTTCTAGACGTTATTTATATATTATTTGTGTTTCTAAAATTCGTTCTAGTTTTTTAACTAATTTAGTTACTTATTATCCTTATGATGTTGATATTTCTTTAATGTCTAAAGGAGCTCAGTTTTTAATAGGAGAACATAATTTTAATGCTTTTAGATCTTCTAAATGTCAATCTTTAACTCCATTTAGAAAAGTAATACATTTAAATATTTATAGGAAAATGAATTTTATTTTTTTTGATATAAAAGCTAATTCATTTTTATATAAGATGGTACGTAATATTGTTTCTAGTTTATTATTAGTGGGGATTAAAAAATATTCTTTTTGTTGAATTAAAGAATTACTATTTTCTCAAGATAGAAGTTTTGGTAAGTTTAATACTGCATTTCCGTATGGATTATATTTACTTTTTGTAGAATATAAAAATATTAATTTTTAAAGAAATAATTTTATGTATTTAATAAATCGTTTTTTATCTAAGGATTCTTCTTTATCAAATTGGTTATGATATATTTCATTTAATGTTAATAAGATTAATGAAAATTTTTTAAAAAGATTTAATAATTTAATTGAAATTTCTAGTAATATAGGTTTATTAGATTATAAATTTCCTTTTGTTTTTACTATTACTGGTACTAATGGAAAAGGTACAATAGGTAGGGTATTAGAATATTTATTAATAAGTAATAGTTATAAAGTAGGAATATATAGTTCTCCTCATTTGATGAATTATAAAGAAAGAATTCGTATTCAAGGAAAATTTTTATCAGATGAATTACATGTTAAATCATTATTTAATATAAAAAAATATTCTAAAGGTTATAATTTATCATATTTTGAATATTCAACATTATCAGCTTTATATCTATTTATGATATTAGATATTGATATTATAATACTTGAAGTAGGTATAGGTGGTAGATTAGATGCTACTAATATTATAAATCCTGATATATCTATTATATCTAATATTAGTTATGATCATGTTGATTTATTAGGTAATTCTTTAAAAAAAATAGCTATAGAAAAATTTGGTATATTTAGATCTTCTAAAATAGTTGTAATAGGAGATTACAAAATTTATAAATTATTTTTAAAATATATATTAAATTATAATGTAATATCTTTTTTTTATAAAATAGATTGATGTTTATATAAGAATTTTTTTTTTTTATTTAAAAAAAAATTTAAAAAAAAAAAAAAAATAAAAGTTTGTTATTTATTTTCTAATAGAATACCATTAAGAAATATTAGTATTTCTTTATTTTCTATATTTGTATCTCCTTTATTAATTAATAAACAAAGTTTGTTAAATTTAAGTAATATTAGTTTATTAGGTAGATTTCAAACTATTAAATATAGTCCTAGAATTATTGTAGATGTTGCTCATAATCCTCATGCAAGTAAATATCTTTATAGATATATATTAAATTTGCCCAAATTTAATCGTATTTATGCTTTAGTAGGTATATTGAACAATAAAGATGTGTATAATACTTTTAAAAATTTATTTTCTATTGTAAATTATTGATATTGTTGTACTTTAAGTACAAAAAAAAAAGGAATGAGTGGTATAAAATTAAGTAAATATATTGATCATTATATTGATTATTTATATGTATTTAATAGTATTCAACAAGCTTTTTTAAATATAAAAAATAAAATAAAAAAAAATGATTTATTAATTGTATTTGGTTCTTTTAATATTGTTAGTAATTTTATTAATATTTTTTATAATTAATCTAAATATTTAAATTTTATGAATTATATTGATCTTTGTTGTTTTTTAATATTATTTTTTTCGTCTTTAATTGGTTATTCAAGAGGATTTTTACAAGAATTATCTTTAGTTTTAATCTGATATATATCTTATATTTTAACTAAAAAATATTATTTTGTTTTGTTTAATTTTTATAACAAATATTGTAAAAATTTTTTTTTATTAAATAAAAATATAGAAATATATTTCATATATTTCTTTTCTTTTTTGATATTTTATTTTATAACTTATATTTTTACTAAGTTAACAATGAAAATTGTATTTTTTTTAGGTTTATATTTTTTAGATAAAATTTTAGGATTAATTTTTGGTTTTCTTAGAGGTTTAATAATAGTGTTCTTTTTATTATCTTTTTTAAATACTTTTTTTAATTTTTCTTTAAGTTCTATTTGAAAAAATTCTTTTATATTTGTTCTTTTAAAGAAATTTTTTTTTAAGAAATAGACATTTAATATTAATTTTTTTAAGTTGCGGGAGCTGGATTTGAACCAGCGACCTTCGGGTTATGAGCCCGACGAGCTACCATACTGCTCTATCCCGCTATTTAATTAAACAATGATAGTGTATAATATCATATAATTTAGATATATCAACTATTTTTATAGTTTTTTTTATATAAATTTAAATATTAAATATTATGTTTAAGAATTATATTTTTATAACTGGTGGTGTAATTTCTTCTTTAGGTAAAGGAGTAACAACTGCTTCAATTGCAGCTCTTTTAGAAGCTTGTAATTTAAAAGTAAATATAATTAAATTAGATCCATATTTAAATATTAATTCTGGAACTATTAATCCTTTACAACATGGGGAAATTTATGTTACTGAAGATGGTATGGAAACTGATTTAGATTTAGGTCATTATGAAAGATTTACAAATTTAAAAATGACTTTTAAAAATAATTTAACAAGTGGTAGGGTATATTTGAAAATTATTAAAAATCAATATAATAATTTTTATTGAGGTGAAACAATTCAAATAGTACCTCATTTAACTGATGTAATAAAAGAACATATTATTAATATTAGTAAAAATTGTGATATTCTATTAATAGAATTAGGTGGTACAATAGGTGATATAGAGTCTTTTCCTTTTTTAGAAGCTATTAAACAAATGTCTATTAACAAAATTGAAAATAATTTTTTACATATTCATTTAACTTTAATTCCTTATATTTCATTAATTAAAGAATTTAAAACAAAACCAACTCAAAATTCAGTAAATACTTTACTTTCTTGTGGTATTCAACCAAATATTTTAATTTGTAGATCAGAAAAAATTATACCTAATAGTTATATAAAAAAAATTTCTTTATTTTGTAATGTTTCTAAAAAATTTGTTTTTTTTTTAAATGATTTTGATTCAATTTATAAAATACCTATATTTTTATCTTCTTTAGGATTAGATAATTATATTTGTCAATATTTTAAGTTTGGTAAAATTAAAGCTAATTTAAATCGTTGAAAAAAAATTAGTTTTTTAGAACAATCTTATAAATCAAAAGTTTTAATAGCTATTGTTGGTAAATATGTAGAATTATTAGATGCTTATAGATCGATTATTGAATCGTTAAAACATGCTGGTTTAAAAAATAATATATTAGTTAAAATAAATTTTATAAACTCAAAAAAGTTAGAAAATATTAATAATATTAATTTTTTATCTTCGTTTCATGGTGTTTTAATTCCTAATGGATTTGGTTATGAAGGTGTAGAGGGTAAAATAAAAGTTGTTGAATATGTTAGAAAAAATAAAATTCCATATTTTGGTATATGTTTAGGTATGCAAGTTGCTGTTATAGAATTTGCACGTAATGTGATTAATTTAGTTAATGCAAATTCTACTGAATTTATTTCTAATTGTGATTATCCTGTAATAACATTAATTAATAAATTAGATTATAATAAAGTAGATTTTAATAAAATAACGTTTTTAAATTCTAATAGTAGTATGAGATTAGGTGTAAAAAAATGTTATTTAATTAAAAATACTTTAGTTAATAAGATTTATAATTGTAATATTATTAAAGAACGTCATAGGCATAAATATAAAGTAAGTGATTTATTTTTAAATAAAATAAGTAAATATAAGAATTTTATTATTTCTGGTTTTTCTTTTAAAAAGATTATTGATAATGTATTTAAACTTGTAGAAATTATTGAATTAACTGATCATCCTTGGTTTGTTGCTTGTCAGTTTCATCCAGAATTTAATTCTACACCTTTTTTACCTCATCCATTATTCGATAATTTTATTAAAGCTAGTAATATATATAAAATTAGTAAATAATACTATAAAGGTTAATATGAGTAAAATTAAGAAAGTTATAGGTAGAGAAGTTATAGATTCTCGTGGTTATCCTACTGTTGAAGCAGAAGTATATTTAGAAGATGGTGTTAGAGGTAGAGCTATAGTACCGTCTGGTGCTTCAACTGGTATCAATGAGTCTTTAGAATTACGTGATGAAGATTATAGTAGATTTAATGGTAAAGGTGTAATGAAATCTGTATTTATTATAAATAATATTATTTCTAAAGAAATTTTAGGTTTAGATTCTATTAATCAGTTTGATATAGATCAAAAAATGATTGATTGTGATGCTACTAATAATAAATCAAAATTAGGTGCTAATTCTATTTTAGCTGTTTCTTTAGCTATTGCTAAAGCTACTGCTAATTCTTTAAAATTACCTTTATATAAATATATATCTATATTAAATAATGATAATTATCAAATTTATCATATGCCTATTCCTATGGTAAATATTATTAATGGAGGTTGTCATGCTGATAATAATATTGATATTCAAGAATTTATGATTCTTCCTATAGGAGCAAAAACATTTAGACATGCGATAAGAATAAGTTGTGAAATATTTCATAATTTAGGTAAAATTTTAAAGTTAAATAAAAAATATATTTTTGTTGGTGATGAAGGAGGTTATGCTCCAAATTTATCTTCAAATGAAGAAGCTTTAATTTTAATTGAAAAAGCTGTTTTAGAATCAGGTTATAAGTTAGGAGTAGATGTTTTTTTAGCTCTTGATTGTGCTTCTTCAGAATTATTTAATAAAGAAGATTCTTCTTATTTTTTAAAAAGTGAAATTAAAAAATTTTCTTCTTTAGAATTTATTAAATATTTAAATAGTTTAGTTGATAAACATTGTATTATTTCTATTGAAGATGCTTTAAGTGAATATGATTGAAAAGGATTTATTTATTTAACAAAAATTTTAGGTGATAAAATTCAATTAGTTGGAGATGATTTATTTGTTACTAATACTTCTTTATTAAAAAAAGGTATAGAATTAAATGTAGCAAATTCTATACTTATTAAACCTAACCAAATTGGTTCTTTGAGTGAAACTTTAAAAGCTATAAATATGGCTAAGAAGTATGGTTATTCTGTTATTATTTCTCATAGGTCAGGAGAAAGTGAAGATACTTTTATATCTGATTTAGCAGTAGGAACATGTTCTGGTCAAATTAAGACTGGTTCTATGAGTAGGTCAGAACGAATTTGTAAATATAATAGATTAATTCGTATAGAAGAAGAATTAGGTGTAGAATCTTGTTATAGAGGTTTAAAAGAATTTTCTTTTTTAAAAAAGTTTAATAATTAAAATTAATTTAATATTTATTAAATATAAAATTATGACTAAATGAATTAAATCTAAAGTATTAGATATTAAAAAATGACAAAATAATTTATTTAAGTTGGTTTTAGAAAATAATATTGATTCTTATATTCCTGGTCAATTTACAAGATTAGCTGTTAGATCTAAATCTAATAATAATTTTATTTATGGATTTTATTCTTTTGTTTCTTCTCCTAAAGAAAAAAAATTAGAATTTTATTTATTAAGAGTAGATAATGGTTATTTAAGTAATATTTTTTATAATTTAAATATTAATGATTATATTTTTGTATCTAAAAAATCTAGTGGAGTTTTTACATTAAAAAATGTTCATAAATGTCAAACTTTATGAATGATATGTAGTGGTAGTGCTATAGGACCTTATATTTCTATATTAAATCATGATATAAATATAGTAAAAAATTTATTTCAAAATATAATATTTCTTTATTCAATAAAATATTGTTCAGATTTTAATTATTTAGATAAATTTTTATATTTGCGAAAATTATATGGAAAAAAATTTTTTAAAATACTTACTTTTGTAAGTAGGGAAAAAAATAGTATTAGTAAAACTTTAAAATTTAATGGTAGAATTTCTACTTTTTTTTTAAATAAAAATATATTTAATTTATTTAAAATTTCATCTAAAGAAAAAGATAATCATTTTATGATATGTGGTAATATTTTAATGATTAAGGATATTATTAATATTTTAAATAATGTTTATAAAATTAAAAATAATATAACTTTAGAAAAATATTAATAAATTTATTAATTTGTGCTTATATTAAAATTTTTTATACAAATATGTGTGTTTTTATTAAATTTATTAAGTATTTATAAAAAAATAAATTCACACATTATTGTTAAACTTAATTTAAATAATTGAAAGATTTAATTTATTCATTTGATTAAAAAAAAATTTTTTTTTCCTTTTTTAATTAAAGTATATTTATTATATAGTTTATCTTGATCAGAAATTAAATAATTAGTATTCAATATATTTATGTTGTTTATACTAATAGCTTTATTAATAATTAAATTATGAGCTTGTGTTTTAGATTTAACTATCTTTAGTAAGATTAATATATCTTTAATATTATGAAATGTATTTTTAATTATAAATTTTGGTATATTTTTTTTAAATAATTTATTAATTTTTTCTTTTTTTATGTTTTCAATATTATTTAAAAAAAAAATTTTTGAACTTATAATAGAACTTTTAAGTTCTTGTTTTCCATGAACTATTTTTGTTATTTTTTGTGCTAATATTTTTTTAGAAAAATTAATGTCTTTCTTTTTTTTTATATTTTTTATTTCTTTTAAACTTAAAAAGGTTAATTGTTTTAATAAAGTAAATAAATTTTTATCTGGAATATTTAATCAGTATTGATAAAATTCATATGGTGTAGTTTTTTTAGGATCTAATCATAATGTTTTATTTTCTGTTTTACTAAATTTTTTTCCGTTTTTATTTAACATTAAAGGTAGTGTTAATCCATAAGCTTTTTTATTATATAATTTTTTAATTAAATTAATACCTGAAGTAATATTTCCTCATTGATCAGATCCTCCAATTTGTAATTTAACTTTTAAATTTTTAAATAAATAAGCAAAATCATAACTTTGTAATATATTATATGATATTTCAGAAAATGAAATTCCTTGTTTATTTTTAACGTTATTTTTTAATTTAATGAATTCTTTATTTAAAATATTGTTTATAGGAAAATATTGACCTATTTCTTTTAAAAAAAAAATTATTTTCATATCTTTAAATCATTTACTGTTATTTATTAATAAATTTTTTTTTTCATTTTTTTTTTTATTTTGGTGAAAAAAATTATTTATTTGTAATTTTATTTTTTTTGTAAATAATTTTATTTTTGTAATATTTTCATTTTGTCTTTTATTTATTCTGTAACTAGGATCTCCAATATTAGAGGTTATTTCTCCAATTAGAATAATAATTCTATATCCATATTTTTTAAATCTTTGTAATGATATTAACGGAATTAAATGTCCTATATGGAGACTATCATTTGTAGGATCAAAACCACAATATATATTTATTTTTTTATTATTTAGTAAATAATTAATATTATTTTCATCTGATATTTGTTGTATAAGATTTCTTTTTTTAAATTCTTTTAATATGTTAATATTCATATATTTTTATAATTCAGTTAAATAATAGTTATTTATTTAAAAATTAATTAAATATTTAATTTTTTTAAATAAAGTGTTTATTTTTTATTATTAATAAAATATAATAATTACTAAATATTTAATTTAATATAATTATATTAAATAATTTCTTAAATTAAATAGTTTAATTAAATTAAATTAATTTTACGTTCTTAACTCAGAGGTAGAGTGCCATTTTGACGTGATGGAAGTCAGTGGTTCGATTCCACTAGAACGTAATATAATATATATTAAGTAATAAATAAAGTGATGGTATTAAATGAAAAAAACTAAAATAATATGTACTATGGGTCCTACTATTAATAATAGGGATATTTTAATAGAATTAATTAATGTAGGTATGAATGTTGTAAGATTAAATTTTTCTCATGGAGATCATAATATTCATAAAAGTCATTTAGATAATATTAGATATGCAATAAATAAAACAGGAAAACAAGTTGCAATATTGTTAGATACAAAAGGTCCTGAAATACGTACTTTAACTTTAAAAGATTTTAAAGAAGTTTTTTTAAATATTAATCAATATTTTAGTTTTATTTATAAAGATAATTTTATTGGGGATAAAAATAAAGTTGGTATTACTTATAATTTTATTAATGATATTAATATAGGTAATATGATTTTAGTTGATGATGGATTAATTGCTATGCAAGTAGTAGATTTAAATAAAGATAAAAATGAAGTAGTATGTAAAGTTTTGAATAGTGGTATATTAGGTAATAATAAAGGTATTAATATACCTAATATTCATATTAATTTACCTTCTTTATCACAAAAAGATAAAGAGGATCTAAAATTTGGATGTATTAATAATGTGGATTTTGTAGCTGCTTCTTTTATTAGAAAAAAAAAAGATGTAATTAAAATTAGAAATTTTCTTAATAAAAATAATGGGGAAAAAATACAAATTATTTCTAAAATTGAAAATAGAGAAGGTTTAAATAATTTTAATGAAATATTAAATGTATCTGATGGAATTATGGTTGCTAGGGGTGATTTAGGTGTAGAAATTCCAGTAGAAGATGTGATTTTTGCTCAGAAAATGATGATTAAAAAATGTAATTTTTATAGAAAGGTAGTTATAACTGCAACACAGATGTTAGAATCTATGATTAATAATCCTAGACCTACCAGAGCAGAAGCAGGTGATGTAGCTAATGCTATATTGGATGGTACTGATGCTGTTATGTTATCTGGAGAAAGTGCTAAAGGAAATTATCCGATTGAAACTGTAAAAATAATGTCTAATATTTGTGAAAGAACTGATGATTCTATGAAAGATTATTTACCTTATTATCATGATGATATATATATGCCTATAAGTGAAGCAATATGTAGAAGTTCTATAGATATTTCTAGAAAATTAGATTCTCCTTTGATATTAGTCTATACTAGGGCAGGAAAATCAGCTAGGTTTATTAGAAAATATTTTCCTAAATCTTTAATTTTAGCTTTAACAGATTCTGAAATTGTATCTAGACAGTTATTATTAAGTAAAGGAATAATACCTTTTATTATAGAATCTATAAATTCTAATGATGATTTTTATCGTATAGGTAAAGATTTATGTTTATCTACAGGATATGGTAAATTAGGTGATATAGTAGTTATGATTTCAGGTGTATTAGTATCTTCTGGAGTAAGTAATACTATTTCTGTTCATGTACTTTAATTAGTAAAAGCATTTTAGCTTATATAAATTTTATTTATAAGTTAGATTAAAATTTTTTATTTTTTGTACATCTACTATTTTTTCTAATTTATTTTTTTTTCTTATTAAAATTACTCCTTGAGTATTACGTTTTAGAACGTTTATTTCACATACTGGTATACGAACTAAATTACCTATGTTTGTTATAATAAATATTTGATCATTATAATTTATTTGTATGACTCTTATTACATAACCATTTTTATTATTAATTTTAATAAAAATAATTCCTTTAGTAGCTCTAGCTTTAATTGGAAATTCATTTATTAATGTTCTTTTTCCGTATCCTTTTTTGGTAATAATTAAAATTTCTTTGTTTTTATTTTCGTTTATTTTTAACAATGAGACTACTTTGTCATTTTGAGATAATTTTATTCCTTTTATCCCATGAGCTTTTTTTCCCATACTTCTTATATATTTTTCTGAAAATCTTACTGCTTTACCTAATTTTGTAAATAACATAATTTCTTCATCTTTATTACTAAAGTAAACTTCTACTAGTTCATCATTTTTTTTTAATTTAATAATATTTAAACCAATATTATATTTATTAATATTAATACTTTTTATATTAATTTTTTTTATTAAACCTTTTTTAGTTACCATAATTATATTATTAAATAATTTATATTTACTAAAAGAAATTAAATTAGTAATTTTTTCATTTTTTTCTAATTTTATAATATTTATAATTGGTATTCCTTTAGAATATCTATCATATTTAGGTAATTTATAAACTTTAATTAAAAAAGATTTTCCTTTATTTGAGAAGAATAAAATTTTTTTATGTGTATCTGTTATTAAGATATGTTTAATAAAATCTTTTTTTTTTATTTTTGTAGCTAATTTACCTTTTCCTCCTCTATGTTGAATTTCATAATTAGAAATTTTTTGATATTTAATATATCCTAATTTTGACAAAGTTATAATTACTTTTTCTTTTTTAATTAAATCTTTTGTTTTAATAATTTTTAAATCTTTATTTATATCAGTAAATCTTTTATCTCCAAATTTCTTTTTTATATAAAAGAATTCTTTGATAATTATTTTTTCAAGTTGTTTTTTGTTACTTAAAATATTATTGAGTAAGAGAATTTTTTTCTTAAATAAAAAATATTTTTCTATAATTTTTTTTTGTTCTATTTTAGTTAGTTTATTTAAAGTTAAGTTTAAAATAGATTTAATTTGTTTTTTGCTTAAGATATATTTTTTTTTTTCTATAAATATATTTTTTATTAAATTGTTGTTAATTAATCACTTAATTTTACTTAATTTATTTTGAACATTTTTTGATTTTTTTGATTTTTTTATAATATATAAAATTTTATTTATATGTGGTAAGATAATTAAAAATCCTTCTAAAATATGTATTTTTTTATTTAATAAATTTAATTTAAATAAAGTTTTATTTTTTATTATTTTTTTTCTATATTCTATAAATATTTTAAAAATTTTTTTTAAATTTAATGTTCGGGGTTTTTGTTTATAAAGAGCAATAATATTAATTCTATAAGAAATTTCTAAATTTGTTAAATAAAATAATTTATTAATAATTAAATTATGATTTTTATCTTTTTTAGTTTCTAATAATATTCTCATACCTTTTTTATTAGATTCATCTCTAATATTAGAAATTTCATTTATTTTTTTATTTTTAATTAGCTCTATAATTTTTTCAATTAATTTTGTTTTATTAACTTGATAAGGTAATTCATATATAATAATATTATTTTTAGTGTTTGAAATATATTCAATTTTAATTTTAGCTTTAATTTTAATAATTCCTTTTCCTGTTTTGTATGCGTCATAAATTCCTTTATAATTTTCAATTATTCCTCCTGTTGGAAAATCAGGTCCTTTAATATATTTCATTAATAATTTAGTTTTTATTTTTTTGTGTTTAATAAAGACTATTAATGCATTCATAACTTCAATAATATTATGAGGAGGGATATTTGTTATCATACCAACTGCTATTCCAGATGTACCATTTATTAAAATATTAGGTATTCTGGTTGGTAAAACTTCAGGAATTTTTTCACTATAATCATAGTTGTCTAGAAACGATACTGTTTTTTTGTCTATATCTTTTAAAAATTCTTTTGTTATTTCGGACATTCTTATTTCTGTATATCTCATTGCAGCTGCTGAATCTCCATCTATAGATCCAAAATTACCCTGTCCGTCAATTAAAACATATCTTAATGAGAATTTTTGTGCCATTCTTACAATACTATCATATACAGCATTATCTCCATGAGGATGATATTTACCTATTACATCACCAACTATTCTAGCAGATTTTTTGTAAGGTTTATTAAAATGATTATCTAATATATACATAGCATATAATATTCTTCTATGTACTGGTTTTAAACCATCTCTTATATCTGGTAGTGCTCTACTAATTATTACTGAAGTAGCATATTCTAAATAAGATTTTTTTAATTCTTTTTCAATTTTTACTATATTTATTTTATTATTTTTTTCCATTTTAAAATGTTATTTTTTTATTATTTTAAATAACTAAAATATTTTTATATGTTAGTAATATTATTTTAATAAATCCTTGTTTTATATTTACAAGGATTTATTAATTTAAAATTTAAATTTATTTAATATTTAAATTATATTAAATATTAGTTTCATTATATTTTAAATATAAAAGATAATTTTTTTTTTTTAAAAAAAAAATTTATTTTTTAAAAAAATTTAAATTAATTTTATTAACTTATTTTTATTTAAGCTGAAATTAAATTTATATATCCACCAATAATACTAACTAAAAATAGAAAAGATATTATTACTAATGGGTTTATTTTCTTACTTAAAAGTTTCATACATAATAATGTTAATAAAAGTGGTATTAATCCAGGTAAAATTTTATCAAAAATATTTTGTATTGTAATAACGTTAGTAACATTTTTATCTCTAATTTGAGATATAATTAACGAAAAATTTATTTTAGTTCATTTATTAACTAAAGCTCCCATAACAAATAATCCTAAAATAGATGAACTTTCTGTCACTTTTTGTAAAAAATTATCTTTAATTTTTTTAATTAAACTTATTCCTTTTTTATACCCATAATATATACCATAATATATAAATGATATTCTTATAGAATTAAATAATGTAAAAAAAATTATTGGACCTATTATACTTCCATTAATAGCTAAACTAGCTCCTAAAGCAGAAAGTATAGGTCTAATAGTGCCTCAAAAGATAGGATCTCCTATACCTGCTAAAGGACCCATTAAACCTATTTTAATATTATTAATAGTACTACTATGTATTTTTGTTCCATTAGCTTTTTTCTCCTCTATTGCTATAATAATACCTAATATAGGTGCTACCATATATGGATGTGTATTGAAAAATTCTAAATGTCTTTTAATAGCTTTTTTTCTTTCAATAATATTATTAACATATAATTTTTTAATTATGGGTATAATAGAAAAACAAAAACCTAGTGCTTGCATTCTTTCAAAATTTCATGAACCTTGTAAAAACATGCTACGTATACATACATTTTTAATATCTTTTTTATTTATTTTAATTTTATTCATTTTTTTAATCTAATTGATCATCATTTATATTATTTTTATTATTATTTATTTTTTTTGGAAAAATATAATATTTAGGTGATAATTGTATATATAAAATAGATAATATGATTCCTATAATTCCTAAAGATACTAGATTAAATTTAGTAAATCCTGCAATAACAAAACCTAAATAAAAAAATGGCATTAAATAATTAGCTTTCATAATATTTATTACCATTGCATATCCTACTATTACTATAATACCTCCAGCTATATTTAATCCATTAGTAATAACATATGGAATAGAATTTAAAATATTTTGAATTAATTTAGTTTTTACTGTAAAAGCTATTATAATAGCTGGGATAGCTATTCTCATAGCTTGTAAAATTAATGCTCCTATATGTAAATAAGATATATGATTTAGATTTTTATTTTCTTCTATTACTTTATCAGCTGAATGTTGAAAAATAATAGTAATACTACGCACTATGATTGTTAATATTTGTCCTGTAGCAGCTAATGGTATAGCTAATGCTATTCCTGCACCTATACTTTGTTTACCTGCTACAACTAAAATTGTGGAAATGATTGATGCTAATGCAGTATCCGGAGATACTGCTGCTCCAATATTCATTCACCCTAAAGAAATCATTTCTAATGTACCTCCAATTATTATTCCATTTTTAATATCTCCTAATATTAATCCTATTAAAGGACATGCTATTAATGGTCTATGTGTTTGAAAAGAATCTAAAATAGATCCTATACCTACTATACTACTTACTAAAAATATCATTACTATTTGTAATAATGTGATTTTCATATTTAATTATTTAATTTTATTTAGTAAATTTATTAAATTAATTTTTTTTTCATTGGGAACTTTACGTACTTCTAATTCAATATTTAATTTATTTAATTTATAGAAAATATTAATTTCTTCTTTATCTAAAGATATTGCATCTGTAATTTGTTTTCTTCCTGTTTTATACGCTATTCCTCCTATATTTACAGATGTAATTTTAATACCTTTTTTTATAATTTTTAAAATATCTTTAGGATTATTAAATAAAAGTAGTACTTTATCATTTTTATATTCAGGATTATTAAATACTTTTATAAATTTTTCTATACTTACTACATGAGAAGTGATTCCGGGAGGTGCTACTTGTTTTAATAATTTTGTTCTAAGAGGGTCATTAGCTATAATATCATTAATTACTATAATTCTAGAAATTTTTAATTCTTTACTTCATCCTATTGATACTTGTCCATGTATTAATCGATCGTCTATTCTAGATAACATTATCTGCATATGTTTATTTTTTAAATTTATGTTTTCTTTTTTAATTTTGTTATTATTAATATTTTTAGAATTATTTATGTTATAAATAACATTATTAATATTTTTTTTACCATTTTCTAGTATTTTTATTATTAACTCTTTAAAACTTGTTATTTCTTCTCTACACATTAAAGTTTCTAAAAGCATTGGAATATTAGTTCCGCAAATGATTTCATATTTATTTTTAATGTTTTCAGTAACTTTTTTTGCTGCATTAAAAGGAGTTCCACCTCACATATCAGTAAAAAATAAAATTTTATTTTTTAATTCTAATTTATTTAATATTTTTCTATATTTATTAACTAAAATATCTGTATTTTCTCCTGGAATAAATATTATTGGATATATATTTTTTTGTTTTCCTATTATTAATTCTAGTGTTTTAATTATTTCTAATGATAAATTTCCATGCATACATATTAATATAATGATGTTCATTTTTATATTATGTAAAATTTTAAATTTTATTTATTTATTATTTATTTTGGGTTTAATAACAGAATTTAATTTTGGTGATATAATTATTATTATTAAAGTAATAAATCCTGTAAATAATCCAATTTTGAGAAATGCTGAATAATATACTGCTAATGATGATATTTTACTAATTGAGTTTCCTTGAGGAAAAGTCATTATATTTGCAACATATCCTGATATTATTGCTGCTATAGAAGTTGTTAAAAATCATGTCCCCATAATAAATCCTGTTAATTTTCTAGGCACTAATTGTGCTACCATAGATAAACCTAAACCTGAAATCATTAATTCACCTAAACTTTGTAATAAATAACTTAATATTAATCAAATAGGTGAAATTAATCCTTCAATATTAGAATTTAATTTTATTCCTAATGGTAAAATTAAAAATGATATACAACATAAACTCATGCCTATAGCAAATTTATATACTATACTTAATTTATCACCTATATAATCATATATTTTAGCTAAAATTGGACTACATATTATAATTCAAAAAGGATTTAATGCTTGATATTGTTCTGGTTTAATATTAAATCCTAGAAAATTTGATTTAACATTTCTAATAGCGAAAAAATTTAAAGATGTAGGCATTTGATTATATAATACAAAAAATAAAATTGCTTCTAACATTAAAATAAATGTTACTATCATTTTTTTTTGAACATCTCCTTTTAATTTTAATGTTTCTTTTAAGAAATAAATTATAACAAAAAAGATTATTATTTCTAATATTTTATTAGCTATATTTTGATTATATAATAAAAAAGTTGAACATAATATAGCAATTATTATTCCTATAATTACTATTATTAATTTTATTTTGTTTAAAGGCATAAAATCTGTTTTTGATCCATAATCTTTTATTACTTTTTTAAAATAAAGAAAATTTGTTAATGTGATTAATAAACCTATTATTGATGTAGAAAAAGCTATTTCTCAACCAAATTTATGCATTAACCATGGTGTTAATAACATAGAAAATATAGATCCTATATTAACTGCCATATAATACATAGTAAAAGCAGTATCTATTTTAGGATCATTTTTATAACATCTAGAAAGTAAAGAAGCTGGATTTGCTTTAAATAAACAATTACCTATAGCTACAGTTGCTAATCCTAAATACATTATTCTTGTATTAGAAAAAGATAAAGTTATAAGTGTATAACCAATAGTAAGAGTAATTATACCTAATAGCATTGTTCTTTTGATTCCTAATATTTTGTCTCCTAATCATCCTCCAACTGAAACTAAACCATAAACAATAGCAGTAAAAGAAGAAAATAAAGTTATTGCATCTGATTCAGATAATCACATTTTTTTAACTAAAAAAATTGTTATAATTGCTTGTAATCCATAAAAACTGAATCTTTCTCATAATTCTAATACAAAAATAAGATAAAAAGATTTTGGTTGTTTAAATATCATATTGTACCTAATTTTTATATATTAATTTAATTTTTTATATAATTTAAATTTATATTTATTTATTTATAATAAATTTAATTATATCCCCATCTTTAATTTTATATTTTTTACCTTTATAAGATATTTTACCTCTTTTTTTTAAATTTTCTCATGTCTTATATTTTAAATAATGTTTAAATTTTATTATTTCAATTTTTATAAATTTTTTTTGAAAATCTGTATGAATTTTTTTTGCTATATTAAAAGCAATATCATTTTTTTTAAATAATCAAATTTGTATTTTTTTATTATTTATTGTAAAAAATATTTTTAATTTTAAAAGAATTAAACTATATTTAATTATAGTATTTATTTTATTAAAATAGTTTTTTTTATTATTTTTTATTTTTTTTTCTTCATATTTTTTTATATTTATTGGTAAAATAATTTTTTTTTTTTCTTTAAGAATTAAATATTTTTTAATACTATTTATTTGTTTAATATTTTCTTTTTTTTCTTTATTAGAATAATTTGTTATATTAATTAAATATATTTTAGGTTTTAAAGTTAATAAATTTAATGTTTTTATAAATTTTATTTGACTTTTATCAAAAATATAATTTTTAATTATTTTCTTTTTTTTTAATTTTATTAAACAAAAATTTATTAAAGGAAAATATTTTTTTTTATTTTCAATAAATATTTTGTCTTTTTTAATGTTTATTAATGTTTTAATATCAGATTGAATTAATTCATTATTAATAATATTTAAATCTCTTATAGGATGTATATTTTTATAAAAACTTATTATTTTTTCATCTTTAAATATTCTTATTATATGTATTAATAAATGAACTTTTTTAATATCAGATAAAAATTTATTTCCTAATCCTAATCCTTTATTAGCTCCTTTAATTAATCCTGCTATATCTATATATTGAATAGTTGGGAAAATAAGATTTTTAATTTCTAATATTTTAGAAAGTTTATAAATACGATTATCTTTTATGAAAGTTTCTCCTATATTTGATTTAATAGTACAAAAAGGAAAATTTTTATTTTTTACATTATTATTAGTAAGTATATTAAATAAAGTTGATTTACCAACATTAGGTAATCCTATTATTCCACATTTAAATATCATTTTAAATTTCTTTTATGTATTTATTTATATTAATTTTAAATTTTGTAAATTTTATTTATAATTTTATTTAAATTAATTATATATGTATATAATATATTTAGTTTATAATTATTAATTAATAATTTAAATATTATTTAAATTTAATTTCATAATATTTAGTTTTTTAAAATTTGTATTATTAAATATAAATAAATATTTATATTTATTTCACAAAAAAAAAATATTTATGTAATAAAATTATTTATGAATTTTTATATTAATTTATCTAAAAAAAATATTTCTGAAAAAGATATATATTATTTATCTAATTTAATTTCAGGTTATTCTATTTTATTTTTAATTAAAAATATTAACTTTTTTAAAAAAAAATATTTTTCATTTTATGATAAAGGTTGAATAGGTCGTTTTATCGAAAAATATATTAATGTTTTTTATTTCAAAAAAAAAAAATATTGTGATATATCTTATTTTAATATTGAAATTAAAACGATATCTATTGATATGTGTTATCAACCTTTAAATGATGTATGTTTAATGTCTTTATTTATAAATTTCGAAGATTTTTCAAAAATTTTTAATATAAAAAAAATTATATTAAAAAAAATTAGTAAAATATTATGGATTCCTATTATAGGTAATAGAAATACTTTTTTTTTATATAAAATAATAGGTGATCCTTTTTTAACTTTATTTAATAATTTAGATAAAAAAAAAATTTTATATGAAATAAATACTTTTTTAAATTTTCTTAATATTAATAAAAATAATTTATTATCTAATTTTTATTCAAAACATTTTAGATTTCAATTTAATATAAAAAAAAATGTATATTTTAAAAAAAAAATAATTTTAAAAATTTTTTTTAAAAAAAAATTTATTAAATATATTTTATTAAAATCTAAAGTTTTTTAGTTTTTTTGTTTTAAAGTAGGAAAAAGTATTACTTCTTTTATAGAGGTAGAATTAGTTAATAACATAATTATTCTATCTATTCCCAAACCTAATCCTCCAGTTGGGGGTAAACCATATTTTAAAGCATTTATATATTCTTTATTATAAAAAAAGTTTTTGTTAATATTATTATTCATTTGTTGTTTAAATCTTATTTTTTGTTCTTTATAATTATTTAATTCAGAGAATCCATTACCTATTTCATAACCATTTATAAATAATTCAAATCTATTAGCTATATTTTCTTTTTTATTATTTTTTTCTGCTAATGGTGATATATCTAGAGGATATTCGGTAATAAATGTAGGTTGAATTAAAAATTTTTCTGTTGTTATTTCAAATATTTTAGAAATTATTTTTCCTTTATATAAAGTAGTATTTATATTAAGTGTTTTAGCAATTTTATTTAATATTAATTCATTATCTATATCTTTAATGTTTTTAAATAATTTAGAGTATTTAAAAATTGCTTTTTTCATAGTTATCTTTTTAAAAGGTATATTAAAATATATTTTTTTATTTTTATGTTTTATATATTTTTTAATTTTAAATAATGAATTTATTAAATATGAAAAAATATTTTCAGTTAATACCATAATATCTTTATAATCTGAGTATGCTTTATAAATTTCTATCATTGTAAATTCTGGATTATGCTGTAAAGATATTCCTTCGTTTCTAAAACTTTTATTTAATTCATATATTTTAGTAAATCCACCTATAATCAGTTGTTTTAAATAAAGTTCAGGAGAAATACGTAAATACATATTTAAATTAAATTTATTGTGGTATGTTTTAAAGGGTTTAGCTATTGCTCCTCCAGGAATATTATGTAATATAGGTGTTTCTATTTCTATATAATTATTTTTATTTAAATATTTTTTTATTAAATTTATTATTTTAGTTCTAGTTAAAAATATTTTTCTTGTTTGTTTATTAATAATTAAATCTAGATATCTTTTTCTAAATTTTGTTTCTTTATTTTTTATTTTATGAAATTTATCTGGTAAATATTTATATATATTAACTAATATTTTAAAAAATGTGCATTTTATAGTTAAAACTTTAGTTTTTGTTTTAAATATTTTTCCTGATATATAGATAATATCTCCTAATTTAATTTTTTTTATTTTTTTATAAAATATATTTGTAATTATATTTTGATTTATTCAAATTTGAATATTACCTTCTATATCTTGTATATTAAGAAAAGTACTTTTTCCCATTATTCTTTTAGATATAATTCTTCCTGCTATGTTAACTTTAATATTCAGTTTTTTTAATATGTTAGAAGATTTAAAAGAATATTTATTTAATATTTCAGATATATTATTTAGATTATACATTTTAGAAGTTTAAAATTTTATTTATTATTTTTATATAAAAAATAATGTTTTTTTTATTAAACAAAATAAAAGTTAATTAATATCTATTAATTAACGATAAAATTTATTTTTAGTTAAGAATAAAAATTTAATGAATTTAATATATTTTGAGCTTTAATAAAATTATTATCAGAAATTCATATTTTAGTACATTCTATTGCTTTTTTAATAGATTTTATTATTAATTTTTTTTCATTTATAGTTGGTATAGAAAGTACATATTTATTTAGTTTTGTTTTTATACTTGTATTACCTATACCTATTTTTAATCTATAAAAATTATTTTTATTTTTTAAATTTTTAATTATATCTTTAATTCCATTATGAGTACATTTACCTCCTTTTGTAAATTTTGCTTTTCCTGGTTTTAAATTTATTTCATCATGTATAATAAGTATTTCTTTATTTTTTAAATTAAGTTTTTTTTTAATGAAATAAACATATTTTCCACTACAATTAATGTAACTATTTGGAATATATATAAATATTAATTTTTTATTAATAAATATTTTATATATTTTACCAAATTGAATTGTTTTTTCTGATGTCATAATTTTTTTAATATATCATATTCCTACGTTATGTCTTGTATTCAAAAGTTTTTTATCAGTATTACCAATACCTATTAATATTTTAATACTCATTAAATATGTTTATAATAATTTTATAAGTTAATAATAAATATATTTTATTATATAAATTTATATATAGTAAAAAAATAAAGAAAAATAATATTTTTTTTAAAAAAAAAATATTATATATTATATATATAATATATTTACAAAATATAAAAAATAATTTTATGAAAAATATAATAAAAAAAAAAATTTTATTAATTGATAAACGTTTACATAAAATAGAAAATTTTTTTTTAAAAAAAAAAAAAATAGAAAAAAAGTCAGTTTTTATAGAATATTCAAAATTAACTAAAATAAAAAATTTATTTAACATTTGAAATACATATTGTGAAGAGTTAAAAGATGTTCAATTGTTATTGAATGATAATGAATTATCTATATTAGTTAAAGAAGAAATAAAAACACTTAATTATTTAATTAAAGAATCTTTTAATAAATTAAAAAATAGTATTTCATCTCATTTTAAAGATAAAAAAGATAATTTAAATGCTTATTTAGAAATAAAAGCTGGTACCGGAGGTCATGAAGCAGCGTTATTTGCTTTAGATTTATTTAAAATGTATGTTAAATATGCAGAAAGTATTCACTATAAAGTAGAATTAATAAATATAAATTCTACTCCTTATGGAGGATATAAAGAAATAACATTTAAAATAATTGGTAAAAATGCTTATGGAAAATTAAAGTTTGAATCTGGTGGACATAGAGTTCAACGTGTACCTTTAACTGAATCACAAGGGAGAGTACATACTTCTACTTGTACAGTAGCAGTTATACCTGATATACCTTCAATAAAATTACCTGTTATAAAAAATGAAGATATTAAAATAAATACTTTTAAATCTTCAGGATCTGGTGGTCAACATGTTAATACTACTGATTCAGCTGTTAGAATAACTCATATTCCAACTGGTTTAGTAGTAGAATGTCAGCAAGAAAGATCTCAACATAAAAATAAATCTAAAGCTTTAACGATATTAAAATCAAGAATATATTCTTTAGAAATAGAAAAACGTCATTTAAAAAAATCTTATGAAAAGAAAATCTTATTAGGAACAGGATTCCGTTGTGATAGAAATCGTACTTATAATTTTTCACAAAATAGAATTACCGATCATCGTATTAATTATACGATATATTCTTTAAGTGAAATACTTAACGGAAATTTAAATTTATTAATTGATCCAATTATTAATTATTTTAATTAATTTATTATGAATATAAAACAATGATTATATAAAGTATCTCTTTTTAAAAAAAAAAATCCTTTTATTTTTAAAGAAGCATTTATTTTATTAAAATATATTTTAAAAAAAGATTATAGTTGGATTATTACTTTTGATAATTATAAATTTAAAAATCAAGAATTAGAGAAATTAGATTTTTATTTATTTAAAATATTAAAAGGGGAACCTTTTTCATATGTAATAAAGAAACATTTTTTTAGATCTTTTAGTATTAAAATATATCCTGATATATTTATTCCTAGACAAGATACTGAAATTATGGTTGAATATACTATTAATTTGGTTAAAAAAAAAAAGTTTTTAATATTAGATTTAGGTACAGGTTCAGGTGTTATATCTCTATCTTTAGCACAAGAATGTATAAATGCTTTAATTGTAGGAATAGATATTAATCCTTTAGCAATAAATTTAGCTAAATATAATTCTTATAAATTAGGATTAAAAAACGTTTTTTTTTATGAAAGTAATTGGTTTACTTATTTTAAAAATAAAAAAAAAAAATTTAATTTAATTATTAGTAATCCTCCATATATTAATTTAAATTATCAATTATCAAATAATCTTAAATTTGAATCTTATATTTCTTTAAAATCATTTAAAGGTATTAATGATATTTACCATATAATTAAAAATTCATATTTTTTTTTAAAAAAACATGGATGATTAATTATTGAACACTCTAATGATCAAAAAAATATAATTAATTATATATATAAAAAATATTCTTATATTAATATATCATCTTATAAAAATTATAATGATTTATATCGTTTTAGTGTAGCTCAAAAAAAATAAATTTTATTTAATTTTACATTTTATTTAATATAGGTATACCTAATAAATTTAAACATAATTTAATTATTTTAGCTATTATAGCAATAAATTTTATTTTACTTTTTTTTAAATTTATATTTTTTATATTGTTAATATGATTTGTTTCATAAAAATTAGAAAATAAAACAGTTATGTTATATAAATAATTACATATTATATGAGGTGTGCCATTTTGAGAAGATTTTAAAATAATTTCTTCAAAATTTAATATTTTTTTTATTATTAAAAATTCTAAATTATTATTAATAATAAATTTATTATATTTAATTGCATTTGTTATATTAGTGTTATTTTTTTTTAAAATAGATATTATTCTAGTATAAGCATATTGTATATAAGGTCCAGTATTACCACTATAAGATAATATTTTATTTCAATTAAATAAGTAATTATTTGTTCTATCTTTTGATAGATCTGAGTATTTTATAGCACCTATAGCTATTTTATTAGCTATTTTTTTAATTTTATCTTGTTTATATGTATTATTTTTATTTTTTATTAAATTAATAGAATGTTTTTTAGCTTTTTTAATAAGATCTTTTAATTTTACATTATTTCCTTCTCTAGTTTTTAATGGTTTTTTATTTTTATCTAATATAACGCCAAAATAATAATGTTTTAATAATATATGTTGAGGAATATATTTAGCTTTATAAAGTATAGAAAATATTAATTCTAAATGTTGTTTTTGACGAAAATCAGTTAAATAAATAATTTCATCAGCTTTTAATACTTCATATCTATATTTAGCGCATGCTATTTCAGTTGTATTATATAAAAATGCACCATCTTTTTTTTTTATTATAATTACTATTTTTTTTTTATTTTTTTTAAAAAAAATAACAATAGCTTTTTTATTTAAAATAGCTATTTTTTTTTTTAATAAATCATTTACAATATTATTTAACATATTTTGATAAAAACTTTCTCCCATAATATTATTATGATTAAGTTTTACATTTAATGTATTATATATTTTTTGGTTTTGTTCTGTCGTTAAATTAACTATTTTTTTTCACAAATTTAATACTTTATGTTCTTTATTTTGTAATTTAACTACATATTTTTTGGATAATTTATTAAATTTTTTATTTTTTAAAAATTTTTTTTGTGCTTTTATGTAATTTTTTTCTAATATTTGTAAATTACTAATTTTATTTTCTATTTTTTTTTTTTTAATTCAAGCAATTAATATTCCAAATTGAGTTCCTCAATCTCCTATATGATTTATTCTTAACACATTATGTCCTAAAAATTCTAATATATTTGCGAGACAATCTCCTATAATGGTTGATCTTAAATGACCTATATGCATTTCTTTAGCAATATTAGGAGATGAATAATCTATAATAATTTTTTTTTTTTTGTTTTTTTTTTTAATACCAAAATTTTTTTTTTTAGAATATTTATTTATAATTTTTTCAACTTCTTTTATATTTAAATTAATATTAATAAATCCAGGTTTAACTATATTTATGTTTTTAAAAAGTTTATTATTAATTAATTCTTTTTTTATTTTTTTTATTAAAAGATATACATTTTTTTTTTCTAATTTAGCTATTGTTATTAATCCATTAATTTGAAAATCACTAATATTTTCATTATCATATATTTTATAATTATATTTTTTTTTAATATTTATAGATGTAAGTATTTTATATATTTTATGTTCTATTTTTTTTTTAATATTCATATTTTTATTAATTATATTTTTAATATGTTAAAATAAGAACTAGCTGTAATAATACTAATTATTATATATGTAAATATATATTTTATATAATTTACTATATATTAATTTTTTAAAAAAAAAATTTATTAATATATATATATATATGCGTACTAATTATTGTGGTTTACTAAATATTAGTAATATTAATAATAAAGTTAAACTTTGTGGTTGAATTCAAAACTTACGTATATTTAAAAATATTATTTTTATTACTTTAAGAGATAAAACAGGAATTATACAAACTTTTTTAAAAAAAAAAAAAAAAAGGATATGATCTTTAGTTTTAACTTTAACAAAAGAATCATGTATAAAAATTACAGGTATAGTTCGATTTAGATCGAAAAAAAATATTAATTCAAATATTAAAAATGGTGATATTGAAGTATGTATTAATATGATTAAAATATTTAATTATTCAAAACCATTACCTTTTGATTTTACATCAAATGAAAAATTAAGGTATAAATATCGTTATTTAAATTTAAGAACAATAGATGTATTAAATATTTTAAAATTACGTTCTAAAGTTAAATATTTTTTACATAGTTTTTTTCAAAAAAAAAAATTTTTTGAAGTTGAAACACCTTTTTTAACTAAATCTACTCCTGAAGGAGCAAGAGATTATATTGTACCTAGTAGAATATTTAATAATAAATTTTATGCTTTACCTCAATCTCCTCAATTATTTAAACAATTATTAATGATTTCTGGTATAGATAAATATTACCAAATAGTTAAATGTTTTCGTGATGAAGATTTACGTTCTGATAGACAACCAGAGTTTACTCAGTTAGATATAGAAATTTCTTTTACTACATTTAAAAATATAAGTATTTTGATTGAAAAATTAATAAGTTCTTTATGATTGAAATTTAAAAAAATTAATTTATTATTTCCTTTTAAAAAAATTAAATATAATGATGCTATTATGTATTATGGAACTGATAAACCAGATTTACGTAATCCATTAAAATTTAATGATTTATCTTATTTATTAAAATATTTAAACTATAAAGAAACAAAAATTAATAAAATAACAAGTTTATTAATTACTAATAATAATATTAATTTTAATTTTAATAAAATTTTAAAATTTTTAAAATTTAAAAAAGTTTTTCATTGTTTTTTTATTAAAATAAATTTAATTGTTAATAATAAGTTTATTTATTTTTCTTCAGAAAATAATTTAGATGATTTAATACAAAAGTTATGTTTTAATTTAAAATTAAAAATACATGATTTACTATTTATTATTATCGGTAATAATAAATTACTTCAAAATAATCTTTCTATTATAAGGAATTTTTTTTGTAACGAATTTATGTTATTTAATGAAAATAAATATATTCCTGTATGAATAACTAATTTTCCTATGTTTTTTTATGATGAAGATAAAAATATCAAAGTTTATCATCATCCATTTACTATGCCAAAGTTAAAATTAAATCATTTAAAATTAATTTCTAATTATAGTTCTATAATTTCTACTGCTTATGATCTTGTTATAAATGGATATGAAGTAGGTAGTGGTTCTACCAGAATACATAATTTAAATATGCAACTTGAAATTTTTAAAATTTTAGGTATAGATAATTTTGCTCAAAAAAAAAAATATGGTTTCTTTTTAGAAGCTTTAAAATATGGTACTCCTCCTCATATGGGTTTAGCTTTAGGTTTAGATCGTATTATAATGTTATTAGCTAATGTCTATTCTATAAGAGAGGTTATTACTTTCCCTAAAACTACTTCAGGATATTGTTGATTAACAGGAGCACCTGATTATTTATATTAAAATTAATCAATAGAGATAGAATAATAATGATTAAAAGAATTATAGGTATAGATCCTGGCTCATATTGTACTGGTTACGGAATTATTGAAATAAAAAAGAATAGTAAAAATATTATTTATATAGCAAGTGGTTGTATTAAAAGTACATCTCATATTTTTTCTAAAAGATTGCAAAAAATATATTTAGATATA
>CP144853.1:0-154165 GCA_036689545.1 Candidatus Stammera capleta | reverse complement strand
TTAAAAAACACCTTTTTTTTTACTTTTTTAATAAAATTTATTAGTTACCTAAATAACTAAGAAGTTTTACTAATATTATTATAATGGCACTACATTAGTAGCTGAAGGACCTTTAGCACCATCAGTAATTTCAAATTCTACAGATTGTCCTTCTGTTAAAGTTTTAAAACCACTACTTTGTATAGCTGAAAAATGTACAAATACATCTTTATCGCTATTAGCTGGAGTAATAAAACCAAAACCTTTAGACTCATTAAACCACTTAACACTACCTTTTACTCTTGACATCAATTTAACCTTTTAATTACTAATTTAAAATAATAAAAAATTTTATATCTAAAACTAAACTAAACATAAAAATAATTTATCTTTATTTATATAACATATATATTATATTGTATATAAATACATTTTTTTTTTCAATAAAGAATTAAATCTAATTTATAAGTTTTATTTATAAAATAAAGTAGTAATTTATATACTATTAAAGTTATAAATATAACTTGCTAAATCTAAAACTTTTTCAGAATAACCAGTTTCATTATCATATCAAGCAACTACTTTAATAAATCTATCATTTAATAATAAACTTGCTTTAGCATCAAAAATAGAAATTCTTTTATCACCATTAAAATCACTAGACACTACATCGTCTTGTGTAAAACCTAAAATATTAGCTAAATAACCATTAGCTGCTTCTTTCATTAAAAGACAAACTTCTTCATAAGAAGTACTATATCTTAGTTTAGCTGTTAAATCTACTACAGAAACATTAGAACTAGGGACTCTAAATGAAATACCAGTAATTTTTCCTTTTAATTCTGGAATAATAATTCCTAAAGCATTTGCTGCTCCAGTTGAAGAAGGTATAATATTTTGAAATACACTTCTTCCTCCTCTTCAATCTTTTAATGAAGGACTATCAACTACTTTTTGTGTGGCAGTAGCTGCATGTATAGTACTCATACAAGCTTCAACTATTTCAAAATTATCATGTAAAATTTTTACAATAGGAGCTAAACAATTAGTAGTACAAGAAGCATTTGAAATAATATTTTCACCATTATATTTATTATGATTAACTCCCATAACAAACATAGGTGTATCATCTTTTGAAGGACCAGTAATTATTACATATCTACTACCACCTAAAATATGTCCATATGATAATTCTTTAGTTAAAAAAATACCTGTTGACTCAATTACTATATCGACATTAAATTTTTTTCATGGAATATCAGAAGGATTTTTATAAGAAGTAATAAATATTTTATTATTATTTACTACTAAATAATCATCTACTACATCAATAGTACCATTAAATCTTCCATGAGTTGAATCATATTTCAACATATAACCCATATAATTAGCATCCATTAAATCATTAATAGCTACTACACTTATATTATCTTTATATTGTGCATTACGAAATACTAATCTACCTATTCTACCAAAACCATTAATACCAATTTTAATTGTCATATTAACCTTAAAATAACTTGATATTATAAAAATTTTTATTTTTAAAATTATATATTCACTATTACTTGAAAATAATTATTTTAACAATATATTATCAGAGAATAAGTAATCCCACAATTTAAGATTGTATAATAAAAAGGTGTTTAAAATGACATTTAAATCTTTATCTATTTTACCTGATATTACAAACTCAATTTTTACAGATAGATTTAATAAAATTGATAAATTATTTAGTAAACTTACTGGAGATATCCCAGTTAATACACTACCATCATATGATGTAAAAAAAAAAAATAATACTTATAACTTAATTATAAGTTTACCAGGATGAAGTGAAAAAGAATTAGAAATAAATACTATTAAAGAACAAATAACTATTATAGGTAGAAAAAAAGAACTACATACAGAAATATTAAAAAAAGAATGAATATATAAAGGTATAAAAAAAAATAATTTTAAAATTAGTTACTCATTACCTCAATATATTAAAGTTAAAGAAGCAAAATTAAAAAATGGACTACTTACTATAAAATTTGAACAAGAAATACCTGAACATGAAAAACCTAAAAAAATAAATATTTTATCCGAACAAAAATAATTATTTATATTTGTTTACCTTCTTCTTAATTTTAAGAAGAAGGTAAATCTATTAAAGAAGGATTTAAAGCTTCTCCAAACGCAATCTTATCACACTTCTCATTTTCATAATGACCACTATGAGCTTTAATTAAATGTCAATAAATTTTTTTTTTAAAAATAACAGAAATATTATATAATCTAAATCATAAATCTATATTTTTGATTTTTTTATTATGTGTAGATTTTCAATTATTATTTTTTCATACACATATTCAATTAGTTATCCCAGCAAATAAATAATTACTATCCGTAAAAATATTTATAAATAAAATATTATTAACATACAATAAATATTGTAATGGTAAAATTACTGCCATTAACTCCATCCTATTATTAGTAGTATAAAAATAACCAGCTTTAAAAATTTTTTTATAAAAATTATTAATTTTTAATAAAGCTGCACAACCACCAGGACCAGGATTATTAATACAAGAACCATCTGTATAAATATCTATTTTAAACATATAATCTTTTAAACAAAATTAATCAATAATTAACATATTATATATATTTTTTTTATAATTAATAAACATGAAAAAACAAATCACATTAGATATAGAAACAACAGGAATGAATATTCTTGATAACCATTATATTGGACATAAAATAATAGAAATAGGAGCTATAGAAATTAAAAATAGAAAAATTACAAATAATATTTTTCATTTTTATATTAATCCTCAAAGAAAAATAGATGAAAAAGCATATAAAATACATGGTATAAAAAATATATTTTTATACGATAAACCAACTTTTGCTCATATTGCAAAAAAATTTATTACCTTTATAAAAAATGCTGAACTAATAATACATAATGCATCTTTCGATATAGGTTTTATAAATTATGAATTAAAATTAATGAATAATAAACTAACAAAAATACAAAATATATGTACCATAACAGATACATTATCTATAGCCAGAAAATTATTTCCAGGAAAAAAAAATGACTTAAATTCCTTATGTTTACGATATAAAATAAATAATGCATTCAGAATTAAACATGGAGCTTTAATTGATGCTAAATTATTAGCAATAATTTACTTAAATATGACACAAAAACAAATTCAAATTAAATTGAATCCTAGAAAACTTGTAATTAAAACAAAAAACAATAATAAAAATAATTTTTTACACAATAATATTATTTTTGCTAATGATAAAGAAAATACAAAACATATAAAATATCTAAAATACATAAAAAAAAAATATAAAAAATGTATATGATTAAATTAATTAATATTAAATTAAATAATTATATTTAACATTTAAAAAATTATATTTTTTAATATTAAACAATCTATTTAACATAAATATATGAAAAATATATCAATATCAAAAATAAAAAAAATTAAAAATTTTAATAAATATTATAAAAAAAAAATTAAAATAAAAGGATGAATAAAAACTAAAAGAAAATCTAAAATAGGTATATCTTTTTTAGATATATATGACGGTTCATCTATAGAACTTTTACAAATAATAATAAATAAAAAAACAAAAATAAAACATAAAAAAAATATAAAAATAAAATCTGGATGTGCAATCATAATAATTGGTTTAATTAAAACAAATAAAATAAAAAAAAAAAATGAAATACACGCATTATCAATAAATATTATTGGATATAAAAATAATTATCTAAAAGACCCTATTTCCCCAAAATATCATACTTTAAAATATTTAAGAAAAATATCTCATTTAAGAGCTCATACTAAAATAATAACAGCAATAAGTAAAATAAGAAATAATTTATTTTTTTACTTACATAATTTTTTTCAAAAAAAAAAATTTTATTGAATACCTACTCCAATAATGACTTCATTAAATACAGAAGGTATCAGTGAAATTTTTGAAGTAAAAAAATATAAACAAAATAAAAATTTTTTTAATAAAAAATCATTTTTAACTGTATCAGGTCAATTAAACTTAGAAGCATATGCTTGTTCTTTAACTAAAGTTTATAATTTGGGACCAGTATTCAGAGCAGAAAACTCCAACACAAAAAAACATTTAGCTGAATTTTGAATGTTAGAAGCAGAAATAGCTTTTTCTAAATTAGATAAAATTATTAACTTAACTAAAGAATTACTTTATTTTTGTACAAAAAAAATTATAAGTAAAAATTATAAAGAAATTAAATTTTTATTAAATTATAACAAAGAAAAAATATCTAATAATATAGTAAATATACTTAAAAAAAAATTTATAGAAATCGATTACAAAGAAATAATTAATATTTTAAATAAAAAACAAAAATCATTTTCTAACCAAATTAAATGAGGAGAAAATCTATCTCAAGAACATGAAAAATATCTTACAGAAAAATACTTTAAATTACCATTAATAATAAAAAATTTTCCAAAAAAAATTAAAGCTTTCTATATGAAAACAAATAAAGATAATAAAACAGTATCCTCTATGGATATAATATTACCATATATAGGTGAAATAATAGGAGGTTCAGAAAGAGAAAATAACTTAAAAATATTAGATATTAATATAAAACAAAATAATTTAAACAAAAAAAAATATTTATGATATAGAGAATTAAGAAAATATATTTCTGTACCTCATTCAGGATTTGGATTAGGCTTTGAAAGATTTATGCTATATATAACTAATATAAAAAATATTAGAGATATAACACCATTTCCAAGATACCCTAATTACATTGAATTTTAATACAATATTTTTATATTTAATATTGTTAATAATAAAGTTAAATATTATAATATTTATTATTAATAAAATATTTAAAAAATTCATTTTTTAAAATTTAAATAATTAGGAAAATTAAATGAATAAGATAAAAAAAATAATAATAACATTTATTATTACTTTAATTTTTACAAATAATATTTATGCAAATATAAATTTAGATAATAATGCTGATAAAAGTATTTATGGATCTATAAAAACAAATATAGTTTTTTATAATCGTCATAAAAATGCAGCATATAAAAATCCAGAATCTATATTATTCGGTGTAAAATTAAAAACAAATAAATACAACGATATATATACTTTTGCCACATTATTACAAAAAGTTAAACCTAATAATGATCCACAAGATAGTTTTATAGAAAAAAAAGATTACTATGTAGATGATACAACTGTATTAGCTTTCGTAGGAATTAATCATGATCTAATAGGTACTTTAACTTATGGAAAAAACTTTAGTGTAATATACGATTTATTACAATACACAAATATATTTCCATACCATACAGGTACATTTCTTAATAACGACACACTTACTGGATCAAGAAATAATACATTTACTTATGAAAAATACCTTCCATTCTTTACTAATCCATTAGTAAAAAGTATGACATTAAAAGTGCAATATTATGGTAAAAACCATAGAGGAGATAAACTAGACGAAATATATAAAGCAAATAGACAAGGTTGAGGCATATATTACTCATATGAATTTCCTTATGGATTAGAAATAACAACATCATATGCAAAACACAAACGTGATGTCAGACAAACATACAGTTACGCAGCTAATGATAAAGTATTTTACGGAGTATCAAATAAAGAATCAAAAGCATGGGTAACAGGATTTAAATATAATTTAAACAGATTTTATATATCTACTACATTTGCTAGAGGTTGAGCTATAACTCCATTACATACATTTAGTGATATAGCTGATGAAATAAGATATACAGCTGAAAAATATGGTTATGCAAACCACAGTAATAACATAAAAATATCATTTAAATACGATTTCGATTCAGGATTAACTCCAATGGCTGGATATACAGAAACTGAATTACGTGATGTAGAACAAATTAGAATATTACGTGACTTACTTACTCCTAAACATTTTCATATTGAAAAATATTTCAACGTAAGTGCACTATTACACTTTAATAAAAACATGTATGCTTATGTAGATTACAAAATTGATAGATTACCAGAAGTAATAAATACTTTAAGTTTAGGTGAAAATAGAGATAATATATTATCAATAGGTTTAGTATATAATTTTTAAATAAAACACCAAGATATAAATCTTGGTGTATAAAATTTTAATCACTAATATTTATCTAACACTAAATCTTTACTAAATAATACAGATATCACTTTATCTAAAACCTTTCTAGAAATTAATTGTGCTTCTAATAAAGAATGTAACATATAAGAACCACATTGATATTTATTAGCACCAGGAATATTATCCTCTTTATCAAATTTCAAAATATCATGCATTGATTTTTTTCAAGCTTCAATTAATATTTGATAACTAACTTTACCTAAAATAATCAAATAAAAACCAGTGCGACATCCCATAGGAGATAAATCAATAACTTTCCTATAAAAAAAATCTTGATTTATATCACAATTAATATATTTTCTCATAAAATCCGCAAAAAAATGTTCTAAAGTATGTATTCCTTTTTCAGACATAATCTCTGTATTAGGAACACAAAAACGTAAATCAAAAACACTAATACGTTCCCCTTTAGGGGTAAGTATTAACTTTGTTTTTCTTATTGAAGGAGCTTTTATTTTCGTATGATCTATTATAAAACTTTCTAACGTAGGCATTTTATGTAAAAAAATAATTTTTAAAACACATCCGGGAGGATTTGAACCTCCGACCTCTCGGTTCGTAGCCGAGTACTCTTTCCACTAAGTTACGGATGTAAATTAAATAATCAACGATGAGAGAGGGATTCGAACCCTCGATGCAATATACATACTCCCTTAGCAGAGGAGCGCCTTAAACCACTCGGCCATCTCACCAAACAAAAATTTTAAAAATAAAATTATAAAAATAATACATATAAAAAAATTAACTAACACCTAAATTTTTCATACGTTCATTTCTAATTTTAATATAAATTTCTTTTCTATGCACTGATATTTTTCTAGGAGCATTAATCCCTACACGAACCTGATTACCTTTAACACCTAAAATAGTTATAGTAATTTCATCACCTACCATTAATGTTTCACCAACTCTACGTGTTAAAATTAACATTTTATATTCCTTTTAATTCTAAAATTTTTGTAGTTTAATTATATAATAAATTTACTATTATAACTATATATTATAAACTTAATAACCTTTTTAATTTTACTAAAACTAAAACTTAGTGTATCATAATTTTTAAATAAAATACGTACAAAATACTTACTTATATAAATAACTTTATCTTCACAAATATTAAAATTAAAAAAAGAACAAAATACTTTAATTATTTTATTAAAATTAATAGAAAAAAAATTTTTATTATTTAATAATAATAAAATACAATTTTCATTACATAAATTAATAACTATTAAAGTTAAATTAAACTTTTTTTTTAAATAATTTAAAAACATATAAATTACTTCATTACTTAAAGTTAAATAAATATTTTGAACTAAAAAACTATTTTTCTTATATAAAAATATATTTTTTAACGAAACAAAATTAATTAAAATTCCTAAACATAAATTATTTAATTCTTTAAACTTTAAACTTAATTCTTTTTTTTTTTTTTTTAAAGAAACAATAACATCTAAAATATCCTGATCTTTAACACATAAAAAACTAGATATACCTTTTAAATAATCTTTTTGACTTTTAACATAATTTAAAGCAACTAAAGATGAAATAGCTTCTATACGTTTTATTCCTAAAGAAATACTATAACATTTTATTATTAAAAATAAACCTATTTCACCAGTATTCATAACATGTGTACCACAACAATACTCACTAGAAAAATTACCAAACTTTATCAAACGTAAACCATTTAAAAAAATAAATTTTTCATATTTTTTTAAATCTTCTGATCAACCACTTTTTTTTTGAGAAATTTTTTCTATCATAGGTAAACAACATCTTATCTGTAAATTCACCATATCTTCTATTTTAGATAAATCATTTTTAGTTAAAGGTAAATCATAAGAAAAATCAAAACTTATTAAATTTTTAGTAATATTAGAACCTTTTTGTATAATATTAAAATCCAATATATTTTTTATACTAGAATAAAGTAAATGTGTTGAAGAATGATTACACGAAATCATTTTACGATACAACATATCATATTGAATTAATACATCATCAAAAATATTTAAGAAACCATATTCCATATAACCAATATGAATTATAAATTCACCATAAATTTGAGTATCTTGAACATTAAATTTAGCACTATTATCATATTTTAATACAAAACCTATATCACCTACTTGACCACCAGATTTAGGAAAAAAAACACTTTCCTTAAATATTAAAATTCCCTCAAATTCTAAAATTTTAACTGATAAACCACTTTTTAAAAAAATACCTACTACAACAGTATTAATTTTATTTAAACAAGAAAAACCTAAAAAATTAGTCTTTAAACTTCTAATTTTACTTAAATCTAAAAAAATTTTTTTTTTTTTAAAAAAATTTTTAGACTTTTCCTTACATCTTTTTAATCTTAAATTAAAATTATCAATATCTAAAGTTATATTATTATAATTACAAAAATCTTTAATAATATCTAATGGAATACCTAAAGTATCATATAAAAAAAAAATTTTTTTACCACTTAAAAATAAATCTTTATCTAATTTAGATTTATATTCATTTAGAATTAATAAACCATTATCTATAACTTTTTGAAAACTTACTTCTTCTAAATATATTAGATTAATAATCTTACTTTTATCTAAAAAAATATAATCAAATAAAATTACACCATAACTAATAAATAAATTTAATATAGGTTTAACTAATTTAAATAAAAAATAATCTTTTATACCTAAAAACCTAATATGTAATATAGTTCTTCTAATCAATTTACGTAAAACATAACCACGATAATCATTAGAAGGTAATAAACCATCACATAATAAATATATTATTGATCTAATATGATCAGAAATTACATAAAATAAACTTTTATTTTTTTTAGTTAAATTAATAGTTGTAATATTCACTATAATATTAATAACTTCCATAAAAAAATCTATTTCAAAATTACAATTAACTCCCTGTAAAACAGAAGCAATTCTTTCTAATCCCATACCAGTATCAATAAATTTATTATTTAAATTCTCTAAACAACCTTCAGAAATATAATTATATTCCATAAAAACTAAATTTCATATCTCTAAATAAATATTATTTTCTACTTTAGATATTAAAGTTCTATCAATATTACTATTATTAGATAAATTATAAAATATTTCTGTACAAGGACCACACGGACCAAAATTAGACATTCTTCAAAAATTATCAGAATCTAAAGAATAACTATCGATACATTTAATATTTATCTCTTTACCTAAAACTATAATATTTTTATCAGATATTTGTATTATTTTAGATCATATATTATAAGTTTCAATATCAGATATATGAACAGTAACAAATAATCTTTCTTTAGGTATATTAAAAAACTTTTTATTAGTTAACAATTCCCAAGCATATAAAATAGCCTTTTTTTTAAAATAACTTCCAAAACTAAAATTACCCATCATATAAAAAAAAGTATTATGTCTATTAGTATAACCAACATAACTTAAATCATTATGCTTACCACCTATCCTTAAACAACGTTGTATAGTAACTATACTACTCTTATTACTATTAGTAATACCTAAAAAATATTCTTTAAATTGATTCATACCTGAATTAGTAAATAATAAAGAATTATCTCTATAAGGTATTAAAGAACTGCTTTTAACTAACTTGTGATTTTTAGAAAAAAAAAAATCTAAAAACATCAAATAAATTTCTTTATAACTTTTAAACATATTTAATCCATTCAAAAAAAAATTTAATAAAAAAATTAAACTTTAATAAACAAATTAATTACTATTTATTAACATAATTAATTTAAAACATAAAATTAATACCTTAATGTAATAAAAAATCAATAAAAATTCAAAATTTAACAAAAAATAAATAAAAATTTAATTAAATTAATCTTTATTTAATATTAATTATTAATAATATAAATTATTAAATACAAAAAAATATTTTTTTTGCATTAATATATTATATAATAAAAAAAAGTTAAATTTCATAAAAAAAACATTACTTTAATATACTTATTTTTTTTCTAAAATAAAATGTCATTAAACGAAGAACAAAAAAAAACAATAAAATTAGCAATTAAAAAAATAGAAAAACAATTTGGTAAAGGATCATTAATAAAATTAGGTGAAAATAATCACACTAAAATAGAAACAATATCTACAGGATCAATATCACTAGATATCGCATTAGGTATAGGAGGATTACCTTTAGGTAGAATTATAGAAATATATGGACCAGAATCATCAGGAAAAACAACATTAACATTAGAAATAATATCATCAGCACAAAAAAAAAACAAAATATGTGTATTTATAGATGCAGAACATGCATTAGATCCTAATTATGCTAAAAAAATAGGAGTTAATATAGATGAATTATTATGTTCACAACCAGATAATGGAGAACAAGCTTTAGAAATATGTAATTCATTAGCTAAAAATAAAAATGCAGATGTTATAATTGTAGATTCAGTAGCTGCTCTTACTCCAAAAGCCGAAGTTGATGGTGAAATAGGAGATTCACATATAGGATTAATAGCACGAATGATGAGCCAAGCTATGAGAAAACTAGCTAGAAATATACAACAATCTAACATATTACTTATTTTTATAAATCAAATAAGAATGAAAATAGGTACAATATTTGGTAACCCAGAGACAACAACAGGAGGAAACGCTTTAAAATTTTATTCATCAATAAGATTAGATATTAGAAAAACTGGAAATGTAAAAGAAAACGAAAATATAATAGGAAATGAAACAAAAGTGAAAGTTATTAAAAATAAACTAGCCCCTCCATTTAAACAAGCAGAATTTCAAATTATATATAACAAAGGTATAAATAATCACAAAGAAATTATAGATATAAGTATAAAAAATAATATAATTAAAAAAAATGGTTCATGATTCTCATATAAAAATAAAAATTTAGGACAAGGAAAAAACAACACAATTGAATGCTTAAAAAATAATAAAAGATTATATAAATTAATAAAAAAAAAAATAAAAAAAAAATACTTTCTTTTATAAGAAATATCCTCTATCTAAAATACTAAAAACTTTATTTTTTATAATAGATATATCCTCATCAGAATTAATTATATAATAACCATAATTAACATTTTTTCTATCTTTATTTTTCAATAAAAAATAATTTTTATAAAATTTCCTAAACTTATTTAACTGTAAATTATATGTAAAAACTCTACTTTTAATAATATCAATACAATCATCACTACGAATTGTTAACTCTTCTCCTGTTATATCATCTAAATTATCAATTTTAGGTGGAAAATATTTTAAATTATATATTCTACCAGATTTTAAATGTATTCTCCTATTTAATAAACGATCAATTATTTTAGTATATAATAAACTAAATTCTATAACATAATTTATCTCTAAAAAATTTAAATATTGTGCTTGTTTTAAACTTCTAGGAAAACCATCAAATAAACAATTATTACTAAATATTTCTTTCTTATCTAAATAATCATTAAATACTTTAATAGCAATATCGTCTGGAACTAATGTTCCAGAACAAATAAAATTATTGATTTTAAAAGAAAAATCATCTTTTTTTAACAAAATTTTACGTAAAATTTCTCCGAAAGAAACATAATAAATATTATATCTTTTTTTTATATAAGAAGATTGAGTACCTTTTCCTGAACCTGGAGGACCTAATAAAATTATATTCATATTTAAAATTATTTAATAAATAAACTTAACATTAAATCATTAACTAAATCTATAAACTCAACTGGATTTTTTAAAGAACTATTTTCTATTAAAAGTGATTGATAATAAATAAAATTAACTCACTTAGAAAATAAAACCTCATCTTTAATATTATTAATATATTTAATTAATAAATGGTCAATATTAATTTCAAACACATATTTAACTACTGGGACTTCTTTACCTGTAGATGATAATAACTTAGACATTTGTGTACTAATATCATTAATATCAGTAACTAAAATAACAGGATATTTTTTAATTCTTTTACTAATTCTTACTTGCTTAACTAAATCTCCTAAAACATTCTTAATACGAATAATTAAATTACCAAAACTATCTAAACCAGGTACTATAACTTCATTAATTTTATTAACCGATATAACTCTACTACTTTCCTCATTTTTACTAATAGAAAAAAATTTTATTCCCTTAAAATCAGTTAAATATGTCATAATTCACTCATCAACTCTATCACATAATAATAAAACTTCAATATCATTATTTCTATAATATTCTAAATGAGGACTATTATTAGCTAATAAATAACTATCAGCAGTAAAATAAAAAATTTTATCTTGCCCTGGTTTCATACGTTCTAAATATTCAGATAAAGACACTATATACGTAACATCATTAAACTTACTAGAATTAAATCTTAATAAACAAATAATTCTATAACGATTAACTTCATCTTCTACTAATCCTTCTTTAAACACAAAACCAAAATTTTTTCAAAAAATATTATATTTTTTTAAATCTAAAGATAATTTTTCTAACATACTTAATATTTTACGTATAATAGAAATACGCAACTTCTTTATAAAAAAATCATCTTGTAAAATTTCTCTAGAAACATTTAATAATAAACTATCAGAATCAATAATACCTTGAATAAATCTTAAATAAAAAGGTATAATTTTTCTCATATCATTCATAATAAATACTCTAGATACATATAATTTTACACCAATTTTATAATCATCCCTATTTCAAATATCTCAAGGAGAAGTATCAGGAATATAAAATAAATATATATAATCCTGATTACCTTCAACTTTATTATGAACTCATATTAACGGATTACCTAAATTATTAGTTAAAGAATAATAAAAATTTTTATACTCTTCATCAGAAATAGAAGATTTATTTCTTACCCAAAGAGCTTCCGAAACATTAATTTGTTTTCATAAAAATTTTTTAGTATCTTTATTAAATATTTTTAACTTAATAGGAATACCAATATGATTAGAATATTTAATTATAATATTACTGATTACTGTTTCATCTAAAAATTCCTTACAATCCTCTTTTATATGTAAAACTACATCAGTACCAACACTATCTTTATAAACAGAATCAATACTATATTTACCTACACCATCAGATTCTCATATAATTGAATTATCAGCATTTAACTCATGAAAAGATCTTGTATAAACAAAAACCTTTTTAGAAATTATAAATGAAGAATAAAAACCAACACCAAACTGACCTATAACATTAACATCTAACTTTTTTCCAGAAACATTAAGTTTTTTTAAAAATTCCTTAGTACCAGATTTAGCAATAGTACCTAAATTACTTATAATTTCATCCTTTAACATACCTATACCATTATCACTAACTGTAATAGTATTATTTACTTTATCAAAAAAAATTTTAATTCTAAATTTATCAAAATTTTTATTATCATCTTTAGATAACATAAAAAATCTTAACCTATCTATTGCATCAGAAGCATTAGATATTAATTCCCTTAAAAAAATTTCTTTATTTGAATATAAAGAATGAACCATTAAACTTAATAACTGTTTTATTTCAGATTTAAAATTATAAACTATCTTATTACTCATTTAATAAACCCATAAATTTTAAAATTAAAAAATTAAACAAAAATAAAAAATATAAATATACACTATAAATATATTTTTCTTTTTTTAAAAAAAATCTAACCAAACTAAACTAAAAAAAATCATTTTTATAAGAAAGAGCACAAAAAACACTAAACTCAAAATCTATTTTTTTACTAAAAGTATTTAACATACTACATCTACATTTATTAAAATTTGAATAATAAAATTCAATATCTTTACTAGAAATTAATTTAGATAAATCTAATAAAATTATAAAATTTTCATAAGAAATATTCAACACTTTATTTTTAAACACATTAGGAAACATATTCAATATATAAATATTATGTATAAAATATAATAAACTAATCAAAAAATCATTATAATCTATATCTTTAAAACTAAAAAATTTTAATAACCTAAAAACTTTTATTTTTTTTTTTAAAATAATATAATGCAAAAAAATAACTACTATTTTACTATCTAATCTACCTAAAAAAATATTAACATCTTTTAAAGAAACATAATTATTTTTATTTAACATTCATAACTGATCTAATAAAATTAAAGCATCTCTAATACTACCATTAGAAACAGAAGAAATTATTTTTAAAGCATTAATATCAAAAAAAAACTTTTCTTTATTAACAACAAACTGTAAATACTTAAAAATATCAAAACTTTTAAAAGGTCTTAAATAAAAAGACATACAACGAGACAATATAGTATCAGGAATCTTATGTAATTCAGTAGTAGCTAAAATAAATTTAATAAATAAAGGAGGTTCTTCTAAAGTTTTTAATAAAGCATTAAAACTATGTTTAGATAACATATGTACTTCATCAATTATATATATCTTATAACGCATAGAAAGAGGTAAATAATAAATATTATCTAATAAATCACGAGTATCTTCTACTTTAGTACGAGAAGCAGCATCTATTTCAATAACATCTAATGCTTTACCATTATCTATACTTAAACAATTAATACAACAACAACAAGGATTAGAAGAAATACCAGTAATACAATTTAAACCTTTAGAAAATAAACGAGCTAAAGTAGTTTTTCCTACACCTCTAGGACCATAAAATAAATAAGAACTATGAATTTTATGTTTATCTAAAGAACTTAATATAATACTAATTATATCAATATGTCCTACAAAACTTTTAAAAGATTTAGGTCTCCATTTTAAATGAAGACTCTTATAAATAGTCACTATATTACCTTTACATTTAATTTAATATTTAAATTTAAAACCAACTAAAATTCATTTAAAAACTTCACTTAATTATAATTTACATATATTAAACTAAATATTTAAATTAATTTAATAACTATTCATTATAGTTTTACTTAAATTTAAAATAAATTAATATTTAATAAATTTAAGTAAATAAAAAATCTAAATCTAAATTAAGTAATAACTAAATATGATAAATTATTATTACGTAATACCTTAATAAACATTACATCATGATATTTAGTACCTAAAAACAAACGTAAACTTCCTAAATTCTTAATAAGATTATCATTTATACTAAGAATAATATCACCTTTCCGTAAACCATAAAAATAAGAAATAGAATCTAATTTCACATCACCAACATAAACACCATAACTATTATCACGTAAAAAATTAAACGGATTATAAGTAGTTAAACCAGAACCATCAAATTTACTACCTAAATCATAACTTAAATTATCTTTATAAAATGTAGATAAATAAACTTTTTTATATATTAAAACATTATTTCTTAAAATTCCTAATTTTATATAATTACCGATAGTATAACGAGCTAATTTACCATTTAAACTAAAAATAGAAGTTATATTTTTATCATTTAAAGTAACAATAACATCACCTAATTTAAGACCAGCTTTATAAGCAACAGAATTAGGTATTATATCAGTTAAAAAAATACCAAAATTTATATTAATATTCATAACTTTAGACAAAGTATCATCTAAACTAATACCTAAAGCACCTAAAGAAACATGTTTAACTTCACCTAAATCTACTATTTGATTAATTAAAGGTAATACCATATTTATAGGAATAGAAAAATTAATACCTACACCTAAATTACTACCTACCACACTAGTATTTATACCTATTAAATTACCATTTTTATCTAATAAAGCACCACCAGAATTACCACGATTAAATGTAGCATCTACCTGAATATAATCTTCGTATTGATTAATATTAAAACCAACCCTATCTGTACCAGATATTATACCTGAAGTAACAGAAGGACCAATTCCAAAAGGATAACCAACAACATATACTTTATCACCTATATTTATCAAATCAGAATTACCTATATTTACTTGAGTAATTTTTCCAAAATTACTGATTTTTAATAAAGCAATATCTACATTCGAATCTTTACCTAATACTAAAGCTTTAAAACTTCTACCATCACTTAAAGTAACAGAAATATTTCTAGAATCCTTTATAATATGATTATTAGTAATAATATAACCATTCTTAGAATCTATAATAACACCTGTACCTAAACCACTACTAACAGAATGACTTAAAACATTACACTTATTTAAAAAATTTTTTACCTTATAAATTTTTGAAAATCTAAAACAATCTCATAAATTACTTAACTTAAAAGTATTATCACCAACTTTAATATCAATAGAATTCAAATTTTTTATTAAAACTATAGAAGGAATTACCTTTTTTAAAACTAAACTAAATCTCTTATCTGAATTTAAATTAATATTTTTTATATCACCCACTAAATCTGATTTACTAAATATAAAACCAGAACTCACAAATAATAAAAAACAAAAAAAATAAAAATATCTAATTTTCTTTTTTAAAATCATAAAATCTCTTTAATTTTTTTAATATAACAGAATTAAACACATATTATTATTAAACAATAATATGTTAAAATAAAATAAATTTCCACAAATATTTAATAGGTAAATTATGATTATAGGAATAATATCTGCTATAAACGAAGAAATTAATTTTTTTAAAAAAAAAATAAATAAAACTAAAAAAAAAAAATATAAAACAATAAAAATAACTAAAGGAAAAATAAATAACATTAAAATAATATTAATAGAATCAGGAATAGGAAAAACATCAGCAACGATAGCTACAACAATAATGATAACTAAATATCATCCAAACTATATTATAAACATAGGATCAGCAGGATCATTAAAAAAAAAAATACAATTTCAAAACATTATTATAGTAAATAAATTATGTTATCATGATGTAAATATAACATCATTTAAATATAAAATAGGTCAAATACCTAATTTTCCTCAATATTTTATATGTGACAAAAATATTATTAAATATATTATATATATATGTATAATAAATAAAATTTCGTTTAATATAGGTAATATAGTTTCTGGAGATTTTTTTTTAGATAAACATAAAAAAAAAAAAGAAATAAAAAACACTTTTCCTAAATCTATTTGTATAGATATGGAAGCTACATCTATAGCTCAAACTTGCTATTTATTTAAAACAAAATTCATATGCATTAAAATTATATCTGATAAATCTAATAGCTTATCTAATAAAGATTTTTATAAAAATATAAACTTAATTTCACAAAAAATATCATTTATTTTACTAAAAATTATAAATAAAATTTACTTTTATTAAAGAAACTTTTTATAAAAAAATAAAATGAATTCATTAATATTTGAATTACCAATTAAAAAAAATATATCTTTTTTATTAAAAATAGAAAATTTAATTAATAATATATATAAAATAAAAAAAATTAAAAATTACTATTCGGCAACAATATTTTTCATAAATATATCAGAATTAATAAAATTAATAGAAAATATAAACATTAAATTTAAATTAATAGAAGAATTTAAAACACAAACAAAAAACATAAATTTAAATAATAAAAAAATCCTGTATAATGTAAGAATTTTTAATAAAATTAAAAATATAATAGAAAAACAAAAAAAAAAAAAAAAAAATAATATTTTAACTAAAGATAAAATCCTCAATAAAATAAAAAAAAAAATAGAATTAGAAAAAATAAATATTTTTTCTAAAAAAATACCTGAAATTATATTTTGATTAAATTTATCTAAAAAAATAAAACAAATATTTTTTAATAAATGAATAAAATTAATTAAAGTAATAAAAATACTAAATTCTAATCTTTTAAAAATAATTAGAAAAATAAATACATTTAAAAAAATTAAACTAAAAAAATTTTTATTTAAAGATAAAATTGAAAAATCTTCTTTAATAAGAATTAAAATAAATAAAAGATATCTTTTATATCCTTCTATGTTTTTTTATAAAGATAAATTTTTTATAAAATTTTTATCATTTAAAAATAATAAAAAAAATTTTAAAAATTTATCTTTCTACTTATCTAAATGTAAATAAATTCCTATACTATAGATAAATAATAAAATTACTTCTTTTTTACTAAAAAAGATAAATCTATCTTATTAAAATTACTTTTACTATAAATATACGAATAAATTTTATCTAAATCATAAGGTAAATGAAATAAAAACTTAACTACCTCATACTTAAAAATATTTAACATATTAAAAAAAATTCTATAAGATTCTTTTTTATATTCTTGTTTAGGATCACGTTGAGCATAACCCCTTAAATATATATTTTCTCTTAAATACTCTATAGAATATAAATATTCTCTTCAAAATAAATCTAATACTTGAACTAAAATATTTCTCTCTAATAATCTTAAAATACTTTTACCTAATAATTTTTCCTTATCATTATATAAATTTTTTAAAAAATAAAAAATAAATTCTTTTAAATCATTAACATTTAAAAATTCTTTACCAGACAAATTTAAAACAACACCAAATTCTTTATATATACATTTACAAATTAAATTAACTTTTAAAATAAAATTACTTTCATTACTAAATTTAATAAATAAAATATCAATAATATCCCTTAATAAATTTAAAAAAAATAATTTTATATTTTTAGTAAATAATAAATTATCTCTTTTCATATAAATTATTTTTCTTTGTTCATTAATAATATTATCATAATCTAATAACTCTTTTCTAATATTAAAATTTCTATTTTCAATTCTACTTTGAGCTTTCTCTATAGATTTATTTATTCAAGTATGTTCTATATATTCACCATATTTAATGCCTAATCTTCTCATAAAAAAAATAATTTTTTCAGTAGCAAAAACTCTTATCAAAGAATCTTCCATAGAAACATAAAATCTAGAAGAACCAGGATCACCCTGTCTACCAGATCTACCACGCAATTGATTATCTATCCTACGAGCATCATGTCTTTCTGAACCTATAACATGTAAACCACCACTTTTAACAACTAAATCATGATTTTTTTTTCAAAAATTTTTTATTTCTTTAACTTTAACAGAATCTTTATTTTTTAATAAAAAAACTTCATTTATTCAATTACCACCTAATATAATATCAGTTCCCCTACCAGCCATATTAGTAGCTATAGTAACAGCACCAGGTTTACCTGCTTGAGAAATTATATTAGCTTCAAACATATGAAATTTTGCATTTAAAACATTATGTTCTATACCACTACGTAATAAAAGTGATGAAATTAATTCAGATTTTTCTATAGAAATAGTACCAACTAAAACTGGTTGTAATTTCTTTTTTCTAAACTTTATATCTTCTATTATATAATTAATTTTTTCTTTTTCTGTTAAAAAAACTAAATCAGAATAATCTTCACGTATTATTTTTTTATTAGTAGGTATAGATATTGTATTTAAATTATATATAGATTTAAATTCAGAAGCTTCTGTTAAAGCTGTACCAGTCATACCTGATATTTTCTTATATAAACGAAAATAATTCTGAAACGTAATAGAAGCTAAAGTTTGATTTTCACTTTTTATATTTAAATTTTCTTTAGCCTCTATTGCTTGATGTAAACCATCAGATCATCTTCTATCAGGCATAATCCTACCAGTATGTTCATCAACAATAACAATTTCATCATTCCTAACAAGATAATCTACATTACGTACAAATAAATAATGAGCTTTTAAAGCAGATATAACATAATGAAATATTCTTATATTATCTGAACTATATAAAGAAATATTATTATCAATAATATTATTTTGTACTAATAACTTTTCTACTTTTAAAATACCACGTTCAGTTAAAAAAATTTGACGATCTTTTTCATCTAATACAAAATCACCATCTCCACAAAAATCATCATTATCCTCTTTATCTTGTTTTTTTAAAAAAGAAATAATTTTATTAACCTTAATATATAAATCAGAAATATTTTCTAAACATCCAGATATAACTAAAGGAGTTCTAGCTTCATCAATTAAAATAGAATCTACCTCGTCAATAATAACATAATTTAATTTTCTTTGTACTTTTTCTTCTATATTAGACACCATATTATCACGAAGATAATCAAAACAATATTCATTACTCGTTGCATAAGTAATATCAGCTAAATAAGATTTTTTTTTATCTTTTAAAGATATAGTAGATAAATTTAAACCTACACTTAAACCTAAAAAATTAAATAAAATACTATTATAATTTGCATCTCTTTTAGCTAAATATTCATTTACCGTAACAATATGTACACCTAAACCATACAAAGAATTTAAATATGCTGATAAAGTAGATGTTAAAGTTTTACCTTCACCAGTTTTCATTTCAGCTATACAACCCTTATTTAAAACCATACCACCAATAAGTTGTACATCAAAATGTCTCATTCCTAAAACTCTTCTACTAGCCTCACGTACATTAGCAAAAGCTTCAGGTAAAATATCTAATAAACTGATTCCTTTTTCTAATAATAAATTACGATACTTATTAGTATTTTCTTTTAAATCATTATCTGAATAATTAATAAAAATATTTTCTAAATAATTTATTTTCTTAACTATTTTTTCAAAATTATAAATACTTTTATAATTTTTTCTATTAAAAATATATGATAATATTTTTACAAACATAAAAATTAACTATTAGTTATAAATTATAAATGAATTATTATAAGTTTATTAATTAAATACTTACTAATATTACAGTAACATAATAAAAATAAATATCTATTTTTTTCTTTTTAAAGATACACTAAACATATAAATTATTTCTTATAAACGAATAAATAAACTGATAACCTATAAATTATTATAAATTTTAATAATACTATTATATAAAAAAAATTAACCTATCATAATTAAATTTATAAATCATAATAATCATAAATTAAATAATATTAATATAAATACATATTAAATTACTAAATATATTATTTATATAATACAAAACATTAAATAAATTTAATTATTTAAATTCAAATAATTAATAAACAATAACTACTTTCTTTTTAACCAATTAATTAACCTTATAAAAAAATTTAAATTACTTTTATTATTATTAAATAAATCTAATATTAAATTTTGTTTTAAATAAAATAACATACCTACCACTGTAGCAAAAATAGGAGAAGATATATCTATATCCTTAGCAATATATGACATACTTTTAAAATTTTCTAAACAATTACCAATACGTACATTAAACTTAAATTTTTTTTTTGCAAAACTTAATAAACCATATATTAAAGAACCACCACCTATAAAAACAATACCTGAATTTAAAAAAAAATTTTTATGAAACTTTAAAATTTTTTTTTCTAAAAATAATAAATTTATTTTAATTAAATCAAAAAACTCTAAATAACGTAACTTAACTACCTCTAACAATTTATTTCTAGAAATATCATAAAATAAAACATTACTAATATTACTCATATTAGGTATTTTAATAATAATATTATTCTGTAATTTTAAATTACTTAAATAACTATAATGAACTTTAATATATTCAGATTCTAAATAAGGTATATTAAATTCATAAGAAATATCATTTGTAATAATATCACCAGCATAAGGTATAATTAATGTATATAATAAAATACCATAACAATATAAAGAAATATTGATATTATTAAATCCTATATCAACTAAACAAACACCAGATTCTTTTTCACCATTACTCAAAACTGAATAACCAGAAACAATACCTGAAAAATATAACTTACTTACATTTAAATTAGATAATCTAATTACCTTACGTAAATTTTTAATAAAATAACTATCACAAATAATTAATAAAACTTTTACTTGTAATCTCATACCAGATAATCCTAAAGGATTTCGAATTCCTTCATAATTATCAATTATATATTCTTGAGGTACAACATGCAATAAAAAATTATTTTTTAACAACTTAATATTTTTTGCCATATTTATAACATTTTCTATATCATAAACAGTAACCTTTTTATTTAATAAAGAAACCATACCTATTTCATTAACACATCTAATACTATTATTAGATATAGAAATATTTAAAGAATGTATAACCATATTTAATAAATATTCTACTTTAGAAACTAATTCTAAAATACATTGAGATAATAAATTTAAAGAATATATCTCACCATTTTTAATACCTTTAGTTTTTATCACATTAATACTCAATAAAGTTAAAGTATTATCTGGTAAAATTTCACTTACTAATAATTTAAGTTCAAATGAACCTATTTCTAAATTAGATAATATTCTTCTTACATATTGAGACATATATAATATATAAAAAATTAATATATTTATTAACTTAAAAAATAAATTAATTAAAAAATAAAATTTTTTTAATTAATTCATTATAACTAATACCCGCATACTTAGCAGAAACTGATAACAAACTATTATTACTCATACCAGGAATGGTATTAACTTCTAAAAATCATAAAACATCATTTTCATCTTTAATAAAATCTAATCTTCCAAAATTACTACAACCTAATAAGTTTCATATTTTTAATGATAATTCAGATAAATTTTTATTCATTAATAAACTTAAATCATGTAGACTATAAAATTTATTTTTAAAAGAATATTTTAAATAATAATTAAAATATAAAATATCACCAGAATAGATTCTTAAAATAGGTAATACCTTATTATTTAAAATACTGACAGTATACTCAATACCAACTATATATTTTTCTATTAACAATTCATTAAAGCTAAATATAAATTTATTTAAATAATGAAATAAATTTTCAATAGTATTTACAATACAAACACCAATACTTGAACCACCTCTATTAGGTTTTAACACTAAAGGACAACCTAATGTTTTAAACAAAAAAAAACAAAAATCCTTTTTTTTTTTTTTTAGAAAAATAATATCTTAAAAAAATTTCTTTACTAATTAACAAATGAGGTACAATATTAATATTAAATTTTTCTAAAAAACATTTAGTATTATATTTATTTATAGTTAAAGACGAAGAAAAAACTCCACTACCAGTATAAGGAATTTTTAAAAAATCTAAAAAACCTTGTATAACACCATCTTCACCACCTTCTCCATGAGAAACAATAAATACTATATCATATATATTATTTAAAAATAAATTAACATCAAAAAATTTTAAATCATAAAAAGAAACACTAAAATTCATTTTTAATAAAGAACGAAATACTGAAAAACCTGATCTTAAAGAAATTCTTCTTTCACTTGAACTACCACCAGAAAATAAAGCAATATTTTTAATTTTCATATTAACTATCCAAACAAAAATTTTAAAACAAAATCATATCGAATAACATGAATATCTCCAGCACCTTGAAATAAAATAATAATATTATCTTTAATTAATTTTAATAAATAAAAACTAATATCATTAAAATTAGAAACTAAAACAGAACTAAAAAAACCAATATCATACATACTAAATAATAAATTTTTACTACTAACATCTTTTATAAAATTTTCATTTGCAGAATAAATATTTAAAATTAATAAAATATCTACTTTAATTAAAACAGAAATAAAATCATTAAATAAACTCTTCATTCTAGTAAATCTATGAGGTTCAAAAACCATAATAATCTTTACATTTTTTCAATTTTCACGTAAAGATAATATACAAGAATAAATTTCATTAGGATGATGACCATAATCTGATATTATATATATATTTTTAAATAAAATATTTTTACTATTCTTATAAAAAAAAGAACCAATAAATTCAGTTCTATTACTAACACCTAAAAAATTCTTTAAAGTTTTATTTATTAACTTTATATCCATTAAATCTTTATATAAAAAAAAACTTAATGCAGCAACTGAATTTAAAATATTATGTTTTCCAAACATATTTAAAACTAAATTATAATATTGATTTTTAACACGTAATGTAAAATAACTTTTATATTTATATTGATAATAATTTAAAATACATAAATCAGATAAAGAATCAAAACCATAAGTAATAACATTACATTTAAAACTATTATTTAATAATAAATTATTAATTAATTTATTATCTTTACATAACACTATATAACCATAAGAAGGAACTTTATTTAAAAATTTTAGAATACAAGAAACCAAATTAGATACACTATTAAAATAATTACAAATATGATCATTATCTATATTAGTTAATATTACTAATAACGGACTTATAAATAAAAATGAATTATTACTTTCATCTAATTCTATAATAGAATAATTACTATTACCTAAATAAACATAAGAATTAACAGATTTCATATAACCACCATTAATACAATTAACTTCAATACCATTATTTAAAAATAAATCTAACATTATAGCAGTAGTAGTAGTCTTACCATGACTACCCATTACAGAAATAATATAATCATATTTAATTAATTCAAATAAAAATTCTACTCGTTTAAATAAAGGTATCTTATTTTTTTTAGCATAAATAATTTCTAAATTAAACATATTAATAGATGCAGAATAAACTACTATATCAGCTTTATAAACATTACTTTCAGAATGAAATAAATATACTTTAACACCTAAAGAAATTAAATATGATATCCTATCATTCATTTTTATATCTGATCCAGTAACTCTATAACCTGATAAAACCAAAATTTCTGCTATACCAGACATACCACAACCACCAATTCCAATAAAATGAATAACATGTAAATCTTTTATAAAAAAAGAAAAAATATCTTTTTTCAAAAAAAAATCAAAATTTAAAAACATAAACATATCTCAATTAATAATTATAAATTATTAATTTCATTAATAAAATTCTCATTAGGATTAATAATCCTATTTTTATAAGCTAAATTAGACATATATAATAATTTTTTTCTAGTTAAAGATAAAATTATTTTAAATAAAGAACATAAATTAAAATTACTCTCCAAAATAATAATAGCAGAACCAACATCCTCTAACATTTTAGCATTTCAATATTGTTGATTATCTTTATGAACAAAAGGAACTAAAATAGAAGCTAATCCTACAGAAAATAATTCACTAACCGTTAAAGCTCCAGATCTAGAAATAATTAAATCAGCTCAAGAATAAACTTTATCCATATCATATATAAAATCTACAACTCTATAATTTTTAATTTTTTTTTGATGCTTTCTTTTTAAAAAATCCTTAAAATTTAATAAACCTACTTGATGAAAAAAAAAAAAATTATTCATATTTAAATTACAAACTAAACTAAATATAACATCATTAATGATACAAGATCCTTGACTACCACCTAAAACTAAAACATGAATAGGACCATTACGATTTAAAAATCTTTCATCAGGAGTTAATAAATTTAATAAAGATTTTCTAATAGGATTACCAACTACAGGAACATTTTTATTAAAAGTATTAGGAAAAGCTTGTAAACTCTTTGTAGCAATATAATATAATATTTTATTAGATAAACCTAATACAGAATTCTGTTCATGAATTAAAGTAGGAATTTTACAAAATCAAGCTGCTACAATACCTACAAAAGAAATATAACCACCAAAACCTAAAACTAAATCTGGTTTTCAAAATTTTATTTTTAACGTTATTAAATATATACTTTTTAAAAAAAAAAAAAAATTAATCAAAAATTTTTTTTTACTACTAAAAATATTAGGAATATAAATAAAATCAATATCTATATTATGTTTAGGTACTAATATATATTCTAATCTATCTAAAGAACCGACTCACTTAACAATACAATTATTAAATTTTAAGTAATCAGCAATAACTAATCCAGGATAAATATGACCTCCAGTTCCCCCAGATACAATCATTAAACGTTTAATATACATACATAATTAATCTAAAATTAATTTTTCTTTCAATAAATCAATAAAATAATTACCTCTATGTTCAAAACTAACAAAATGATCTAAACTTGAACAACCAGGAGAAAATAAAACTATATCATTTAATTTAACATTATTAAATATATAAATAAATGCATCATACATATAAATAAATTTTTTAGAAATACTAGGAAATAAACTATAAAATAAATTTGAACTTTCTCCAAAACAACACACTTTAATATTATTTAATTTCTCTAAATATAATTTTAATGACAAATTTAAATCATTATATTTAGCTTTACCACCTAAAAATAATCAAATATTACCTTTTAACCTAGGTAAACTTTTTAAAGCAGATATAGTACTACTTATATTTGTAGACTTTGAATCATTAATTCATAAAACACCATTTTTATTAGAAACAAAATTAAAACGATGAGATAAACCAGAAAATTTAGAAATTTCTTTTAAATAAATACTTTTTTTAACTTTTAACTGATCACAAATAGCAATAACAGATAATATATTAACATAATTAAAAAAACCTTTTATTAAAATTTCATCTGAATTAATAATTTCCTTGCCTAAATAAGTTAAATATACTTTTTTATTTTTCAAAATAGTATAATAATCACTATCATCTGTTTTTCCAAAAGTAATAATATTCTTCTCAAAATAATTATAAAAATAAGGTAAAACATAATTCTTATTAATTACACAAAATTTAGAATTCCTTAAAATATTTAATTTAGAAAAAACATAATCTTGTATTCCATTAGGGTATCTATCTAAATGATCAGCAGTAATATTTAAAATACAAGAACAATAACTATTCAAAGAAATACAATGCTCTAATTGAAAACTTGATAACTCAATAATAAATATATCAGCTTTACAATATACAAAATCTAATACTGGTAAACCGATATTACCACATAAAATAATTTTAAAATCTAAAATTTTTAAAATATTATAAAGTAATGTGACTACAGTACTTTTTCCATTAGTACCAGTTACTAATATCATTAAAGAATCTTTTTGCTCTCTAAAAAAAATTTCTATATCATTAATAATCTCAATACCTTTTTTTTTTACTTCTAATATTAAAGAACTATAACAACAAATACCCGGACTAATAACTACCAAATCAGCATCTAATAACCATACATCGTTTAAATAACCTAAGCAATATTCTACACCTACTGGAATCAAATTTATATCTATAACATTTAACCTAGTATCCATAATTTTAGGATAAATACCTAAAGATAAAAAAAAATAAAGACAAGATAAACCAGTTAAACCTAAACCTAATATAACAATTTTTTTACCACTATAATTATACATTTAAATATTATAAAAAAATATTAATAAAGAAATTATTAAACAAAATAATGAAAACAATCAAAAAACTGAAACTATCTTAACCTCAGAAAAACCACATAATTCATAATGATGATGTAAAGGAGTAATACGAAATATACGTATTTTAAACATCTTAAAACATAAAACTTGTAAAATAACAGAAATAGTTTCTATCACAAATAATAAACCAGAAATTAAAAGATAAAACTCTTTATGTAAAATAATAAATAAAGCTCCTATAAATACACCTAAAGATAAAGAACCAGCATCACCTAAAAATATTTTAGCAGGATAAAAATTAAAAATAAAAAAAGAAAAAAGAGAACCTAATAAACTTAAAATTAACAAAACTAAACCTAAACTATAATCTATATAATTAATATTTAATAAATTTAAATAAAACAAATTATTATTAACAAAAATTATTACTAATGAAAATATCAATATTATTATTATAGGTAAAATCACTAAACCATCTAAACCATCAGTTAAATTAACTGCATTAGCACTTCCTACTAATATAAAATACAAAAATACTAAATATAAATATTTAACATTTATTAAATTAAACAAAAAAAAATGTTTAAAACTTAAAAAAAAAAAAATATTTTTATAATAAAAAAATATAATAAATAAAATAGCAAAAAAAGACTGAAAAAAAAATTTTTCTAAAACAGATAAACCTTTATATGTATAATTTTTAAACTTTAAATAATCATCAATAAAACCAATAACTCCATTAAAAAAAAATATCAAAAATAATAAAATTAAATTAAAATTTAAAAAAGAAAAAAAAAGAAAAAAAAATATAATAATATTAATAATTATTACAATACCACCTATTATAGGTATATTTTCTTTTTTATAATGATTATCTAATAAATATATATTAACTTTTTGAAAAAACAATTTTTTTGTAAAAAAAACACATAAATAATCATTTAATTTATAAGAGAAAAGAAAAGAAAAAAAAAAAACTAAAAGATAAAGAAATATTAAATTTTTTAAAAAAAAACTTTTTATAAAAAATAAAATCATACATAACCCTACAAAAATTTTATTATTCTCTCCATTCTTAAAAAATGAGAACCTTTAATTAAAATAGATACCTTTTTATAAAAAAATAAAATTTTTTTTAATTCTAAAACTAAATTATTAAAAGAAAAAAAATGTAAACCTTTTAAACTATATTTACTAATTAATAAACTATATTTACCTAAACTTAATACCTTATCAATAAACATATTTCTAACTAAGCAACCTATCTTCATATGAAAATATAAAGACATATAATCTAACTCTCCCATATCTCCAATAACTAAAACACGATAACCTTTACATTCTTGAAAAAATTTTAAACTATAAAATACTGATCTAGGATTAGAATTATATGTATCATCTAATATTAATTGATATTTATTTAAATATATAGGATATAATCTACCTCTTATAGGTGTAAAACTTTCTATACCAGATAAAATATCTGTAATAGATATATTTAAAGTAATAACTAAAGAAACAGAAGCCAAAACATTAAAAATATTATGTATACCTAATAATTTTAAAAAAACTTCAAATTTACCTAATGGAGTATGTAAAATAAAATTACTACCTTTAACAGTAATATTAATATTAGAAGCATAAATATTACTATTTAATTCTTTTTCACATGAAAAAAATATAACTTTTCTATCTAAAATAAATTTTCTTCATAAATATAAATAATTACTATTTATATTTATTATAATAATACCTGAATTAGAAACAAAATTAAAAATTTTACCTTTAGTATAAATAATATTTTTAAAATTTTTAAAACTAGTTAAATGAGATAAACAAATATTATTAACTAAAGCAATATCAGGACAAATTATATAACCAATCTCATCTATATCACTTACTTTATCTAAACCAACTTCTAAAACAACATAATCATAAATTTTATGAAATAACTTTAATAAAGTAATAGATATACCAAGATGATTATTTAAATTTTTATAAGTATATAACGTTTTTCCACATTTCTTTAAAATATTAACAGTAATTTCTTTAATAGAAGTTTTACCAGTAGAACCAGTTAAAGCTAATATTTTAGCTTTAGAATTTAATCTAATTCAACGAACTATTTTAAATAAAGATAACTTAGTATCTTTTACTATTAACTGAGGACTTATTGTAGGATAAAAAAAATCTACTAATAAAGCTAAAGCACCTTTATTCAGAGCTTCAAAACATAAAAAATGTGAATCAATATTTTTTCCTTTAATAGCAATAAATATAGAATTTTTAATATAAATATCACGCGTATCTATAGAAATAGATTTAATTTCTAAATTCTTACCTACTAATACCCCATCTACTATTTTAGCTAACTTACTTAAAAAAATACTAAACATAATTAATACCTAATATTTTAGAAACACTTTTACTATCAGAATAACTAATTTTTTTATCTAAAATAATCTGATAAATTTCATGACCTTTACCACATACTAATACTATATCTTTGCTATTAGCAGTTTCAATACAAAATTGAATAGCTAATTTACGATTTAAAATTATATATATATTTTTCAATAAATAAAAACCAGATTTAATATCTTTTAATATAGAAATTTCTTTTTCATAATAAAGATCATCATTAGTAATAACTACTATATCTGCTAATTTTTGAGAAATCTTTCCCATTAATGACCTTTTACTTCTGTCTCTATTACCTGTACAACCAAATACACACCATAATTTACCTAAACATAATTTTTTAGATATTAAAATAATATTTTTTAAAGCATCAGGAGTATGTGCATAATCAATAATAACTAAAGGTTTATTTTTAGAATAAAAAAATTCCATACGACCTTTAGGCAATAGTAAAAATTTACTAGTATATAGTAAATCATTAAAATTATAACCTAAAGATAATAAAACTGAAAAAGATAACAATAAATTTTTTATATTAAATAAACTGATTAAAGAAGTTTTTAAAATTCCATTACCTCAAGAAGATTTAAAATACAATTTCTTAATAAAACCAAAAGATTCTATTTTAGATAAATATATTCAATTAAATGAATAATATTTTACATTACTATTATATAAACTAACAGTTATTAGTTTATCTTTAGGTAACTTACATATCCAACTAAAACCAATCTTATCATCAATATTTATAACATAATATCTAACATTATATTCAGAAAATAACTTTCATTTAGCTAATTCATAATTTTTCATATTTTTATGATAATCTAAATGATCAATAGTTAAATTAGTAAAAACAACTACAGAAAAAAAAATAAAATTAATTCTATATTGTACTAAAGAATGTGAAGAAACTTCAATCGAAACAAAATTACTACCTAAATTATAAAAATTATTTAATAAAAATTGAATATTAAGAACTGAACTAGTAGTATTTTCACTATAATATAAATTAGGATAAATACCATTACCGACTGTACTTAATAAAGAAGAACGATAACCTAATAAATAAACTCAGGAAGCTAATAAATAAACTATAGTAGTTTTACCATTCGTACCAGTAACACCAACCGACAATATTTTCCTACTAGGATGATCATAATAATCCCCTATTATATTAGATAAATAAAAAACTAAATTAAATAAAAAAAAAATATATATATTATATTTAAAACTAAAAAAAAAATAAGATTTATTTTTAGAAGTAAAAGTCAAAACAGCAATAGCACCTTTATTAACTGCTTCATTAATATATAATCTTCCATCTGTCTTAAAACCTTTAATAGCAATAAATAAATCACCTTTTACAACTAAACGACTATCTATTTTAATACCTAATACCTCATAAGAGGGTATATTATATCCATTATAAAAATAATGAGATAATAAATAATTTAAAGTTTTATTATTCAAAATAATATCCAATTTAAAAAATTATTTTTTTTCAGCAACTCTTAATATTGCACTTCTAATTCTAGGATTTAATTTAATACTATTTAAATCTGGTTTAAATTTTCCTAAATTAATCATCTTATATGGATATAAAATATTTATTTCTTTATCTGTTAAAGGAATATCAGGTAACAAAAAACTACGAACATTACTCTTGTTATTAATAAAATTCTTTACTATTCTATCTTCTAAAGAATGAAAACTAATAACTACTAATCTACCTTTTTTAGATAAAATACTATAAGCAGCATTTAAACCATTTATCAAAGAATTTAATTCATCATTAATATAAATTCTTATAGCTTGAAAAGTCCTTGCAGACTTATTTTTAAAATATTTTTTACTTTTTATAACAGAATTTACTAACTTAGATAAATCTAAAGTTCTTTTTAAATAATTTAATTTTCTAAAAAAAATAATTTTTTTAGCAATTTTTTTTGCATAAATCTCCTCACCAAATTTTCTTAATACATAACGTATATCATATTCAGTTGCTTTATTTAATCATGAACTAGCAGTAATACCTATATTTTGATTCATACGCATATCTAATAAACCATCTTTAGAATATGAAAAACCTCTAATCGGATTATCTAATTGTAAAGAAGAAACCCCTAAATCAAATAATATACCATTAATTTTACCAGATAAAAACCTATTTTCTATATTTTCTTTTAAAAAAGAAAAATTACTATGAATAATAGTTAAACGCTTGTCTTCAATTTTTTTAGCAATATTAATAGATTCAGGATCACAATCAAAAGAAATTAATCTACCTTTATCACTTAAATAACTTAAAATTTTACGAGAATGCAAACCACATCCAAACGTACAATCTATATAAATACCATCCTTATCTAAATTTAAAAATTCATTTATAGAATTTAAAAAAGGAGGATCATATTTTAATAACATAATTTTATCAATTTAATAATATTAAATAAATTTAAATCTTTTTATTAAAAATAATTTATAATAATTATATATAAAATATAACTAATCATTATAATTAAATCAATAATAATTTTATTAACATGAAAAAAATTATAATTGCAAACTGAAAATTAAATAGTAACATAGACTTTATAAAAAATTATATAAAAAAAATTAATAAAATTAATTTTAATAATAATAAATATGAAATTTCTATTGCACCTCCAATTATATATTTATATTTAATAAATAAACTAATTAAAAACAAATTTAACACTACATCACAAAACATAGATATACATTTATCAGGTGCATTTACCGGTGAAACATCTGGATGAATGTTAAAAGATATAAATACAAAATATGTAATTATAGGACATTCAGAAAGAAGAAAATACCATAAAGAAAATAATAAATTAATACTTAAAAAAATAATAATAAGCAAAAAATCAAATTTAATTCCAATAATATGTATTGGAGAAAATGAAAAAGAATATTTAAATAATGAAAGCATTAAAACATGTAAATTACAAATTAACTGTTTAATTAAAAATAATGAACAAATTTTAGATAATACTATTATTGCTTATGAACCAATATGAGCAATAGGTACAAATAAAACAGCAGATTTAAAACATATCATAAAAATACATAAATTTATAAAAAAACATTTAAAAAAAAATAACAGTAAAATTAAAATAATATATGGAGGATCTATAAACATAAATAATGCAAAAAATATAATACAAAACGAAGAAATACAAGGATTACTAATTGGATCATCTTCTTTAGATATAAATAACTTTATAAATATTATAAATTCAATAAACGAAATATAAAAAATTTTATAATAAGATTATGTATTTTCATATATACAAATCTCCTCCTTGAAAAGGAGATATTAAAATATCTGGATCAAAAAATGCAGCATTACCAATATTATTCTCTTGCCTATTAACATCAAAAACAATAAAACTAAAAAATATTCCAAAATTAAAAGATATAGAAAATACCTTAAAATTATTTAAAAAATTAAATGTAAAAATAAATAAAAAAAAAGATAATTTATATATTAATGCTAAAAATATTGAAAATAACAAAATAAATAAAAAACTAAGTAATTCAATCAGAGCATCAATATGATTATTAAGTACATTAACTATAAGATTAGGTAAAATAAAAATATATTCTCCAGGAGGATGCAACATAGGAAACAGAAAAATAGATTTACATATAAATTCTTTAAATAAATTAGGTATTAATATTAATATAAAAAACGACTTAATTAAAACTAAAATTAATAAATTAAAAGGAAATATTATTAATTTTAAAAAAATAAGTGTAGGAGCAACAATAAATAGTATTTTATGTGCAGTATTAATCAAAAATAACATAACAACAATAAATAATATAGCTATAGAACCAGAAATTATAGATACAATTAACTTTTTAAAAAAAATAGGTGCCAAAATATATTGAATTAAAAAAAAAAAAATAAAAATATTAGGAGTAAAAGAATTACATGAAGGAACTTATACAATTATTTCAGATAGAATAGAAACAGGAACATTTTTAGTAGGGGGATTAATTTCTAAAGGTAATATTACTTGTTATAATACAAATTATAAATTTATTTCAATAATAATAAAAATGTTTCAAAAAATAGGTGCAAATATTAAAACTGGTAACGATTTTATATCATTAAATATTAAAAAAAAACATAAATCTATAAATGTATATACTAATGTATATCCAGGTTTTCCAACAGATATGCAACCTCAATTTACATTACTAAATACAGTAGCAAACGGAAATAGTATTATCAAAGATAATATTTTTAAAAAAAGACATGCACATATATGTGAACTAAATAAAATGGGAGCATTATTAAAAATTAAAAATAATAAAATTTACTGTAAAGGAATCAAAAACATTAAAGGTAATAATGTTTTTGGAAATGATTTAAGATGTACAGCTACTTTAATATTAGCTGGAAGTATAGCTTTAGGAGAAACAAAAATATATCTCGCAGATAACGTAGATAGAGGATATCTTAGTATAGAAAAAAAATTAAAAAAAGTAGGTTTAAATATAAAAAGAATAATTTAATATTCTACTAAATATTTTTTTTAAAAATATATAATTTTTATCATATTTAAAATACTTAATAAATGTAAAATTTAAATGTTATTTTTTTTTTGTAAAAAATAAATAATTAATATTATTTAAACGTTGTTTAAATTTATCTAATCTTCCTTTAACATTTGAAATTTTTTGTTTCCCAGTATAAAAAGAATGACATTTATAACAAACATCTATTTGAAAATCTTTTTTTAAAGTTGAATAAACTGATATTAAATTTTTACAAGAACAAATAAAATTTATTTTGTAAGTGACAGGATGTATATTCTTTTTCATAATTTATATTCTTAAAAAATAATTAATATTAAAAGCAATTAATATTTTTAGGTAAATTACCTATTAAACAAACTTGTTTAAATAAACCTTTAGGAAATAATTTATATAAATCAATACTATTAAATTTTTTTAACATAAAAGTTTTATTTAAATAAGACAATAAAATTCTATTATTAGGAAGACTCTTATTTTTAAAAAAATAACATCTAAAATAGATTATAACTAATCAATGTATATTAGACATTAATAAACCTTCTTTTTTAGCTATTATATTAGCTAGATCTTTATTTCAAAAAAACTTAATGTTCATTAATATATTTATACCTCAATACATAAATAAATATTTATAATTAATTAAAAATTTAATATAATATTTATTATTTAATAATCATAAATAATTTATCAATTAACTTTATGCCAGAATTACCTGAAGTAGAACACATAACTAATAGTTTAAAATCTTTAATAATAAACAAAAAAATAAAAAAAATAAAAATATATAATACTAAATTAAAATTTAGTATTTCTAAAAAATTTTATTATCTTAAAAATCAAATTATTTTAAAAATAAAAAGATATTCTAAATATATTTTAATACAAGTAACTAAAGGATTTATTTTAATTCACTTAGGTATGACAGGTAATATTATTATACTAAAAAAAAAAAAAAAAATAAATAAATATATATTTATAGATATTTATTTAGAAAAAAATATTTTAATAAGATATGAAGATGTTAGAAAATTTGGTTTCTGATTATTTTTTTCTACTAAAGAAAAAGTAAATAAAATTTTAAATAAATTAGGACCTGAACCATTAACAAAAAATTTTAATAGTAAATATTTATTTAATATTACAAAAAAGAGAAACATATGTATTCATCAATTAATAATGAAAAATAATATTTTGTCAGGCATAGGAAATATATATTCTAATGAAAGTTTATTTTCATCTAAAATATTACCATATAGAAAATCAAAATCTCTAAATTATATAGAAATAAAAAAATTAGTTAAAAATATTAAAATTATATTAAAAAAAGCTATAATAGCCAAAGGTACTACAATAAAAAATTTTAAAAACACAAATGAAAATTTAGGAAATTTTCAATTTCAATTAAATGTTTATGGTAGAAAAAATAATCCATGTTATCTATGTTCTAATATAATAAAAAGTATAAAAAAATATAATAGAAGTTTATTTTTTTGTGATAAATGCCAAAAATAAAATAATAAAAAAATAAATTCTATTTATATATTTTTATAAAATAAAACGATTTAAATTTTCATCAGAAGTAATATGTTTAAATTTACTATTTACATATTTAGCATCTATAATAATTGATTTATCTTTATATTTTTTAATATTAAAAGATAATTCTTCCATTAATGTTTCTAATACAGAATATAATCTTCTTGCACCAATATTTTCTTTATTTTCATTAACTTTTCAAGAAATATTTGCAATACATTCTATACCATCTTCAGTAAAATCTATATTAATATTTTCAGTTTTTAGTAATTCTTTATATTGCATAGTTATAGAAACATTAGGTTCAGTTAATATTCTTTTAAAATCTTTTGTAGTTAAAGCTTTTAACCTTACCTTAATAGGTAATCTACCTTGCAATTCAGGTATTAAATCTGAAGGACTACATAAATGAAAAGAACCTGAAGCTATAAATAAAATATGATCAGTCTTAACTATACCATATTTAGTAGATACAGTACATCCTTCTACTAAAGGTAATAAATCTCTTTGTACTCCTTCTCTTGAAATACCAGCATCAGAAAATTCACTTCTTTTACATATTTTATCTATTTCATCTATAAAAACAATTCCCTGTTGTTCCACTAACCTTATAGATTTACGTTTTAAATCATCAAAATTAATTAACTTAGAACTTTCTTCTTCCATTAATAATTTTAATGCATCCTTTATAAATAATTTTCTAATTTTTTTTTTATAACCTCCTAAATTCTGAAAAATAGATTGTAATTGACTAGTCATTTCTTCCATACCCGGAGGAGACAAAATTTCTATACCCATAGATGATATAGATAAATTAATTTCTATTTCTTTTTTGTCTAAAGAACCATTACGTAACTTTTTTCGAAAAGATTCTCTAGTAAGATTATTTTGAAAAACATCTTCTTTATCTCAATTTACTCCTTTAGGTTTAGGTACTAATATATCCAATATACGATTTTCAGCTAATATTTTAACTTTACGTAAATTTTCTTTTAAAATGTTTATTTTTATAATTTTAACTGCATAATCTGTTAAATCTCTTATTATTGAATCTACTTCTTTACCCACATAACCTACTTCTGTAAACTTAGTAGCTTCAATTTTAATAAATGGAGAACTACTTAATTTAGCTAAACGACGAGCTATTTCAGTTTTTCCAACACCTGTAGGACCTATCATTAAAATATTTTTTGGAGTAACTTCAGATTTTATATCTTCCTTTAATTGCATTCTTCTCCATCTATTTCTTAAAGCTATAGCAACAGCTTTTTTAGCTTTATCTTGACCAATAATAAACTTATCTAATTCTAATACAATCTCTTCAGGAGTCATATTTTTATACATAATTTAATATCCTTTCATAAATATTTATAATAATTAATATATTTCTTCTATAGTAAATATATGATTAGTATATAAACATATATCTGCAGCTATAGATAAAGATTTTTTTACTATACAACGTGCATCAAGATCAGTATTTTCAAATAAAGCTCTAGCAGATGCTTGTGCATAAGATCCACCACTACCAATAGCTATTAAATTATTATCTGGTTGTATAACATCACCATTACCCGTTATTATTAAAGAATATTTTTTATCTACTACAGCTAATAAAGCTTCTAATTTACGTAAAATACGATCAGTTCTTCAATCTTTAGCTAATTCTACAGCAGCTCTAATAATATGACCTTGATATAATTCAAGTTTTTTTTCAAAATAATCAAACAAAGTAAAAGCATCAGCAGTACTACCAGCAAAACCAGCTATAACTTTATTAGAATAAATTTTACGTACTTTTCTAATATTAGACTTTAATATTGTATTACCTAAAGTAGCTTGCCCATCACCACCCATAACAACTAAATTATTTTTTCGAATACTTAAAATTGTAGTCACAATATTACCTTAATTAAAAAATCAAAAAAATTCATATAAAAAATAAATAAATATATTAAATATTAATAAAATTTAACTAACTCCCTTCAACAGCTAACCTTAATTTTATCATAGCATTTTTTTCTAATTGACGTATTCTTTCCGCAGAAACACCATAATATTTCGCTAATTGTTGTAAAGTACATTTTTTATCGGTATATAATCACCTAGATTTAATTATATGTCTACTCCTATTATCTAAAAATAATAAAGCTTTTTTTAACTTATTTAAAATATAATTATTTCAGTTTAATTTTTCATATAAATAACTAAAATTAGAAAATTTATCTCATAAATAGTTAGAAGGTGTATAACATTTACTAACATCTATATTATCATCATCCATAGGTAAATCAAACGTCATATCCTGAGCTGACATTCTAGATTCCATTTCACGAACATCTTTAATAGAAACACTTAATTTATCAGCTATTAAATTAACTTCTTTTTCACTAAATCAACCTATTTTTTTTTTTGTTTTCCTTAAATTAAAAAATAATTTACGTTGAGATTTAGTAGTAGCAATTTTAACAATTCTTCAATTTTTTAAAATATATTCATGTATTTCAGCTTTAATTCAATATATAGCAAACGATATTAACCTTACTTTAAATAAAGGATTAAATTTTTTTACAGCTTTCATTAAACCAATATTACCCTCTTGAATCAAATCAGCTTGAGGTAAACCATAACCTGAATAATTTTTAGCTATATGAACAACAAAACGTAAATGAAATAAAACTAATTTTTTAGCAGATTTTAAATCTTTAAAATAAAATAATTTACTAGTAAGATCATTTTCCTTATCTAAAGATAATATAGGTCAAGAATTTACTAAATATATATAAGAATCTAAACTACCTAATGAATATATTTTAAAATCAGAAATAATATTAACCATATTAATTAACTAAATAAAAATAAATAACAAAAAATAATTTTTAAAATATCAAAAAACATTAATATATTTATACACATATTGTATTAATCTTTTATAAAAAGAAAAAAAAACTAATAACATATTAATTGTAATTTAAATAATATAAATTTATTATTTAAATAATAAATAAAATGTAATTTATTAAACTTTATATATATTTTTCCATTATTTTAAAATTTTCAAATAATTATTTAACTAACTTTAATATTTAAATTATATTAATATATATATAATAATATAACTTATTTAAAATATTTTAACAAGTTATATAACGTAAAACTCATTTATTACAAACATAATTTATATAATTTAATAAAGTATAAAAAATATAAATTTTATATACATTATTATTTGTTTTTTTAAAAAAATGAAACATCAAAATAATATTAAAGTAATATCAGGTAAATTTAAAAAAATGAAAATTAAAATACTTAAAAATAAAAATATAAGACCTACATTAGGAATAATAAGAAAAAAACTATTTAATTGATTACATCCATTTATAAAAAATAAAATTTGTTTAGATTGTTTTTCTGGAAGTGGAATTTTAAGTATTGAATCTTTGTCCTTAAATGCATCACATGTAACTATAATAGAAAAAAATTATAAAATAATTAAAAATATAAAAAATAATTTATATTTAATTAACAAAGATAAATTTAAATTAATTAATTTAAATATATTTAATTATTTAAAAAATTATCCAAAAAAATTTTTTGATATTGTGTTTATTGACCCACCATACAAAAATAATTATATTAATAAACTAATTAATATTTTAGAAGAAAAAAAGTGAATTAAAAAAAACTCGTATATATATATAGAAAAAAAAAAAAAAATAAATACATTAAATATACCTAAAAATTGAAATTTATATAAAAAAATAAATAAATCAAATAATCAATATTTTTTATTTAAAAAAAAAAAATCATAAAAAATTTTAAATTAAATTACATATAATTATATAATCATATATATATACATAAATTAATTAATTTATTTAACTAAAAATTAATTATAAAAATATAAATTAAATACTAATACAATTAATATTTAAACTAAAAAATAATAATGTTTACTATTTAATTAAAAAAAATAATTAAATTTAGAATTAAATTATTAAAATTTTTAAAAATTAAACAAAATAAAAATACACATAAATAATTTTTAATAAAAAAATCTAAAAAAATTTTATTTAAATAAATTTAAATTAATTAAAAAATATATATTAATATGAATAAATTTAAAAAAATAAAAAAAAAAATATTTCAAGAAAAAATAAAATTTAATACTCCTCCATTTTCTTTAGAAGCAGAACAATCAGTACTAGGAGGATTAATGTTAGATAATGAAAAATGAGAATATATATATGAAATTATTAATCATAAAGATTTCTTTAATAAATGTCACCAAATTATATTTATAGAAATACAAAATTTAATAGAATCTTATAAACCTATAGATTTAATAACTTTATCAGAAGCACTAGAAAAAAAGAAAAAATTAGATATAATAGGAGGATTAAATTATTTATCTAAACTTTCTTTAAATATACCTAGTATATCTAATATATTATTTTATGCAGAAATAATTAAAGAAAAATCTATATTAAGAGAACTTATAAATATTACAAATGAAATTAATTTAATTAGCTTTAATCCTCAAGGTAAATCTAGTAAAGAACTTATAGATATAGCTGAATCTAAAATATTTAAAATATCAGAATCTAGATATAATAAAGACAATTCACCACAAAATATTAATAAAATTATTAAATATACAAAAAAAAAAATAAAAAAATTATATAAAAATCCTAGTACAGATATAACAGGTATAGATACTGGATATATAGATTTAAATAAAAAAACATTTGGATTACAAAAATCAGATCTTATTATAATAGCAGCTAGACCATCAATGGGTAAAACAACATTTGCTATGAATATCTGTGAAAATATAGCAATGTCACAAGAAAAACCAGTTCTTATATTTAGTTTGGAAATGCCATCAGAACAAATTATTATAAGAATAATATCTTCTTTATCAAGAGTAAATCAAACAAAAATTAAAACTGGAAAATTAACTAAAGAAGACTGAATAAGAATATCAAGTACAATTAACTTATTAGAAAACAAAAAAAATATATTTATAGATGATTCTTGTACATTAACACCAACAGATATAAGATCAAAAACAAGAAGAATATATAGAGAAAATAACGGATTAAGTATAGTTATGATTGATTATCTCCAATTAATGAAATCATCATCATATTTAGATAATAGAAATTTAGAAATAGCTGATATATCAAGATCATTAAAATCTTTAGCTAAAGAACTTAAAATACCTATTATAGCACTATCACAATTAAATCGTTCTTTAGAACAACGTTCAGATAAAAGACCAGTAAATTCTGATTTAAGAGAATCAGGTTCTATTGAACAAGACGCAGATTTAATAATGTTTATCTATAGAGATGAAGTATATAACAATAATTCAGATATGAAAGGAATTGCAGAAATTATTATAGGAAAACAAAGAAATGGACCTATAGGTACAATTCATTTAGTATTTAATGGTAAAATATCTAGATTTGATAATTATGCATCTAATGAATATAATTATATTAACTCTTCTAATTAAATAATTTATGAATTTAAATTAATAAAGTTTTACTTTTAATCAAAAGAACTATGATAAAATTAATTTTATCCAATAAATAATATTTAAAGGAATATAATGTCTAACAGAGGTATTAATAAAGTTATTTTAATAGGTAACTTAGGTCAAGAACCTGAAATAAGATATATGCCAAATGGAAATACAGTAACTAATCTAAATATAGCTACATCAGAAGTATGAAAAGATAAAAATACAGGTGAAAATAAAGAAAAAACAGAATGACACAAAGTAGTTCTTTTTGGAAAAATGGCAGAAATAGCTGCAGAATATCTTCATAAAGGATCACAAATATATATTGAAGGTTTTCTACAAACAAGAAAATGACAAGATCAAAAAGGATATGAAAGATACATTACTGAAATAATAGTAAATATTAACGGAACTATGCAAATGTTAAATTCTAAAAATTATAATAATAACTATTTATCTTCTAAAAAGAAAAAAAATACACTAAACAGAAAAATTATTTCTGAAAAAAAAAATAATTTTCGTAAGGAAAAAAATAAAACAGAAGAAATATCAATTGATTTTGATGAAGATATACCTTTTTAATATATTTTTTAAAATATAAGAATATAAAAAATTTCAAATATAATTTTAAAATTTAAATATTAATAATTAATAAATATAAAATGGAAAATATAATAAAATTAAAACATATAAAAAAAATAAACGGGGAAATTATTCTTCCAGGATCAAAATATTTATCTAACAAAATATTATTATTATCAGCTATTTGTAAAGGAAAAACAAATTTAAAAAATATTTTATATAATGAAGATATTTTAATTATGTTAAATGCATTAAATAAAATAGGAATAAAATATAAAACTATAAACAAAAATACATATGAAATAAATGGTATTAATGGAGTACCAGAAATAGAAAAAACAATAAGTATATTTTCAGGAAATACAAGTACAGTAATAAGATCTTTATCAGCTTTATTAAGTATAGGAAAAAATAATATCATCCTAACAGGAAACAAAAAAATAAAAAAAAAACCAATAGGACATTTAATAGATGCATTAAAACAAGGTGGTGCCAAAATTAAATATTTAGAAAAATATGATTATCCTCCAATCCTAATAGAAGGTGGTTTTCAAGGAGGAAAACTAGAAGTAAATTCTAGTTTATCTAGCCAATTTTTATGTTTACTATTAATATGTAGTCCTTTAGCTAAAAAAGATACATTTATTAAAATAAAAAATAATATTTTAATATCTTTACCTTATATTAAAATGACATTATCTTTAATAAAAAAGTTTGGAGTGAACATTTTTTATTGTAATAAAAATAAACATTTTATAATAAAAGGACAACAAAAATATATTAGTCCAGGTGAAATTACTATAGAAGGAGATGCTTTATTAGCATCTTATTTTTTAACAGCAGGAGCTATTAAAGGAGGAAATGTTAAAGTTATAGGTATAAATAAAAAAAGTCTACAAGAAGATATAAAATTTATTAACGTTTTAGATCAAATAGGTGTAAAAATTAATTTTGGAAAAAACTTTATTTCAATTAAAAAAAACAATAAAAAAACAATAAACCCACTAGATATAAACTTAAATAAAATTCCTAATATTGCTATAATTTTAATTATATATTCTTTATTTATTAAAGGTACTTCAATAATTAAAAATATATATAACTGAAAAATTAAAGAAAATAATAGATTAGCAGTAATAACTAAAGAACTTAAAAAAACAGGTGCAAAAATTAAGGAAGGTAAAAATTACTTAAAAATTACAAGTGATAAAAAAATAAAACATGCAATAATAAACACATATAACGATTATCGTATAGCAATGTGTTTTTCACTATTATCTTTAAATAAAAATTCTGTTTCAATAATAAATCCAGAATGTATTAAAAATACATATCCTAATTATTTTATAGACTTATATAAACTTAATAAATCTTAAAATAAATCTTTAAGATTTTAATATTTTATTAATTAATATATTATATATATAATTATCTTAATAAAAATTAAATATTAAAATCTTTAAAAATTATAAAAACTTTATAAAAAATAAAAAATGACTAAATCATTTAAAAACCTATTTAAAAAATTAATACAAAATAGAAAAATTAAAGATGGTATTATCACTAAAGGTACTATTATAAATATAGAAAAAAATAATGTAATTATTGATGCTGATTTAAAATCAGAATCATCAATATCAATCGAAGAATTTAAAAATATTAAAGGACAATTAGAAATAAAAATATCAGACACAATTGATGTTTATATAGAAGCTATAGAAGATGGATTAGGAAATACAATTCTCTCAAGAGAAAAAGCTAAAAAACACGAAGCATGATTAATTTTAGAAAAAAGTTATTTAAATTCATTAAATATAAATGGTGTAATTATAGGAAAAGTTAAAGGTGGATTTACAGTAAATTTAAATAATATAAAAGCATTTTTACCAGGATCACTTGTAGATATTAGACCAATTAAAGAATCAATTAATTTAGAAGGTAAAGAATTAGAATTTAAAATAATTAAATTAGATAAAAAAAGAAATAATATAGTTATTTCTAGAAAAGCTGTAATTTTAAATGAAAATAATAATGAAAGAGAAAAATTAATTGAAAATATATATGAAGGTTATATTATTAATGGTATAGTAAAAAATATAACAGATTATGGTGCTTTTATAGATTTAGGAGGATTAGACGGATTATTACATATTACTGATATGGCATGAAAAAGAATTAAAAATCCTAGAGATTTATTAAATATTGGTGATGATATTAAAGTAAAAATAATTAAATTTGATAAAGAAAAAACTAGAGTATCTTTAGGATTAAAACAATTAACAAAAGATCCATGAACTAATATAGATATTAAATATCCTGTTAATAAAAAAATTCAAGGTAAAATAACTAATTTAACTGATTATGGATGTTTTATTGAAATAGAAGAAGGTATAGAAGGTTTAGCTCATATATCAGAAATAGATTGAATAAATAAAAATGTTAACCCATATAAAATATTCAATATAGAACAAAATGTAGAAGCAATAATTTTAAATATAGATAAAGAAAAAAGAAGAATATCATTAGGTATGAAACAATGTACTCCTAATCCTTGAAAAATATTTTCTTCAAAATATAAAAAAGGAGATAAAATTTCAGGAAAAATAAAATCTATAACTGATTTTGGAATTTTTTTAGGTTTAAAAGAAAATATTGACGGTTTAGTACACTGTACTGATATAACATGAAATACTAAAAACATTAATGAACAAAAAAAAAAATATAAAAAAGGTGATATTATTGAAGTATCATTATTACAAATAGATATAAATAAAGAAAGAATTTCACTAGGAATAAAACAATTAACTGAAGATCCATTAAATAAATTTATTATATTAAATAAAAAAAAAAATATTTTTAAAGTTAAAGTTACAGAAATAAATAATAATATAATTAAAGTTAATTTAAATAAAAATGTAGATGGAGAAATTAAAATATCTGATGAAACAAATAAAACTAATTTAAAATATCTAAAAAAAATTAAAGTTAATAATTTTATAGAAACAAAAATTTTAAATGTAGATAAAAAAAAAAGAATAGTAAATTTACTACCTGTATATAAAGAAAATATAATAAATAAAAATATTAAAAAAATATCTTTAAATAAAAAAAATCAAAATTGTTTTAATACAATGATAGAAGCATTTAAAAAAGCAAAACCAGAATAAAATCTAAATAAATTAAGTATTTATAGAAATATTAATAAACTTTAAAACTAAGAAACTTAATACCATTCATATAACTTACTAAAACATCAGGAATTTTAATTAATCCGGTATTTACTTGATAATTTTCTAAAATTGCAATTAAAGTTCTTCCTACTGCAAGTCCTGAACCATTTATAATATGAGGAAAAATATTTTTTTTCTTTTCATTATCTGAATAACGTAAATTAATACGTCGAGATTGAAAATCTAAAGTATTAGAACAAGATGAAATTTCATAATAATTTTTTTCATAAGGAGATCATACTTCTAAATCATAAGTTTTACATGAACTAAAATTCATAGAACTAGTACATAATAATATTTTACGATAAGGTAAATTTAACTTTCTTAAAACTCTTTCAGCATGATATGTTAATTTCTCTAAAGCTAACATAGAATGCTTTGGATGTACTACTTGAACTAATTCAACTTTATCAAATTGATGTAATCTCATTAAACCTCTATTATTTTTTCCATAAGAACCAGCTTCAGACCTAAAACAAGGAGTATTAGATACTAATTTAATAGGTAATTTTTTTTCTAATAAAATTTTATCTTTAAATAAATTTACTAAAGAAACTTCTCCAGTAGGTATTAAAGCTAACCTATAAGATAAATAATTTTTATTAGCATAAACATAAAACATATCATCTTTAAATTTTGGTAATTGACCTGTACCATATAAAGCATCACATTTTACTAAATAAGGAACATAAAATTCACAATAATTGTGATACCTAATATGTAAATCTAACATAAATTGAGTTATTGCTCTATATAAAGTAGCAATATTATTTTTCATAATACAAAAACGAGGACCACTCATTAAAGCGGCATCTAAAAAATTTAACTCATCTAAATATTTTCCTAAAGTTACATGATCTATAACTTTAAATAAATATTTTTTTTTTATACCTCAATAATAAATAATTTTATTATCTTTATCACTACTACCAACAGGTACATTAATATCAGGAATATTAGGAATAAAAGATAAAAATTTACTAAATTTTAACAAAATATTTTTATATAATTTTTTATTAAAAATTATTTTTTTTTTTATTAATTTAATTTTAAGAGAAAACTCTAATGTTTTTTTTTTTAAAAATATTTTCTTAGAATAAATATTACGTTTTTTTTGTAAATTTTCTATCTTATATTTTAAAGACTTTAATAATTTATTAACTCTTAAAAAATAAGATACATTAAAATCAGGAAATCTTAATTGAATTTTTTTTTTAAAAAAATCAATATCACTTAGTAATAATTTTATATTTAACATAAGAAATAATATTTAAGTTTCTAATAAAAAATAAATATAAATTGTATATAATACAGAATATATTAATTTAAAAAATATTTAATAATATAAATTATACAATAATATGATCAAAAAAGTAATTATTTTAGGTGGAGGACCAGCTGGTTACACAGCATCTATATATTTAGCTAGAAGTAAATTATATCCAGTTTTAATAACAGGTATAAATGATGGAGGACAAATAATAAAATCATCTAATATAGAAAATTGACCTGGAGAATATAAAAATATATCTGGTATTCAATTAGCTAAAAAATTTAAAAAACAAGCTTTAAAATTTAAAGTAAATATTATATATGATCAAATAATTGAAACTAATCTAAAAAAAATACCTATAAAATTAACAGGAGAAAATAATACTTACTATACTGAAACATTAATTATAGCTACAGGATCAATACCTAGAAAATTAGGATTACCATTAGAAGATAAATTCTATGGTAAAGGAATATCTACATGTGCAACATGTGATGGATATTTTTATAAAAACAAAAATGTAGCAATAATAGGTGGAGGTAATAGTGCTATAGAAGAAGCATTATTTTTATGTAAAATATCTAAAAAAATTTATTTAATATATAGAAATAAAAAATTTAAAGCAGAAAAATACCTCATAAAAAAAATTAAAAAAAAAATAAAAAAAAAAAAAATTATATTATATAGAAAAACTATTTTATTAAAAATACAAGAAAAAAATGAAAACATAAATTCATTAATAATAAAAAATTTAAATTCAAATAAAAAAAAACACATTAATATTAACGGATTATTTATAGCTATTGGTTATATACCAAATACTAAAATATTTAAAAAACAAATACTTTTAGATAAAGATAATTATATAATCACTAATATTAATACAAAATTTAAAACAATGACAAATATTAATGGTATTTTTGCAGCTGGAGATGTTATAGATAAAATATATAAACAAGCAATAACTTCATCAGCTACAGGATGTATGGCAGCAATTGACTTAATAAAATATTTAGAAAATAAATAAAATAAAAAACAAAAATTATTTAATAATCTAATGAAAAAAAAAAAATACTTAGAAATTAACGGAATAATTATAGAAACATTACCTAATACAACATTTAGAGTAAAATTAGATAATAAACATATAATAATAGCACACATATCTGGAAAAATGAGAAAAAACTATATAAGAATTTTAACAGGAGATAAAGTTATCGTACAATTAACTCCTTATGATTCCAATAGAGGTAGAATTATTTTTAGAAATAAATAATTTAATTTTAAATTAAAAATTAATTATAAATTTATACATATTTATATAAATAATATAAGAGATAAAATTGAAATTTTTAAGAAGAAAAAAAGCTAGAGAAACAACATTACAAATTATATATTCATGAAACATATTAAAAAAAAAAAACATACAATATAAAATTCAAGAAATTAAATTATTAGATGTAACTTTATTTACAAACATTGATTGAAATTATTTTAAAAAAATAACATATGGAATAATTAAAAATTATAAATATATCAATAATATAATAAAAGAAAATTTAAATAAAAATACTAAATATTTGAATAAAATAGAACAAATAATATTAAGTATTGCTATATATGAATTTAAAATGAATAATTATATTCCATATAAAGTTATAATAAACGAAAGTATAGAATTAGCAAAAAAATTTAGTCATAAATTTAGTCATAAATTAATTAACAGTTTTTTAGATAAAATATACAAAAATAAAAAATATAACTAAATACATACAAAATATAAACACTTTAAATAATAAATTTATAAATATTTAAAATTAATTATGAAATACATAAATAAAGAAAATACTTTTTTAAAAATGTCTGAAGAAATTTTTAATAATGAAAAAAATTACGATATATACACTAAATTATTAAATAATAGAATTATATTTTTAACAGGAGAAATAGAAGATAAAATATCAAACTTTATAGTAGCTCAACTATTATTTTTAGAAGCTAAAGACCCAAATAAAGAAATATATATATATATAAATTCTCCAGGAGGTTTAATAACATCAGGAATGTCAATCTATGACACTATGCGTTTTATTAAACCTAAAGTTAATACAATATGTATTGGTAAAGCTTATTCAATGGCTGCTTTTATATTATCTGCAGGAGAAAAAAAAAAAAGATATAGTTTACCTAATTCAAGAATAATGATACATCAACCTTTAGGTAATTTTTATGGTCAAGTTACAGATATAAAAATTCACGCTCATGAAATAATTAAAATTAAAAAAAAAATTATTATACTTTTATCTAAAAATACTGGTAAAAATATTAAAATAATAGAAAAAGATATAGAAAGAGACAAATTTTTATCTCCTAAAGAAGCAATTCATTATGGATTAATTGACAAAATTTTTGAAAACCGCAAATAATAAAAAATCAAATTATGAATTCTAAAAAAAAATTATTTTGTTTTTTATGTAAAATAAATTATTCAAATATAAATAATAATAAAAACCAAAATAATATTTATATATGTGATCAATGTATCAATGTTCAAAAAATAATAAAAAAAAAACTAAAAAATAAAATTAATTTTTATAAAAAACCAAAAGAAATAAAAAAAATATTAGATAAATATGTAATTGGACAAAAAAAAACAAAAAAAATACTATCTGTTGCTATATACAATCACTGTAAAAAAATTAATAATTTAAATTTAATTAAAAACCATAACATTGAAATAGAAAAAAGTAACATATTATTAATAGGTCCGACAGGAAGTGGTAAAACATTATTAATAAAAACTTTAGCTAATAATATAAAAGATATACCTATAGTAATAACAGACGCTACTTCATTAACAGAAGCAGGTTATGTAGGAGAAGATGTGGAAAATATACTACAAAGATTATTACAAAAATGTAACTTTGATATTAAAAAAGCTGAAACTGGTATTATTTATATAGATGAAATTGATAAAATAGCTAAAAAAAATATTAATACTTCCATAACTAGAGATGTATCTGGAGAAGGAGTACAACAATCTTTACTTAAAATAATAGAAGGTACTATAGCATATATTCCTCCTGAAGGAGGAAGAAAACATCCTGATCAAAAATTTATTAAAATTAACACTAATAACATATTATTTATATGTGGTGGAAGTTTTAATACAATTGATAACATTATAAAAAAAAGATTAAATAAATCAAATAATATAGGTTTTAATGCTTTAATAAATAAAAAAAAAAAAAAAGTACTAAAATATATTCAACCTGAAGATTTAATACAATACGGATTAATTCCAGAATTTGTAGGAAGATTACCAATAATATCATATTTAGATAAATTAAATAAATTAGATTTATATAAAATTTTAATTAAACCTAAAAATGCTATACTAAAACAATATCAATTTCTTTTTAAATTAGAAAACATTAATTTAATTTTTAAAAAAGATGGTTTAAGAGAAATTATTAACAAATCATATAAAAAAAAAACAGGAGCAAGAACCTTAAAAAATATAATAGAGAATATTCTTAATGAACTAATGTATGAAATACCATCAAATAATAACAAGATTAAAAATATAATAATAGATAGATATATGATTAAAAAATATTTTAATAAAATAAAATAAATTTTTATAAATATAAAATTGAATTAATTATTATATTAAAAACATTTATAAAAGGAATAAAATTAAAAAACATGAATTCAGAAAAAAAAAAAGAAAATATTCATTTTCCAGTATTACCTTTAAGAGATATAGTAGTATATCCATATATGATAGTACCTTTGTTTATAGGTAGAAAAAAATCAATAAAATGTTTAGAATTATCAATGGAAAAAAATAAAAAAATTATGTTAGTAGCTCAAAAAAAATCATCTAATGATGAACCAAATAAACAAGATTTATTTTCTATTGGTACAATATCTTCCATAATACAAATGTTAAAATTACCTGACGGAACAGTAAAAGTATTAATAGAAGGATTATATAGAGCTGAAATAATTAACTTAAAAAATAAAGAAAATTTTTTTCTAGCAAAAACAAAAAAAATTGAAATCCTTAAAATAGAAAAAAAAGAACAAAATATATTAGTTAGAACAATATTAAATCAATTTGAAATATATTTAAAAATAAATAAAAAAATTCCTTTAGAAATATTAAACTCATTAAAAAATATAGACGACCTGGAAAAATTAGCTGATACTATTGCAGCTCATATGCCTTTAAAATTAAAAGATAAGCAATATATATTAGAAACTTCTAATATTAATAAAAGATTAGAATATATTATGATTAAAATAGAATCAGAAATAGAAATTCTAAAAATAGAAAAAAAAATAAGAAATAAAATTAAAGAGCAAATAGAAAAAAATCAAAAAGAATATTATCTAAATGAACAAATAAAAGCTATTCAAAAAGAATTATCTAAAATAGATAATATAAATAATGAAGATAAATTAATAATAAAAAAATTAAAAAATCCTAAAATACCTAAAGAAGCAAAAAACAAAATAAAAACGGAATTACAAAAACTAAAAATGATGTCACCAATATCATCTGAAGCATCAATAATTAGAAATTATATAGATTGAATAATACAAATACCATGAAATAAAAAATCTAAAATTATAAAAGACTTAAAACAAGCTAAATCAATATTAGATAAAGATCATTTTGGATTAGAACATATAAAAGAAAGAATATTAGAATATTTAGCAGTACAAAATAGATCTAATAAAATTAAAGGACCTATATTATGTTTTATAGGACCTCCAGGAGTAGGTAAAACATCATTAGGTAAATCTATATCACGTGCTACAGGAAGAAAATATATTAAAATATCCTTAGGTGGAATAAAAGATGAAGCTGAAATTAGAGGACATAGAAAAACTTATATAGGATCTATGCCAGGTAAAATTATTCAAAAAATAGTAAAAAGTAAAGTTAAAAATCCATTATTTTTATTAGATGAAATAGATAAAATTTCTTTAGATATGAGAGGAGATCCATCAGCAGCTTTATTAGAAGTATTAGATCCAGAACAAAATAATGAATTCAATGATAATTATATAGAATTAGATTTTGATTTATCAAACGTTATGTTTATAGCAACAGCAAATACATATCATAATATACCTTATCCTTTATTAGATAGAATGGAAGTAATAAAAATATTAGGTTATACTGAAGAAGAAAAAATGAACATAACTAAAAATTATTTAATACCAAAACAAATAAATAATAATGCCTTAAAAAAAAATGAAATTAAAATTACAGATTCAGCATTATTAGAAATAATTAGATATTATACAAAAGAAGCTGGTGTTAGAAATTTAGAAAGAGAAATATCTAAAATATGTAGAAAATCTGTTAAAAAAATTATATTAAATAATAACATTAAATCTATTAAAATAAATAATTTAAATTTAAAAAAATATTTAGGTATTAAAAAATATAATTATGGGAAAATAGAAGAATATAACAGAATTGGACAAGTTAATGGTTTAGCCTGAACAGAAAGTGGAGGAGATTTACTAACTATTGAATCAAAATGTATAAATGGAAAAGGTAAATTAACATATACAGGATCTTTAGGAAAAATAATGCAAGAATCTATACAAATAGCTTTAACTGTTGTTAGATCTTTAACTAAAAAAATTAAAATAGAAAAAAATTTTTATCTTACTAAAGATATACATGTACATATTCCTGAAGGAGCTACTCCTAAAGATGGACCTAGCGCTGGAATTACTGTATGTACTTCACTAATATCCACTTTAACTAATAATCCTGTTAAATCTTATATAGCTATGACTGGAGAAATTACTTTACACGGTGATATTTTACCTATTGGAGGATTAAAAGAAAAATTATTAGCTGCTTTAAGAGGAGGTATAAAAATAGTAATTTTACCATTTAAAAATAAAAATGATTTAGAAGAATTACCTAAAAATATAATAAAAAATTTAAAAATTTATAATTTAAAAAATATAAAAGACGTTTTAAATATTGTATTAGAAAAAAAAATTTTTTAATCAAAAACATTAATATAATTAATAAACAATGCATTAATTAAATATGATTAATAAAAAAAAAATATATTTAACATTAATAATTATTATTATATCAATAACACTTATTATACCTAATTTTTCAAATTATTTTAAAAATGAAAATACATTTAAAATAAATAATATTACATTAAATAAAGATTTATTAAATTTAATTATTAAAGATGAAATTAAAAAAATAAAAATTTACATTAAAAATAATAATATAAAAAATAATTATTCTAATAAACAACTATATAATATTATTTTAAATAAAATAATAAAAAAAATTCTATTAGAAAACTACATAAATAACTTAAATATTATTATTAATGATGATCAAATTAAAAATTTTATTTCAAATAATAAAGATTTTTATAAAGTAAAATCCTTTAATAATAAAAAATATTCAAATCTTCTTAAAAAAGGAAAAATAACAAATAATGAATATATTAATCTTATTAAACTTTCATTAAAAAATAACGAATTTTTAAATTCAGTTATTAATACTGAGATTTTTATCCCTAAAATAATAAATTCAATTAATAAGTATATTTCAGAAGAAAGAAATTATAAAATTTCATATATAAATACAGATAAACTTATTAATTATTATTTTATTAAAAATAATAAAGATACTGCAAATATTAAATTAGTTAAATATTATTTAAAATTACCTATTACTAAAAAAAATAATTTATCAATTAATATATTAAATAATTTAATTAAAAACAAATTTATAAATAAAAATATCAATTTAATTAAATATCCTGGTATATCATGAAGTAAAATGAAAAAAAGTAATATTAAAAATGTAGATAATATTTCTAAAAATATTTTTAAAATTAAAAATAAAATAAAAAACAAAATTATATATAAAATAATAAAAGAAAAAAATAAAATTATATTACTAGCATTAATAAAAATAAATTTTAATAAAAATTTAAACACAAAAAAATTTATTAAAGAAGTATATAAACAAAATTTACTAGAATCTTTAAATGAAAGTTTAAAAAAAGAATCTATAATTCAAAACTAATTCGTTAATAATTTTAAAATTTTTTAAATGAATATATCACGCTCTACAGGATTCGAACCTGTGACCTACAGCTTAGAAGGCTGCTGCTCTATCCTACTGAGCTAAGAGCGTAAATAAAATAATATTAACATTAAAATAATTTATATGTCAATAAAAGTAATAAATATGAAAAAAAATAATAAATTATTAAATGGATTAATAATTTTAAAAAAAATAAAAAAAAAAATAAAAAAAAAAATATTAAAATATAAATCTAAATTAAAAAAAAAACCATATATTATTATTTTATATATTGGTACAAACTCTTCATCAGAATTATACATAAAAAACAAATGTAAATATTTAAAATATGTAGATATAAAATATAAAATATTGAAAATAAAATCTAATGTTAAAGAATCTAAAATTATAAAATTTATTAATTTTCTTAATAAGAATAAACATGTTGACTGTATATTAATACAATTACCATTACCAAAAAAATTTAACACTAATTTAATATTAAAAAATATAAATCCTAAAAAAGATGTAGATGGATTACATCCTTATAATATAGGACTTTTATCTCAAGGAAAACCTAAAATAAGACCTTGTACTCTACTAGGTATTTTAATATTATTTAAATATTATAAAATTAACTTATTAGGATTACATTCATTAATAATAGGATCATCTAATTTAATAGGTAAACCAATAATTATGGAATTAATTAATCAGGGATGTAGTGTAACTATTACAAATAGTAAAACCAAAAACATCAAAAAACATATTAAAAATGCAGATTTATTAATAATTGCAATAGGTAAATATAATACTTTTCCTGTAAAATGAATCAAAAATAAATGTATTATTATTGATATAGGAATAAATAAAATAAATAATAAAACTGTTGGAGATATCGAATTTAAAAAAGCTATAAAAAAAGCAAAATTTATTACTCCAGTACCTGGAGGAATTGGACCAATTACTATTGGTGCATTACTACTTAATATATTACGTATATATAAAAATTTAAATTTTAAGAATTAAAATATCATTCAGTACAATAATTATTCTTATCTTTAATTTTAACATTTAAGTTAAATAACTTTTTCTTAATAAAATCCGCTTTAATTCAATTATTTGATTTACGTGCTATATTTCTTAAGTAAATTAATTTATTTATTTTTTTTACTAATAAATTATTAGATAACTTTTTAAAACCAACTTTCTTATTTAAAAAAGAATAAATATCAAAATTTAATAAACCAATAATATTAGCTAAAAAACGCATTTTTACACCTAATTTACTAGCTAAAATAAAATTTTTATTTTTAAATTTATTTATTTCATGAAATATTAAAAATAATAAATTATATACTTTAGGTATATTAAAATCATCATTCATAAATTTTATAAATTCATCATCAAAATATTTTAACGCAAGATAATCTTGTTTAGATAAACTAATATTTAAATTCAAATCTTTTAACAATAAATAAAATTTAGTAATAACTAATCTAGTTTTGTTTAAACTATTAACATCAAAAAATAAATTTTTTCTATAATGAGTAGACATTAAATAATACTTAATAACATCAATATGATATTTATTAAATAAATTTTTTAAAAAAAAAACATTACTTTTTGATTTCGACATTTTATTTTTATTTAAAATTACCATACCTGTATGTACTCAATATTTTATTAAATATTCACTTTTAAATAAACATTGAGATTGTATTAATTCATTATGATGATGTGGAAACTGTAAATCATATCCACCACCATGAATATCAATTGCACCAAATAAATATTTATTACTCATTACAGAACATCCAATATGCCACCCAGGACGACCAAAACCTCAAGGAGAACATCAACCTAAAAAATCATTCAACTTATTTAATTTTCATAAAACAAAATCTTGATTATTTAATTTATTTGAAATATCTCTATTATTAAAAAAATAACTTTTATATAAATCTACTTTATTAATCGAAAATAAAATATCACCTGTATCAGACACATAAGCATAATCATATTTAATAAGCTTAATAATTGCAGATATTATTAAATCAATATTATCAGTTAATTTAGGTTCATAATTAGGTTTTTTAAAATTTAAATTATTAAAATCCTTTAACATAGACCTAATCATTAAATTAGATAAATCATATACATTTATATTATCTATATTAGATTTATTAATTATCTTATCATCTATATCTGTAATATTACGTACATAAATACAATTATACTTTAAAAAAATTAAATATCTTAATAAGATATCAAAAAAATAAAAAGTACGACCATGTCCTACATGACAATAATTAGATGTAGTAACACCACATACATATATCTTAATTTTATTTAAATTAATAGGAACAAAAATTTCTTTCTTACGAGATAATGTATTAAAAATTTTTAACATTTTTCAAATTCTAAATAAAAATTATTCAATTTATAAGCCGGATTCTGTTTATATTATATGTAATATAAGACAATCATTAATCTAGACTAATAATTACTTATTAGTTCAAGCGATTCACCTAAATTTTTAGATATATATACGGACAAATATATTTTTTGAAATATCCTTAAATTAAATTTAATCTTGCTCTAAACGGAGTTTACACATTTATTATATTACTATAATAAATAGAAAGTTTTTAATTTTCTTTTTCACCCTTATCTTTTCTAAGAAAAGACGGTTATTTTCTGTTGCACTTTTCATAATAATTTAGATATTATTTCCAGATGTTATCTGGCGTTCTGTCCTATAGAGTCCGGACTTTCCTCTATAAAAGTATAAATTTATAGCGACTGTCAAAATAAATAATCTATATTTTAAAATTTAAACAAATGGATTATATATTTCTTTAAAAATTAAATTAATCTTTAAACCAATTAAATTTAAAGACTTAATATAAAAATTAGTTAAATATTTTTTATAAGATAATTTAATTAAATTAATTTTATTACCATGAATAACTATTGTTAAAGGATAATATCCACCTAAATGAGCATATTTTAATTTTACTAAATTCAAACAAAAATTATTTTTTTCAAAATAAACATTAATAGCTTTTTTTAATATTTTAGTTAACTTTAAAGTACCTAATTTTAAAGAATATATTTTTTTATAAAAACTAAAAATTTCCCTTAAAATAAAAAACTTATTTTTCATATCAATAGCAGATATAAAATAAATTTTTATATTTTTTATAAAATCATATCTTAAAAATAATTGTTTCTTATAAAAAAACTCATTAAAATTAATAATTTTATCACATTTATTAAAAACTAAAAATAATAATTTACCCTTATTTAAAAATAAATTAATTAAATATAAATCATATTTAGATAAACCAACACCTATATCTATAATATATATAAATATATCATATTTAAAATATTTTTTTAAAATTTCTCTTTTAAAAATTACTCTTTTTTTTCCTTTATATATTTTTAAACCTGGAGTATCTACTACACTATAATTAATACCATTAATACTTATACTTGTAAATAAAAAATCTTTAGTAGTATTATCTTTATTAGATATAATTGATCTATTATTACCAAAAAAATAATTCGATAAAGTAGATTTACCTACATTAGATTTACCTATAAGAATAATATAAACATTCTTTTTTGTTAAATTAAATAAAGAAGATATATATAATTTCTTTTTTATTAAAACATTTTCTTTAATTAAATAATCATTTAAATTAATACACAAATTAAATAAACTTTTAATATAAAAAAAATTTGTAACTTTTTTAATATAAAATTCTTTTTTTTTATAAAAAATATCATTTAACAAAAAAATTATATTTTCCTTAGAAAAAACAGATATTGGATATATTATTTTAATATTTAAACAATAAAATTTAGATAAAAAATAAACTCTATCAATAGAATTAAATAAATCAATTTTATTTATAATAACTAAAAAATTATTTTTTTTAAACTTTAAAAAATAATTATATAAAAACATATCTTGAAACGTTAAACCAACACTAATATCAAAAACTAAAAAAATTAAATCTGCATTTTTGATAGCATAAATTATTTTCCTAAATATTTTTTTTTTTTTACCATATAATTTATTTTTTTTATTTAAAAAATTAAAATCTAATAATCCAATAATATCAGTACAAATACAATTTTTATTCTTATAACTTAAAATACCATAATTAAAATCACTAGTACTACAACATTTATTAGATACCGTTGCTATATTAGTATTAGTTAATAAATTAAATAAACTAGTTTTTCCTACATTTGTTCTCCCAAAAATTAATAAATTAAACATTTTAAAAATAAAAAAAAAATTAATCACTTAAAATTATTAATTATAAATTATTAATTTTAAATTGAATTAAATATTTCATTAATTCAAAAGGAGACATATTCCTAGAAACTGACCAATAATATTTAGCTTTATCAAAATTACCTTTTTGATAATAAAAATCTCCTAATAAATCAAATTTAATATTTTGTAATACCGAATCTTTATATGATTCATCTTTAAATAAAATTAAAAAATCATTAATTCGATTAGTTAAAATATACAATTTCATTAATCTTAAATAAATTATATACCTTAATTTTGTATCTTTAACATATTTGAAAATACGATTTAAAACTTCTAAAGATAAATTATATTCATAACGATTAAAATAATATTTAGATAATTTTAAAGAAGTTAAAATTCCTAAATTATTATTAATATTATAATCTATAAAATCATTTATATACTTAATATCTGAAAAATCCATATTAGTAAACTCTTTATTTAAAAAATCTTTAGAAATATAATTATATTTAATAGATTCATTATATAGTAATGAACTTTTATAATTTAAATATATAAAATAAAATATAAATAAAAAAAATAAACTTATTAGTAATGTAAATCAATTTCTTTTCTTATTAAAAAAATTTAAAAAAAATATATTTTTTAACATATATAATATTATTTAACCTTATTTAAAATATTAAATACTATTTTTACAAGATTTTTTCTACAAACTTGAATTTGATTTTTATCAAACAAAGTCTTTAAAGTAAAAAAATTACCACGTAACTCTTTATTACCAATTAAAATGATTAATTTAGGATTTAAATTTATTATATTCATAATTTTTTTATCAATATTTTTACCTAAAAAAAAATCATTATATATTTTAACTTTTTCATCACTATATTTTAATAAATCTTCTACTATAGAAATACTTAATAATCTAGCTTTAGAACTTAAAAATGAAACTACATATATATCTATATAATTAGATCAATTTTTTATATTTTTTTTAGATTGCTTTAAAATAATTAATAATCTTTCTAAACCTACAGCAAAACCTACTGCTGGTAAAGAAAAATTAGCTAAATAAGCTACAAGATTATCATATCTACCTCCAGCACATACAGTATTTTGTGAACCTAAAAAATTACATTTTCACTCAAATACAAAATCATTATAATAATCTAACCCTCGTACTAAAGTAGTATTAATAGTATATTTTATACTATATAAATCTAATATCTTACATAATTTACGAAATCTATAAAAAGAATCTTTATTAATATAATTAATAATTTTAGGAGCATTTATTAAAATTTTTTGTACATCCTTATCTTTACTATCAAATAATTTTAAAGGATTTATCTTATAAAAATTATCAATTTTATAACTAAAATATTTTTTATAAGGTTTTAAAAAAGAAACTAAATAATTTAAATATATATTTCTATCTTTAACAGAACCTATTGTATTGATTTCTAAATTTAATAAATTATCAATACCTAATAAATTTCATAATCTTTTAATAATTAATATTAATTCTAAATCAATTTCTAAACATTTATATCCTAAAACTTCGACTCCTATCTGATAAAATTGACGAAACCTACCTTTTTGGGTATTTTCATATCTAAACATAGGACCAATATATCACAATTTTTGAAAAAATTTATGTAAATATAAATTATTTTCTAAATAAGCCCTAACACAACTAATAGTTCCTTCAGGACGTAATGTAATATTTACATTATTTTTATCTAAAAAAGAATACATTTCTTTTCTGAAAAAATGATTATTATTACTTACTATTTTATTAAATAATTGAGTTTTCTCTAAAATAGGAAATCTTATCTCATTATAAGAATAATTAATCATAATAGACTTAAAAATACTTTCAATATAATTAATTATTCAAATATCTTCTAAAAAATAATCATGCATGCCTTTTAAAGATTTAATTTTTATATTTTTCATATAAAAGTTTTTTAATTTAAAAATTAAATTTCAATAAAAAAATAAATTAATAATAATAAATATTATTTTAAAATTTAATAAAAATAAAATTAATACTTATTTTTTTAAATAAAATAAAATCATATTCATTAAATAAAAACTTCTATAATAAAAAAAATACAAACTAAAAATAAAAATCAAAAACATAATTACATATAAATTAAAAAATCTAACAAAAAAATTTTTATTATTAATTTTAGAAAATTGTAAATTTTTTATAAAAATTTGATTACTTAAAGTATATGATGATTTATACTTATCTAATATTAAAAATAATTCACTATTAGAAACATTAACTAAACGTGCATATGAATAAATATAACCTCAAAAAAAAACTGGTGATAAATTACCCGGTATACTATCTTTTTCAATATTACGAATAATATTTACTTTTAAACAAAGTCTATTTGCAATATCTTGTCTTGTAAAATTCATTAATCTTCTAGCTTGTATTAATTTTACTCCTATAGATTCAACTTCATCATTATTTGAAACAATTTCTTTATTCATTTAAATATACTTTTAAAATTTAAAATTTTCTTAAAAATTAAAACAGTAAATAAAAATAATTATTAATTAAATATATATTATATATCACTAGATAATTGTCCACAAGAAGCATTAATATCACTTCCTCTAGTTTTTCTTATAAAAGAAAAAATTTTGTTTCTTTTTAAAATTTCACAAAAATTTTTTATTTTTTCTAAACTACTTTCAGTATACATAGAATTCTTAAATTTGTTAAAAGGAATTAAATTTATTTTAACTGGAATATTATTAAATAAAGAAACTAATTCATAAGCGTTATGATATTTATCATTAATATTATTTAACATAATATATTCTATATTAAAATTACCTCTATTAGCTTTACTATAATTCAAATAAAAAAGAATAGCTTTTATAATAGATTTAATATTAAATTTTTCATTTATAGGCATAATTTGATTTCTTAATAAATCATTAGATGCATGTAAAGATAAAACTAAAACTATATCTATAACATTAACTAATTTATATATTCCTGGTACAATACCAGAAGTAGACAAGACTATTTTTCTTTTTGAAAAACCAAAATAATTAGGATCAAGCATAATTTTAATAGAATCAACAACATTATTAAAATTTAATAAAGGTTCACCTATACCCATTAATACTATATTAGTAATAGGACTAATATTTCTTTTCTTTAATAAGAAAGAAACTAATAATATTTGTCCAATAATTTCAGACACTAATAAATTCCTTTTAAATTTAGATTTAGATGAAAAACAAAAACTACAATTAACTAAACATCCTATTTGTGTAGATAAGCATAAAGTTTTTCTATTAACTTCAGGAATATACACTGTTTCAATATAATAATTATCTATACTTAATAATCATTTAATAACTCCATCTAAAGAATTATATTCTTTTACTATTTTAGGTAACCTTATTTCAGCTAAACTAGCTAATTTTTTTCTCAATATAAAATTTAAACTAGTCATTAAAAAAAAATTAAAACAATATTTTTTGTATATTCAATATATTATTTGATTAGCAACATATTTTTTACAACCTAAATTAATACAAAAATTATATATTAAATCTTTATTAAAATTTAATAAATTTAACTTTTTACACATAAAATTAATATCTTCTTTAATTTTAATTATCTTAATAAATAGTTTATAATACTAAAATGAATATTAATAATAATTATATAAAAAAAAATCTACTTGCTGTAGACTGTTCTACAGAATTATCATCAATAAGTTTATTATATAATAATAATTTATACAGTAAATATATTTATAATAAATTAAAAAAATATAATTATATATTGATAATGTTAAATGAATTAATAAAAAAAAATAATATAAATTTAAAAAAAATAAGCATTTTATTAATAAATAATGGACCAGGTAGTATTTTAGGTATTAGAATATCTAATGTAATATCAAAAATTTTTAAAATAAAATTTAAAAAGTTAAAAATTATTAAATTAACAAGTTTTGAAATAATCAAAGAAGGATTTTTTAAAAAAAAAAAGAAAGAACAAACAATTAATATTGTTATTTATAATAATATAAATTGTATTTATTGAAGTAAATTTAATGAAAAAAAAAACATCATTAAAAAAAAAATAAACTTAAAAAAATTTCATAAAATCATTAAAAAAATACCTAATAATAAAAAAATTATAGTAAATAGTTATAAGCTTAAAAAAAAAATTAAATTTATATTGAAAAAAAAAAATATAAATATAAAAGTATGTTATCCTAAATCTATAGATATGATTTCAATATTCAATAAAAAATTAACTCTTAGCTAAATGACATAAAATATCTACTTTATCAATACTTTCCCAAGGAAAAATATTCCTGCCAAAATGGCCATAAACAGACGTTTTAAAATATATAGGATTAAGTAAATTTAAATCTCTTATTATCATTCCAGGTCTTAAATCAAATACTTCTTTAACTATATTTGTTAATTTAGATAATGCTATTTTTTCAGTTCCAAAAGTTTCTAACATAATAGATATTGGTTTATACATACCTATAGCATAAGATATCTGTACTTCACATTTATCAGCTAAATCAGCAGCAATAATATTTTTGGCAATATATCTAGCTGCATAAGCTCCAGATCTATCAACCTTAGATGGATCTTTACCAGAAAAAGCCCCCCCACCATGTCTAGCCATACCGCCATATGTATCAACTATAATTTTTCTACCAGTTAAACCACAATCTCCTACAGGACCACCAATAACAAATCTACCTGCTGGATTAATAAAAAATTTAGTTTTTTTAGTTAATAATTTTTTAGGTAAAACAGATAATATAATTTCATCCATAACAGCATCCCTTAAATTTTTATAAGATATATTTTCATTATGCTGAGTTGAAAAAATAACTGTATCAATACTAATAATATTATTATCTTCATAATAAAATGTAATTTGACTTTTAGCATCTGGATATAATCAAGATAATTTACCACTTTTTCTTAATTGCGATTGTTTATAAACTAAATTATGAGCATACATAATAGGAGCAGGCATAAAAACATCAGTTTCCTTACAAGCATAACCAAACATCATTCCTTGATCACCTGCACCTTGATTTAATAAAATATCATTTTTAATACCTAAATTAATATCAGAAGATTGTTTACCTATAATATTTAAAACAGCACAAGAATCAAAACTAAAACCCAAACTAGAATCAATATAACCTATATGTTTAATAGTTTTTCTAACAATAGATTCTATATCTACTCAAACTGAAGTATTAATTTCTCCACCAACAATAACTAAACCAGATTTAACATAAGTTTCACACGCTACTTTAGAATTTTTATCAACAAGAATAATTTGATCTAAAATAGCATCTGAAATTTGATCAGCTATTTTATCTGGATGACCTTCAGAAACAGATTCAGAAGTAAATAAATATGATCTCATTTTATTTCCTAATAATTTTATATTTAATGTAATATTAATATTATACTGTAATAAATATAAATAGGTTATATATAAAATATACATTTATAAAAAATATATATATTAAATATATAATTATTAATTTAAATACAAAACAACAAAAATGAATAATAATAAATATAAATTTTTCGACTATAAAATTTCTAAATGATCAGATAATTTTTTTATCATCAATAAAAATGGAAAAATTAAAATTTGTATAAAACATAAAAATAAAATAAAAACTATTACATTAGATAAAATTATTAAATGAAATAATACAGAAAATAAATTACCAATAAAATTATGTTTTCCACAAATAATCAAAAATAGATGTAATTTAATAAATTCAAAATTTAATTTTTATATAAAAAAATATAAATTTAAAGGAAATTATTCGTTAATTTATCCAATTAAAGTAAATCAACAATCCTATATAATACATTCTATATTAAAAAATAATAAATATAATAATGGTCTTGAATCTGGATCAAAATCAGAATTAATGTGTATATTAATAAATACAAAAAAAAAAATAACAATTTTATGTAACGGGTATAAAGATAAAAAATATATAAAATTAGCCTTAATAGCTACACAATTAGGACATAAAGTTTACATAATAATAGAAAAAATAAAAGAAATAATTCTACTTATAAAATTAAAAAAAAATAATCTTAAAATAGGAATAAGAATAAAGTTAAATAATTTAGAAATAGATCAAAACAAAAATAAATATCAAATTAAATTTGGTTTAAATTCTATACAAATAATTAGATTAATAAACATTTTAAAAAAATTTAATTTAACTAAAAAATGTGAATTAATACACTGTCATATAAAATCTCAAATAAATAAAATTAATAACTTTAATAAATTCTTAAGAGAATTTATAAATATATATATTGATTTAATCAAAATATTTAATTTAAACATAAAATATTTAAATATAGGAGGAGGACTAGCAGTTAATTATTCAGGAATAAAATATATTAATTATACTTTAGATACATATATATCTAACATTATTAAATTAATATTAATAATATGTAGAAAAAATAAAATTAAAACCCCTAACATAATAACTGAATCAGGAAGATATATTACAGCTCATCACGAAATATTAATAACTAATATTATTAATATAGAAAAAAATAAAACATTTAAAATTAAAAATTTAATAATTAGTAAAAATAATAAAAAAAATATAATTTTTAAAAACTTATGAAATATTTTAAATAAAATAAATAAAAAAAAAATTATTAATTTTAATAATATTAAAAATATTTTAATTAAAACTAAAAAATTCTTCCAAAAAGGATTTTTTAATATTTTAGAAAAATCATGAATAGAAAAAATATATTTTAATATATTATATAAAATAAATAAAAAAAAAATAATTACAAATAATAAAATATTAAATAACATTAATTTATTTCTTTCTGATAAAATACATTTAAATATTTCAATATTTAGATCTATTCCAGATACATGAGGAATAAAACAAATTTTTCCTATTTTACCAATTAAAAAATTAAATAAACCAATATCAAAAGAAGTACATATATCTGATATAACATGTGATTATGATGGAAAAATTAATAAATATATACATAAAAACAAAATTCAAAATACATTACCTATACAAAATTTAAACAAAAAAAAATTACCTCCTATAGGATTATTTATGATTGGAGCATATCAAAATACATTAGGAAACAAACATAATCTTTTTGGAAACATAGAAACATGAATAATTTATTTAAAAAATAAAAACAAATATAAAAAAATAATAATTAATTTAAATTCTAGTTTAAAAAAACTAATAAAATTTACTAATTTAAACCAAAAAAAAATTATTTTTTTTTTAAAAAAAAATAAAAAAATAAAAAAAAAAATTATATTTTTATTAAAAAATAAAACATATTTAGAATAAAAAATGAGAAAAACAGAAATTCAAAAAGATCAATCTTTAATATCAAATTTATTTGGATTTATGAGGTTTCCTTTATTTATAAAAAATAATAACATAAAAATTAAAGACTGTAATTTTATTATAATAGGAGTACCTTGTGATATTACATGTTCAGGAAAATCAGGAAGTAAATTAGCTCCTAATAAAATTAGAGAAGCTTCTGGAAATCTCATATGAGAAAAACACAAATGACCTTGAAACTTCCAATTAAAAAAATATTTAAAAGTTATAGATGCAGGTGATTTAATATATAAATTTGGTAATATTAAAGATCTTAATAAACAAATTAAAAAAAAAATATTTAGTTTTTTAAAATTTAAAAAAAAAATAATGGTATTTGGTGGAGATCATTATATTACTTTACCTATATTAAGAACATATAAAATTTTTTATAAAGAAATTTCATTGATACATTTTGATGCACATACAGATACATACTATAATAATAATGAATTTGATCATGGATCAATATTTTTTCAAGCTCAAAAAGAAAAACTAATATCTATCGAAAATACTATACAATTAGGAATAAGAACATTTATAAATAAAGAAAATAATTTTAAAATTTTAACATCTCAAGATATAAATACAAAAAAAACAAAAAATATTATAAAAATAATTGAAGAAACAGTAAATAATAAACCTACATATATAAGTTTTGATATAGATTGTATAGATCCAGCTTATGCACCAGGTACAGGTACACCTGTTATAGCAGGAATTAATACAAACAAAATTTTAGAAATAATAAGATTATTAAAAAACATAAATATAATAGGAATAGATATAGTAGAAGTATCTCCATTACAAGATATAGCTGATATTACTTCTTTAACAGCAGCAACAATAGCGTTAGAATTATTATATTTGGAAGCATATAAATATTTTAAACTTAAAATTAACCCAAAAAATGTATAATACAGATAAAAAAATATTTAACTTAATTAAACTAGAAAATAAAAGACAAGAAAATAATATTAATTTAATTGCTTCTGAAAACTACGCTAGTAAAGCAGTAATGGCTGCACAAGGTTCTAAATTAACAAATAAATATGCAGAAGGTTATGTAAAAAATAGATATTACGGGGGATGTAAATTTATAGATGAAATAGAAAAAATTGCTATAGAAAGAGCGAAAAAATTATTTAAAGTAGATTATGTTAATGTTCAACCTCATTCTGGATCTCAAGCTAATTTTGCTGTATATAATGCAATTTTAAAACCTGGAGATAAAATATTAGGTATGAAACTAAATCATGGTGGACATTTAACACATGGATCAAAAATTAATATTTCAGGTAAAATATATAAAACTAAATTATATGGTTTAAATAAAAATGAACATATAGATTATAATGAAGTAGATTATTTAGCAAAAAAACATAAACCAAAACTAATTATTGCAGGTTTCTCTTGTTATTCACAAAAATGTAATTGAAAAATTTTTAGAGAAATAGCAGATAAATATAAATCTTTATTATTAATAGATATAGCTCATATTGCTGGTTTAATCATAGCTAACATGTATCCTAACCCTATATCATATGCAGATATAGTGACAACTACTACACATAAAACATTAGCTGGTCCTAGAGGAGGATTAATTTTAGCTAAAGGAAATAATAAAAAACTATATAAAAAAATAGATAAATCTATATTTCCTCAAACTCAAGGAGGTCCTTTATTACACATAATAGCAGCTAAAGCTATTGCATTTAAAGAAGCATTAACAAAAAAATTTAAAAAATATCAAAAACAAATTTTAAAAAATTCACGTTATATGGCAAAAGAATTTTTAAAAAATAATTTTAAATTAATATCAAATGGAACTAAAAATCACTTATTTTTAATAAATTTAAATAATAAAAATATATCAGGACTAAAAGCAGAAAAAATATTAGAGAATATTAATATTATAGTAAATAAAAATTGTATACCTAATGATACTAAAAAACCTTCTATTACTTCTGGTATAAGAATTGGTACTCCTGCAATAACTAGAAGAGGAATTAAAAAAAAAGAATCTATTCTTATAGCAAAAATTATATGTAAAATACTTATAAACTATAAACAAAAAAATTTAATAAAATTTTATAAAAAAAAAATTAAAAAAATATGTAATAAATTTCCCATTTATAAAAAAAAAAAAACATAAATATTTATTTTCATAAAAAAATACATTTTAAAATTTAAATAACTAAATAATTACTAATAACTACATTATTAACTTTTTTAAAAAATAAATACTTTAAAATATTTAATTAAGATTAATAAACAACAAATTATTAGTAATAATTTATTATTAAAATTACCTCCTTAAGTTTATTAAACACTTATTAATTTAATAATAGTTTATTTATTAAAGAACAAATAAATTTTTTAAAAAATAAATAAATATTTAATTAAACATAAAATATAAAACAATTTAATTAATACTAAAATATTATCTAGTAATTCCATCAAAAAATTTTTTTACTCTATCAAAAAAACTTTTAGATTTAAGATTATTTTTTTCCTCTTTATTAAATCCTGTTAAACTAAAACCCAAATCATACAATAATTTTTTTTGATATTCATTTAAATTTACAGGAGTTTCTATAAATACTTTACAAATTAAATCACCATAACTATTATCTCTAATAGATTTAACTCCTTTATATTTAACACGAAATAATCTTCCTGTTTGAGTTTCAGGTGGAATTTTTAATTTTATTTTGCCACTTAAAGTTGGAATTTCTACTTCACCTCCTAAAGCTGCCATTGAAAAATTAATAGGTACTTTACAATATAAATCATTTTTTTCTCTATTAAATATACTATGTTTTTTAATCTTTATTTTAATATATAAATCTCCAGGAACACCTCCATAATCACCATAATTGCCTTTTCCCACTAAACGAATACGATCTCCATGATTAACTCCAGATGGAATTTTTATATTCAATTTTTTAAAAGTTTTTTCTATACCTTGTCCTCTACATACATAACAAGGATTGTTTATAACATAACAAAGACCACGACATGAAGGACAAGTTTGTTGTACAGTAAAAAAACCTTGACGTGTTCTTAAATTACCTGTTCCTTTACAAACAGAACAAATATTACGTTTAGTACCTGGCCTACTACCACTACCACGACATACACTGCATTTTTGCATAACATAAATCTTAATTTCTTTAGAAACACCTTTTACTGCATCATCTAAAGTTAAATTAACTTCATAAAAAATATCTGATCCTTTAACACTAGAAGTTTTTTTTTTAACTCCAAATATATCACCAAAAACATCACCAAAAATATCACTAAAATCACTACTAGAAGTAAATTCTGAGGAAAAACCCGATGTATTATCTTCAAAAGAATGACCATATTGGTCATAAGCAGCACGTTTTTTATTATCACTTAAAACTTCATATGCTTTTTTGACTTCTTTAAATTTTTCTTCAGATAATTTATCTCCTTTATTTCTATCAGGATGATATTTTATTGCAAGACGTTTATATGCTATTTTAATATCACGTTCTCCTGCATTTTTAGAAACACCTAAAATTTCATAATAATCTTTATTAGACATTTAAATTCATTCCTAACAAAAAATTTAATAAAAAATTATTTTTTATTTTTATCTTTCACTTCTTCATATTCTGCATCTACTACTGATTCATTCACATTATTATTTTTAGAATTAATATTATTATCTGTTGTACTATTATTAGTACTATTAACAGTATTAGTATTGTATTTCATTAATTTACTACTTAACTGTATAATATTTTGAATTTCATTATCTATTGCTAATTTATCTTCAGTTTTAATAATATTTTCTAATTTATTTAAAGACATTTCTAAATTATCTTTTTCTTCTTTAGGAAGTTTATCACCTAAATCTAATATTTGTTTACGAGTACTATGTAATAAATGATCACCTTGATTACGTGTTTGAACTAATTCTTCAAATTTACGATCAGATTCAGCATTAAGTTCAGCACTTTTTACCATTTCATTAATTTCAGATTCACTAAGTCCAGAAGATGCTTTAATAATAATTTTTTGTTCTTTACCAGTATTTTTATCTTTAGCAGATACATGTAATATACCATCAACATCAATATCAAATGTAACTTCTATTTGAGGTACTCCTCTTGGAGAAGGATGAATACCATCTAAATTAAATTGACCTAAAGATTTATTATCTAATGCTCTTTTACGTTCACCTTGTAAAACATGAACAGTAACAGCTAATTGATTATCTTCTGCTGTAGAAAATATCTGACTATGTTTTGTAGGAATAGTTGTATTTTTCTTTATTAAAGGAGTCATAATATTTCCCATTGTTTCAATACCTAAAGATAAAGGAGTAACATCTAATAACAATAAGTTTTTAACTTCACCTGATAAAATACCACCTTGTATAGCAGCACCAATAGCAACAGCTTCATCAGGATTAATATCTTTACGTAATTCTTTTTGAAAAAAATTAGAAACTTTTTTCTGCACTAAAGGCATTCTAGTCTGACCACCTACTAATATAACATTATTAATATTCGATATAGTTAAATTAGCATCTTTTAAAGCAATTTCAACAGGAGTTATAGATTTTAATACCAAATCTTCTACTAAAGATTCTAATTTAGCTCTAGTTAAATTAATATTTAAATGTTTAGGACCTGTACTATCCGCTGTTATATAAGGTAAATTTATTTCAGTATGTTGTGCAGAAGATAATTCTATCTTAGCTTTTTCAGCAGAATCTTTTAACCTTTGCATAGCTAATGGATCTTGACGTAAATCTATATTATAATCTTTTCTAAATTGATCTACTAAATAATTAATTACTTTAATATCAAAATCTTCTCCTCCTAAATGGGTATCTCCATTAGTAGCTAAAACTTCAAAAGTTTTTTCTCCATCAACATCATCTATTTCTATAATTGAAATATCAAATGTACCACCACCTAAATCATATACAGCTATAATATTAGTACCCTTAGATTTATCTAAACCATAAGCTAAAGCAGCCGCTGTAGGTTCATTAATAATCCTTTTAACATTTAAACCTGCAATACGACCAGCATCTTTAGTAGCTTGTCTTTGAGCATCATTAAAATAAGCAGGAACAGTAATAACTGCTTCAGAAATTTTTTCAGACAAATAATCTTCTGCAGTTTTTTTCATTTTTTTTAATATTTCTGCAGATATTTGAGGAGGAGCAACTTTTTTACTTTTAATTTCAATTCAAGCATCTCCATTACTAGCTGATACAATTTTATAAGGCATAATATCAACATCACGTTGTACTTCTTTATCAAGAAATTTACGTCCTATTAATCTTTTAATTGCAAAAAGAGTATTTTTAGGATTTGTGATTGCTTGACGTTTAGCAGGTTGACCTACTAAAACTTCATTATCTTGCGTATATGCAATTATAGAAGGAGTAGTACGATCACCTTCAGAATTCTCTAACACTTTAGGTTTTAAACCATCTATTATCGCTACACAAGAATTTGTTGTACCTAAATCTATACCAATTATCTTTCCCATAATATTTACCAATAATAATATATTTAAAATTTTACTATAATATATAATGATATGTGTACTGAATTTCTTAATATCAACTAAAAAAAAATAAATATTTATTATTATATTTAAATATTTTAATAAAAAATTATATTATATAATTAATAATAAAATATATTTAATATTTAAAATTTAAAATTAATAAATTAAGTTTAATTTAAAAATGAAAAAAAAAATAAATTATAAAAATACAATTAATTTACCTAAAATTAATTTTCCTATGAAAGCAAATTTAAAAGAAAAAGAAATTTTTATTTTAAAAAAATGAGAAAAAAATAATTTATATAAAAAAATAAATAAACATAAAAAAAAAACTTTTTTAATTCACGATGGACCTCCTTATGCAAATAAAAACATACATATAGGTCATGCATTAAATAAAATTTTGAAAGATATAATCTTAAAATATAAAATTTTAATGAACTATAGTATTAATTATATACCTGGATGAGATTGTCATGGTTTACCTATAGAATTAGAAATACAAAAAAAACATAAATTACCAAACAAAAAAAATATTTTTAAAATAAACAATTTCAAAAAAAAATGTTTAACATATGTTAAAAAACAAATAATAAAACAAAAAAAAGACTTTATAAGATTAGGAGTTATAGCAGAATGAAAAAAACCCTATTATACAATGAATTATAAAATTATAGCAAACACAATTCAAATATTACAAAATATAATAAAATTAAAACTTTTAAAAAGAAAAAAAAAACCAATAAATTGATGTATTAAATGTAGATCTTCATTATCAGATACTGAAATAGAATACCATAATAAAATAAGTAACACTGCATATATTATATTTAAATTAATAAAAGAAAAAAAAATAACAGAAAAAATAAAAATAAAAGAAAATATAAAAAAAATAAATTTAATTATTTGAACTACTACAATATGAACTATACCAGCAAACTGTGCTATATCAATACATCCAGAATTAAAATATTCCTTATTAAAAGAAAAAAAAAATATTTACATAATATTAAAAAATAAAAAAAAAGAAATATTTAAAAAAATCAATAAACAATATAAAGAAATAAAAACTATAAAAGGAGAAAAATTAAAATCTTTATATGCATATCATCCAATATCTAAAATTAAAATACCTATAATATTAGATAAAAATATTAATAAAAAAACTGGTACAGGTATTATACATATTGCTTCACAATACGGAGAAGAAGATTACATCTTATCACAAAAATATAATTTAAATAATTTAAGTATTATTAATAATAAAGGTAAATTCAAAAAATATAAATATATAAAAAATATAGAAGGATTAAATATAAAAGAAGGAGAAAAATATATTTTAAAAAAATTAGAGAAAAACAAAAAAATATTATTTACAGAAAAAATAATACATAATTATCCATATTGTTGAAGACATAAAAAACCAATAATTTACAAATCCACTTCACAATGATTTATAACTATAAATAAAGAAATTAAAAATAATGTTTTAAAAGAAATTAAATTAATAAAATGAATTCCTAAATGGGGATATAAAAAAATAAAAAAAATGATTAAAGAAAGACCTGATTGATGTATTTCTAGACAAAGATATTGAGGAGTACCTATAACTATATTTATTAATAAAAAAACAAAAAAAATACATCCTAAAACTATAAAATTAATGAATATTTTTATATTAAAAATTAAAAAATATGGACCTCAATACTGATTAAATTTAAATCCTAAAAATATAATAAAAAATCATAATAAATATAAAAAAATTTTAGATGTATTAGATGTTTGATTTGAATCAGGATCAACTATCTTAACAATATTAGACCAAACAAACACAAAAAAAAAGAATATAGATTTAATTTTAGAAGGATCAGATCAATACAGAGGATGATTTATGTCATCATTAATTATCTCATGTATTATAAAAAAATATTTTCCATGTAAAACAATTATATCTCATGGATTTGTAGTAGACGCAAAAGGAAAAAAAATGTCTAAATCATTAGACAATTATATAAAACCTCAGTATATAATAAATAAATATGGAGCTGATATATTAAGATTATGAGTAGCATCTACAAATTACATTAAAGATATAAATATTTCTGATGAAATTTTATTAAGAATAACTGATATATACCGTAAAATAAGAAATACAATAAAATTTTTAATATCTAATTTAGATGATTTTAATCCTGAAAAAGAAAAAATAAATATAAAAAATATGATTTTAATAGATAAATGAATAATATATAAAACAAATAAAACACAAAATATAATAATAAAACTATATCAAAACTTTAAATTTTCTAAATTAATAAAATTAATTAATCATTTTTGTATAAATAATCTAAGTTCTATATATTTAGATATAATTAAAGATAGAAAATATATAATAAAAAAAAATACAACTCCATATTATAGTGTTTTAACTACTTTATGAATATTAATAGAATCAATTTCGAAATGAATAGCTCCTATATTATCATTTACTGCAGATGAAATTTGAAATTATATTCCTAGAAAAAATAAAAAAAAAAATATCTTCCAAGAAACATGATTTAATTTATCACCTTATATTGAAAAAACAAAAATTATATCAAGTAAAATATGAAAAAAATTAATTTTAATAAAACAAGATATTAATTTAAAAATTGAAAAATTAAGATTAAATAAAATAATTAATTCATCTTTAGAAACTAATATTTACATATATACAAAAAAAAATTTTTATAAAAAAATTAAATTTCTAAAAAATGAATTAAAATTCTTTTTTTTAACTTCTGAAATAAATTTAAAAATTATAAAAAATATAAATAATAAAAAATTTTATATCATTAAATGTTTTAAACATAAAGGCATTAAATGTTATAGATGTTGACATTATATATATAAAAATCAATTATCAAAAAATAAAATATACCCAAATATATGTACAAGATGTTTAATAAATATTATTGGTAACGGAGAAACAAGAAAATTTATATAAATTATTATTTTTTTCAAAATAATGATTTAATCACACTAAATAACATCCAAAAAACATTATTTGTAAACAACTTAAATAATGAATAATATAATATAATTATAGAAAAATATAACAAATATTTTATTTTATTTACAATAAGTGAATTTTCTAAAAAATAAAAAATATCTAAAACACAAAAAAATCTAAACAAATAAAAATTAAAAAATAAAAAAAATAAAAAAATAAACAAATTAATATTTAATCATAAACTATTAGGTAAAGAAACAGCTATTCCAGTTAAAATACCTGGCATAAAATATACTAAAGGTCATAATAATATACTAATAAGATTAGGTATTAAAATATTTTTTAATGGAATAAATAATATTCCTGATATAAGTAATAAAAAAGGTCTCATAGGACCAATAAATTTACCTACTATAATCGTAGTAAATATATGTTTTCTAAATAAATAAAAAATTTTATTAGTTATAAAGCTATATTTAATTATTACTCTATTTATAAACGTAAAATATTTATATGTAGTTAAACCAACATAATAAGATACTAAATCTCCTAAACTACATCCTAAAAAACTAATTAAACAAGAATTAAATAAACTAATATGTTTTTTACCTATTAACATACCAATAAAAAACATAATTACTGTACTAGGAAAAAATAAACCTATTATAGCTAAAGATTCAAAAAAAGTAGCAAAAAAAATTAAAAAATAAACTCAAATATCACTTTGAACAAATAAATTTTTTAAATTCATAATAAATTCATTTTTAAAATATAATTTATAAAATTTTAAGATAAAAATCTTATATAAATTATATCAGAAATATATTTTAATTTTTTATAAATTAATTATTTAAATATAAATTCTAATTATTTATAATAAAATAAATAAATTAATAAAAATTATAAATTTATGAAAAAAAAAACTTTTTTAACATTAATCATTCTAAATTTCTTTTTATTAAATATTAAATTAATTTACGCAAAAAAATTAATTAATAAAATCGAAATTATTATTGATAACGACTTAATTTTTAAAAATGAAATAGATAGTTTAATAAAAATAAATAAAATAACAAAAAATAAATTTCTAATAAACATAAATCAAAATAAACTAAATAATAGAAAAAAAATAATAAATAATTTAATAAAAAATGAAATTTTATTTAGACTAATTTTCCCTGATAAAATAATTCTACAAAAAAATGAATTTAATGAAATATTGGATAATATAACTTCATCTAATATTAATAATAAAAAAAAATTAATTAATTTTTTAACACTTAATAAAATTAATATTACATTATTTATTAATACAATAAAAAAAAGTTATTTATTAAATCAATTTATTAAACAACAATTAAAAAATATATCAAAACAAAATTTAATTAAAAAAAATAATATAAAAAATCAAATTTTAAAATTAAATAAATTAAAAGTTAAAATAGGAAAAAAAATAAATATTACTAAATTCACTTATTCTTATAAAGAAAACATTAAAAAAGAAAAAACAAATAAAATTTTCATAATTAATAATAAAAAAATAAATTCCAATTTAATTAAAAAAGAAAATTTTTATTTTAATATCTTTAAATTCAAACAAATAAATGATAATTTAAATAATAAAATACCAAAAAACATATTAAACTCATTGATAAAAAATAAAGAAAAAATTATTATAGATAATATCAAAAAAAATATTTTTTGATTTAAAATTAATAATACAAAAGATATAAATAAAATATTCAATATTCCTTCATATATTAAAATTATATATATCAATATTAAAAAAAATAAACAAAAAAAAATACAAAAAAAAATAAACAATATAATAAAAAGAATTATAAAAAAAAATGAAATTATTAATAATTCTTATATAAAAAATATATATATGAATTGAATAAATTGAAAAATTTTAAAAAAAGAAATAAAAGATTGAATTATCTATTCAAATAAAGAAACAAAATTTAATTTATTTGAATCTAAAAACAACTATTTTCTAATTAAAATTTTAAAGAAAAAAAATATTCAATGAGATGATATAAATAAAAATCAAAATATTATTTTAAATAAAATTAATAATAAACAACTTAAAAATGATATTAATAACTTTATTGAAAAAAACAAAAAAAAAATTTTTATTAAAAAATTAATATAAATTAAACTAATTTATTATTAAATAATGATAATCCCTAAAAAAGAACTAGGACAAAATTTTTTAAAAAATAAAAAAATTATAAAAAAAATTATTTATTTAATAAAACCTAAAAAAAAACAAAATTTTTTAGAAATAGGTTGTGGTCAAGGAGAACTTACTAACCATATAATAAAATATATAAATAATATAACAGTAATTGAAATAGATAAAGATTTATTAAAAAAATTAAAAAAAAATAAAAAAATTTTTATAATAAATAAAAATATTTTAAAAATAAATTTTTTAAATTTAATTTCAAAAAAAAATAAAAAAATACGTATATTTGGTAATATACCATATAATATATCTAATAAATTAATTTATAAATTCATAAAATATCAAAAATATATTAAAGACATACATATAACACTTCAAAAAGAATTTGCTGAATTACTTTTAGCAAAAAAAGGAGAAAAAAAATATTCTAAATTAACTGTTTTAACAAAATCATTATTCAAAATTAAATATCTTATAAAAATTGAAAAAAACAACTTTTATCCTATACCTAAAATAGATTCAATATTTATAAAATTAAAACCAAATAAAAATAAATATAAAATTAAAAATTTTAATAACTTTAGTCATATTATAAATATATCTTTTTCTAAGAAAAACAAGAAAATAAAAAATAATCTCAAAAATATAATTAATATATCAGATTATAAAAACATTAATTTAAATTTAAATTTAAGACCTAATAAATTAACAATCAATGATTACTGTAAAATAAATAATTTATTAATAAATAAAATAAAATAATGAATACCTATATTATAGGAGATATACATGGTTGTTATGATGAACTAAAATTATTACTTAAAAAAATAAATTTTAATTTCAAAAACGATAAATTATGAATTACAGGAGATCTAATTTCTAGAGGACCCAAATCAGTAGAAATATTAAAATTCCTATATTTAATAAAAAAAAACGTAAAAATATCATTAGGTAACCACGATATCACATTAATTAAATCTCATGCATTAAATTATAAAAATCAAGAATATAAATTCTATGATAAAAAATTAAAAAATTTTTTAAAAAAAAAACAATCTCAAAAAATTATTCTTTGACTAAAAAAACAAAAACTAATTAACATATGTAAAATAAAAAAAATTATTATGGTCCATGCAGGAATACCTATTGAATGAAATATAAATAATTTAATTAAATATAGTAAAATAACAGAAAAAATAATTAAAAAAATAAATAAATACCCTCTTTTTTTAAAAAAAATATATAAAAACAATAAGATTAATAAATGAAATCCTAAAATGAATTTAAAAAAAAAAATTATATTTACATTAAATGCATTAACCAGAATGAGATATTACATAAATAATAAATTAAATTTTAAATATAAAGATCAACCTAAAAATACACCATCACATTATACACCATGATTTAAATTAAAAAATAATATTCCTAAAAATTATAAAATTATATTTGGACATTGATCTTTATTAAAAAATTTTAAACTACCAAATCAATTTTTCGGACTAGATACAGGATGTTGTTGAGGAAACTATTTAACATTAATAAACTGAAAAAATAAAAAAATATACAAACAAAAAAAAATAGAAGATATATAGATATATATCTTCTTAATTTACTTAATATTATTTATTAATTTACACAATCTAGACTTATACCTAGATGATTTATTTTTATGTATAACTCTCTTTAAAGAATATCTATCTAATAATGATTGTAGAATAATAAAAAAACTTATAGCTAATTTTTTATCTTTAATTTTAATAGCAAACTTAACTTTTTTAATATATGTTTTAATACAAGATTTTTTACTTATATTAAATTCATTTCTTTTTTTATTTATAAATATTCTTTTTTTAGCAGATTTTGTATTTACCATAATATAATAAACCGATAATTATAAATTATAATATCTATTAAAAATTTTAATTAAATTAATAGTAGAATTATCTAAATGTAAATTATTAATTCTTTTCTTATTTAAATTAACTAATATTTTATTAGATATTTTTTTTCCTAATTCTACTCCCCATTGATCAAAACTAAAAATATTTCAAATAACTCCCTGAGTAAAAGTTTTATGTTCATATAAAGAAATTAAAGAACCCAATGTATAAGGATTAATTTTTTTTAATAAAAAAATATTATTAGGTTTATTATTTATAAAATACATAAACTTATCACTAAATTTTTTACTATTTAAATTAAATAACTTTAAAAAAATATCACCAAAAGATAAAGAATGTGTTTGAGCAAAAAAATTAGAAATTAACTTTAAATGTGATTTATAAATATTATTATTATTATTAATTTCTACTATAAAATCACATAAAAAATTATGAGTACCCTGATGTAATAATTGATAAAAAGAATGTTGACTATTTGTACCTAATCCTCCTCAAATAATAGGACATGTATTATATTCTGTTATTATTTTACCTTTACGATTAATATTTTTACCATTTGATTCCATACATAATTGTTGAAGATATAACGGTAATAAAGATAAATATTCACTATAAACTGAAATTAATTCATTATTAAAATCAAAAAAATTTATATATCAAATACTAATAATAGCTAAAATAACAGGAATATTTTTAATATACTCATTTTCATAAAAATGAATATCCATATCATTAAAACCATCTAATAATTTTAAAAAATTCTTAAATCCTATTGATAAAGAAATAATCAATCCTACTGATGAACATATTGAATAACGACCACCAATTCATTCATCCATATATAAAATATTATCATTTTCTATACCAAAATTAATAGCTTTTTCTATATTATTAGTAATACCTATAAAATGATATTTAATACATAACTTATTATTTAAATAAAAATTACTTATTCATAATTTAGCTATTTTTGCATTAGATAAAGTTTCTGATGTAGTAAAAGTTTTAGAACAAATAATAAATATTGTTTCATCAGGAGATATTTTATTTAAAACATCTAAAATATCTGTGGCATCAATATTCGAAACAAAATATGTATTAATATTATTTTTATATAAAGTTAAAGCTTTACAAATCATTCTAGGACCTAAATCCGAACCACCAATTCCAATATTAACAATATTTTTTATTCTTTTACCAGAAAAACTTAATCATTTATATGATAAAATGTCATGAGTAATATTTTTTATTTTATTTAATCTTTGTTTTATTAAATTATATTTTTTAAGTGAAATTAATTTTTTTTTAAAAAAAAATTTTTTTATATCTCTAGAAAATATATGTAATACAGCTCTATTTTCAGTTAAATTAATTTTTTCACCTGAAATCATACACAAAAAATAATTTTTAAAATTAATCTCATTTAATAAATTTATAAATAATTTTATTGTTTTAAGACATATAATATTTTTAGAAAAATCAAAAAAAATTTTTTTTTTATAAAAAAAAGAAAATTTTTTATATCTCATATTATCTTTTTTAAATAAATCAATAATTTTAATATTTTTCATATACAAAAAATGTTTTTTAATTTTTTGTCAACTTTTAGTTTTTACTGGATCAATATTAAACATTTAAATTTCTTACTTTATTGAAAAATATTTTATTATTATTTAAATAATAAATTAATTAAAATTAAACTATAATAAAAAACAAAATTAAATTTTTTAATTAAATTATTAATAATCAACAACATATTACACTTTAAATATATTTAAACACAAAATGAATCCTCTAAAATTTATAAAATATAAAAAATTCAATAATTATTTATATTCTTATAAAGAAGAAAACAAAAATATATTAAAAAAAATAAAATATAGTTATATATTAATAATAATTATACTAATAATAGTTACTTTTAATATATATAAATTACAAATATCAAAATATAAATTTTACAAAAAACTTTCTATAAATAATTTTACTCAAATAGTACCCATTATACCAAATAGAGGACTAATTTACGATAAAAATAATATTCTATTAACAAAAAATAATTTTTTTTATAATATTAATATAATAAAAAACAAAAACACTAAAAAAATATTAAAACAATTAAAATCATTAAATATAATAACTCAAAAAAAATATTTAAATTTAATAAAAAATATTAAAAAAAAAAAGATAATAAAAATAAAAAAAATTTTTAATAAAAAAAAAATACAAATTTTTTACTTATATAAAAATTTATTTAAAAATTGTTTTATTGAAATTAATAAAGAAAGATTTTATCCTTATAAAAATATTACTGCAGCAATAATTGGTTATGTTATAAATAAAAAAAAAATAAAAAATAATAAAAAGTTTATAACTATAAAAAAAAATTATATAGGTAATAATGGATTAGAAAAATATTATGAAAATATTTTACATGGAAAAATAGGTTTAATGAAAATTATTAAAGATAATAAAGCAAAAATTATAAAAGTTATAAAAATTAAAAAATCAATACCAGGTAAAAACATTCAATTAAATATTGATATTAAATTACAAAAATTTATATTTAATTTAATAAAAAATGATACTGTAGCAATAATAATTAGTAATCCAAAAAATGGAAATATATTGTCTATGATATCAACACCTACATATAATCCAAATCTATTTAATAAAAATGTACCAATATCAAAACACTATAAACTAATAAAAAATCACAAATATTCTTTAATAAATAGAACAATACAAGGAATATATCCTCCTGCTTCTACTATTAAACCATATATCGGTATTTCAGCTTTAACAGAAAAAATAATAGATACAAATTTTAAAATTTACGATCCAGGATGGTGAATTTTACCTAATTCTAAAAAAAAATATTATGATTGAAATCAATGAGGACATGGAAATATAAATATATTATCAGCTATTGAAGAATCTTCAGATACTTTTTTTTATCAAATAGCATATAAAATGGGCATAAATAAAATTTATAAATGAATGAAAATTTTTGGTTATGGAGAAAAAACATTAATAGATCTACCTAATGAAAATAAAGGTAATTTACCAAATAAACAATGAAAAAAATCAAAATTTAATCAAAAATGATATTTAGGAGATACTATATCTATAGGTATTGGACAAGGATATTTAACAGCTACTCCAATACAAATACATAGATCATTATTATTATTAATTAATAATGGTACTGATGTACCATTACATATTATTAAATATAATAAATATTTATATAAAAAACCTAATAAAAAAATTAAAAATGTAAAACTTGAACATTGAAATATAATTAAACAAGGTATGTATGGAGTAGGAAATAATAAAAATGGTACTGCTTATAAAAATTTTAAAAATACTAAATATAAAGTAGCTGTAAAATCAGGAACAGCACAAATTTTTACATTACAAAATTATGAAAGATATAAAAAAAATTATATTACAAAAAAAAAATTAAAAGATCACATTTTAATGAATACTTTCGTGCCATATATAAACCCAAAAATAGCTATTACAATAATATTAGAACACGGAAGTAATAATACTACAGTAGGTACACTAACAAAAAAAATTACAGATTATATTTATTACCAAACTAATTTAATTAAATAAATTTAAATATGAAATTTAAAATAAATAAAATTATATCTAATTTAGATAAAACAATATTATTTAATATAATTATATTATACATTTATAGTACTATTATAATCTGAAGTGCTAGTAATCAAAATAAAAAAATCATTTTAAATAGAATTCTACATATATTTATTAGTATTACTATAATGATATTTTTAGCTCAATTTAAACCTATTAATTTTAAAAAAAAAATTAATATTATTTATATAATAACAAATATTTTATTAATTATAGTAAATATTAAAGGACACATAAGTAAAGGAGCTCAAAGATGAATAAACTTAGGTTTAATACAATTTCAACCTTCCGAAATAGTAAAACTAATTCTTCCTATATATCTAACAAAAATTATAGATAAAAAAAAATCATATATATTAATATCATTAATAATAATACTAATACCAGTAATATTAATATTACTTCAACCAGATTTAGGTACTGCAATATTAGTTAGTCTATCAGGATTAATAATAGTATATTTAAAAGGTATAAATAAAAAAAATATTACTTATAGTATAATATTTCTTATATTTTGTATACCTATAATATGGAAAAACTTTTTACATAATTACCAAAAAAAAAGAATTTTAATGTTTTTAAACTTTAATAAAGATCCATTTGGAGCAGGATATCATATTATTCAATCTAAAATTGCTATAGGATCAGGAGGAATTTATGGTAAAGGATTTTTAAAAGGAACACAATCTAAATTTAATTTTATACCTGAAAAAACAACAGATTTTATATTTGCAGTTATAGCAGAAGAAACTGGATTTATAGGAATATGTATATTACTATTATTATATTTAATATTAATTAAACAAGGATTAAAAATAAGTATTAATACTAAAAATAGTTTTAATAAAAAACTATGTTTAGGATTAATATTAAACTTTTTTTTTTATATACTTATAAACATATCTATGGTAATAGGTTTAATACCTATCGTAGGTGTACCATTACCATTAGTTAGTTATGGAGGTACATCATTAATAAGTGTAACATCGATTTTTGGAATATTAATGTCTATAAAAAATGATAAAAATTATTTTTAATACAGGAATAAAATAAATGAACAAAATTAAATATTTATTTATATTATTACTACTAACAGTTAATAATACTTTTGCTATAAATGATTTAAAAAAAATAAAAGCACCAGCATATTTTTTAATAGAACATAATTCTAATATGATTTTAGCACAAAAAAATAGTAAAATTAAATTAGAACCAGAAATTTTAAGTTTAATATTAACTAATTATTTTTTACAACACTTTATAGAAAATAATAATTTAAAAATATTTAATGTAAATAAAATTAAAAAAAATTTTTTATTTATTAAAGAAAATCAAGGTTATGAAAATTACCCATTTTTATTTTTAGATAATACTAAAAATTATATTTCACTAAAAAATAATAAAAATAATATTCTTCCAAATCATCAAACTTCAGAAGCAATAAGAAGTTTCCTTTTAGGTAATGAAGAAAAATTTAAATTATTAATACAAGATATCTTTAAAATATTAAAATATAAAACACCTAATTTTAATAAATTAACAGGTTTAAATTATGTAAATAATCAAAATTTTCCTGCAGATATAAAAAAAATAAATCATTTTTTAATAAAAAATATTGGACTAGAATATAATTTATATAAAAATAAAAATATTAAACAAAATAAAAATAATAAAATACTTTATAATCCTATTAATTCTATTATAAGAAATGAATCTCAATTAACTGCTATTGTTTTAGGAGTACCATCAGTTGAAAAAAGAAAAGAATATAGTCAAATTTTATTAAAATGAGGTTATAAAAATTTTATTACAAGAAAAGTTATTCGTGACCATCAAATACTAAAAATAAATAGACTATGATTAGGAGAAAATAGAAAAACTTATTTAGGAACATATCAAGATATATATATAACTGTACCTAGATATCAAATTAATACTGTAAAAATAGTTATAGATCCATTTTATAAATATCTAATAGCACCAATATATAAAAATGAAATTTTAGGTAAATTTTATATTTTAATAAATAATAAAATAAAATCAGAAAAATATAATCTAATTGTATTAAATACAACAAATAGAGGAAGAATTTTAGATTGTATATTTAACGCTGTAAGTTTATTTACCGAATTTGCTTTTACTTTTTTAATTAATAAATTTTAAAAAAAAAAAATTAAATAGTAATTTATTTTTTAAAATTACTATTTAATAAAAATCTTAAAAAAATGAAAAATAAAATTAAAAAAATATATAACATTATTGTAGCAATTTCAGGAGGTGTAGATTCCTCAGTAGCAGCTTGAATATTAATAAAATTAGGATACAAAATAAAATGTGTTTTTATAAAATGTTGAGAAAATAATAATTCTTTATATAAATGTAATATTAAAAAAGATTATTTAGATAGTAAAAAAGTATGTAAATATTTAAAAATAAAATTAATTAAAATAGATTTTTCTTATGAATACTGAAAAAAAGTATTTAAAAAATTTTTAAATGAACAAAAAAAAGCAAAAACATATAATCCAGATATATTATGTAATACAAAAATTAAATTTAAACTTTTTTTAAAATTTGCAATTAAAAATTTAAAAGGAGATTTAATAGCAACTGGACATTATGTAAGAAAAAAAAGAAAAAAAAACTTTTTTTTACTATTAAAAGGTAAAGATAAAAAAAAAGATCAAAGTTATTTCTTATGTAACTTAAAACAAAAACAAATTAAAAAATGTATATTCCCATTAGGTAATTATACAAAAAAACAAGTAAGAGAAATAGCTAATAATATAAATCTAATAAACGCTAAAAAAAAAGATTCTATGGGTATATGTTTTATAAACCCTAAAAATTTTAATAATTTTATTCAACAATACATTAAAAATAAACCAGGCAAAATATTAGATACTAATAAAAAATTACTAGGAAAACACAAAGGATTATTTTATTATACCATCGGACAAAGAAAAAATCTTAATATAGGAGGTGGATATAATCCACCATATTATGTAGCAAAAAAAAAAATAAAAAAAAATTTATTAATTTTAGCACAAGGTAAAAATAATAAAAATTTATTCTCTAAAGGATTTTTTACTAAAAAAATAAATTTCATCTTAAAAATAAAAATAAAAAGAAAATTAACTTATAAAATAAAAATAAGATCACAACATAAGGAAACTAAATGTAGTATAGTTTACATAAGAAATAAAAAAATTAAAATTTTATTTCATAAACCAGTATTTGCAGTAACACCAGGTCAATCAGCAGCTTTTTATAAAAAAAACATATGTTTAGGAGGAGCAATTATTGAAAAAACTATAAAATAATTTTTTTAAAAAAAAACAGAAAAGTTTCCAAACTGATAAAAAAGAAAATTTAATTTTTTTAATAAAAGAAACCTATTATTTTTAATTTTTATATCATTAGTATTAATCTTAACATGAATAAAAAAATTATCAATAATTTTAAATGATAAAAATAATATTTTTAATAAAAAAACATAATTATGTTTTAATTTAGATTTCAAAATATTAGTTTCTAATAAATTTATATAATTAAATAAATCTAATTCCTCACTATTTTTAAATAACAATTTATTAATTTTAAATATTAAACTTATATCTTTTTTATTACTATTTTTTTTAATAAAATTATGAACTCTTTTAATAACATTAACTAAATTATTAAATTGTACAAAATCTTTTAAATTAGAAACTAAATTTAATCTATCTCTTATATCTGTAATATCATAATTATTTGAACTTAAAAAAAAATTTATTATTAAAGACTTATAACCTAAATTTAAAAATAAATTAAATGCACGTTTAAATATAAATTTTGTTATATAAAAACAACTATTATTAGTATAATATATTATTTTTTTAAATTTAAATAAACAAATTGAATATTTAATTAATTTAAATAAATCTATATATATTTTTTTATACAAAATTACCTGTAATAAAGATAACGATAATCTTCTTAATTTATAAGGATCGTTACTTTTTTTAATATATAAAAAATTTTTTAATAAAGAAAAAGCTACTATGGTATCAATTGTATCACTTATATATATTATATAACTATAATTATTAACATATTTATTACTTAATAAATAACGTAATGAAGATTTTTTAATAATTAAACATATTTTATATGATTCTTTATCTAATAAAGCATAATTCATTCCTACTATACTTTTTAATTCCGGATAATTTTTCACTAATAAAGTTGCTATATCACATTGATATAATAAAGTTGCACGTAATAATTTTTTTTTTTTAATATTATTAAAAAATAAAAATACTTTCTTTACCAAAAATAAAATTCTAATAGATTTATCATATAAACTACCTAAATTTTTAAAAAAAATTATTCTTTTTAATTTTTGTAAATAATCTATTAAATAATATTTTCTATCTTTATAGAAAAATAAAAAAATATCTTTTAATTTAGAATTAATCATTCTAATATAACCTTGTTTTATTCAAAAAGACTTATTTACATTAATAAAAATTAAAAAAAAATTTAATAATTTTTTTTTTTTATCTAAAACAATAAAAAATTTATATTCATTTTTAAAAATAAAAATAATTATCTCTTTAGGTAAAGATAAATATTTTTTATTAAATTTAACTAAAATAAATTTAGGTCATTCTAATAAAGAAACAATTAAATCTAATAAATTCTTACGATAAATAAAAATAACTTTCATTTTAAAACTTAATCTATTTAGATAATATTTAATTTTTTTTTTTCTAATATGATGATCTAAAATCACTTTACCATATTTATACAAAAAAAATTCATATTTATTAATATCTGAAATTAATATTTTTTTATTTCCTATAAATTTATGACCTAAAGAAATATTAGTAGAATTTAAACCTAAAATATTAATTTGTATAATTTTATTATTTATCATTAAAATAATATTACGTACTGGTCTAATAAATTTATAATTATTAATACTTCACTGCATTATCTTACGGTTTAGTAATAATTTTTTAAAAATGTTATTTAATATATCTGAAAATATATCACATAAATCTTTATTCAATAATTTTTTTTTTTTTATATAACTCAAACTATTTATTACACAAGAAAATCTTCTTATAGTTCAATAATATTTTATATTTGTAAACACAAAATAATTTTTATTTAAATTTATAGATAAATATTTAATAAAATCTTTTACTAAATTAATTAAATAGATAACTGGTAATTCTTCAGTAATAATTTCTATTAAAAAAACATTATTTTTACACATATTAACATATATTTTTAAATTATTAAGAATTTATATAAGATAAAGCAATTTTATTAAATAAACTTTTAATTTTAATAATTAAACGTTGTCTTTCAAATTCAGATAAACATCCTCTTGAATCTAATAAATTAAAATAACTAACAACTTTTATAGCTAAGTTATAACTTATAATAAATAAATTCTTATCTTTCGATAATAATCTTAAACACTCTTTTTTATAACTTTTAAAAGAAAAATATATAAATTTTATATCAAATAAATCTAAATTATAAATAGATTTTTGCTGTTCATTTTTTAAAAAAAGATCACCATAACTAATAGTTACTAAATTATTTACATTTCATATTAAATCAAAAATCTTATTTTTATTTTGTAAAAATAAAGATAATCTTTCTAAACCATAAGTTATTTCACTACTCGTTATTTGACATTTAATACCACCCATTTGTTGAAAATAAGTAAATTGAGTTATTTCTATTCCATTTAATAATACTTCTCAACCTACACCATAAGCACCTAAAGTAGGATTTTCTCAATTATCTTCTACAAAACGTAATTCACATATACTTAAATCTATACCTAAATATTTTAAAGAATCTATATATAAATCTTGTATATTATTAACCGCAGGTTTTACTATAACTTGAAATTGATAATATTGTTGTAATTTATTTATATTTAAACCATATCTACTATCATTAGGCCTATTACATAATTGTACATATGAAAAAAAAGCATTATTATCCTTTAATACATTAAAAAAAGTAATAGGATGAAAAGTACCTGCACCAATCTCTAAATTTATAGGTTGTACTATAGTACAACCTAAATTTCTCCAATATTTATCAAGAGATAAAATTAACTTCTGAAAAGTCATCATAATTATAAAACTAATCTAAAATTAACCCGTAAATGATTTATAGAACAAATTAAATGGTAACTTATTGTACCAGCTAATTCAGCAATATAATCTATACAAATATTTTCACCTCATAATTCTACATAAGAACCAATTTTAACATTAATATATTTATATAAATCTATAGTCATCATATCCATATAAATAGAACCTAATATTTTAGATTTTAAATAATTATCTACTAAAACAGGATTTCTACAAAATGATTGTCTAGGATATCCATCTGCATAACCACAAGGTAAAATAGCTATTAACCTATTTGTATTTGTACAATAACTATTGTTATAACCTACAAATTGTCCTAATTTTATTTTCCTAATAGATATTATTTTACTTTTAAAACTCATAACTGGTTTAAAACCATAATGAAATATATTTAAATTTTTATTAGGAGAAATTCCATAAAGTAATATCCCTATTCTTACTCAAGAAGTATTAATATTATTAAAATCTCAAATTAATTTAGAAGAACTAAAAAATGATAAAGCACTAAAAAATAAATTTAATCTTTTTATTTCATTATATATTAATAAATAATCATAATTATCATTATATAAATGACACATTAAAGATATACTATTTATAATATTTAACGACTTTAATAACAAATAACTTTTTTTTAAATTTTTAATATTAAAACCTAATCTATTTAAAAAAATATTATTTAATTTTAAATAAACATCTATTTTATTAAAAGACGTAATTTGTTTTAAAATATTTATTTGTCAATAACTATGTATAACAACAGTGAAATTAAATTTATAACATAATTTTAATTCATCTAAATCAAAATAACCTGATAATAATAAAATAGGTTTTTTAAAACCTAATTTACGCAATAATAAACCTTCCTCTATAGAAATAACAGCAAATCCATCAGTTAAATAATATATAAAAGGATATATATTTTTAATACCATGACCATAAGCATTTGCTTTTACAACTAACCATATCTTCCTTAAAGGACACAATTTTTTTATTAAATTAAAATTATTTTGTAAATATTTTATATTAATATCTACATATACTGGTCTTATCATAAAATATTAAATATATAAATAAAATATAAAACTCTTAAAATCTATTATTTTAAATATAAAACACTCTTTAATATTAAATTAAATTATTTAATAAATAATTATCTACATTTTAAAAAAAAATTCTTTAAATAAATAGAACATTCTTTTTCTAAAATATTATTAAATATATTTAATTTATTTTTTTTAGGTAAAGATTTTAAAAAAGAAATAACAGAAAACCTATAATTTTTAGCTCCAAAATATAAATTACTTATTCTACTATTAATAATAGCTCCTAAACACATAATACAAGGTTCTAATGTAACATAAATAGAAAAATTAGACAAACGATAATTATTTATTAATAAATTAGCTTTTCTAATAGCATTAATTTCAGCATGAGCAGTAACATCTTTTTTACAAATTAATTTATTTCTTCCTTTAGAAACTAATATATTGTTTAAAACAATTACTGCACCAACTGGAACTTCATTATAGTACTTAGATTTTTTAGCTAACATTAAAGAATAACGCATTCAATAAACATGTTCATCTATAACCATAAAATTATTTTAATATTTTTACATAAGCCATTGGAGAATTATCTCCCTTACGAAAACCACACTTTATTAATTTAGTATAACCTCCAAATCTATTTAAAAACCTAGGAGCAATATTAAATAACAATTTATTCACATTATTTTTATTACCTATATAAGTTATTAAATAACGCCTATTAAATAAATTATTTTTTTTAGATAAATTTATTAAAGGATCTATTTTTTTAACTAATTCTTTTGCTTTTATAAGAGTTGTTTTTATAGTTTCATAAAAAATAATAGCATTTAACATATTCTTAAACATAGATTTTCTATGACTACTATTACGATTAAATTTACGACCAACTTTTTTATGACGCATTATTTTAACCTAAATTATTCTAAATTACTAGGAGGTCAATTATCTAATTTAATACCTAATTTTAAACCTTTAGTAGCTAAAACATCTTTAATTTCTGTTAAAGATTTTTTACCTAAATTAGGAGTTTTTAATAAATCAATTTCCGTTTTTTGAACTAAATCACCTATATAATGTATAGATTCAGTTTTTAAACAATTAGCTGACCTTACTGTAAGTTCTAAATCATCTACAGAACATAATAAAATAGGATTAAATTCAGATTTAACTTCTTTTTTCTTAGGAGGAACTATTGTTTTTAAATCAACAAATGATTCTAGTTGATTAACTAATATTGTTGCAGCTTTACGTATAGCATCCTCAGGATCTAAAGTACCATTAGTTTCTATATTTAATATCAATCTATCTAAATCTGTACGTTGTTTAACTCTAGCAGATTCTACATTATATGAAATACGTTCTACTGGACTATACATTGCATCAATTAATAATCGACCTAATAAATTACTATTTTTTTTTCTTAAAGCATGTATTCTAGAATAAGCTGATATATATCCTATACCTAATTCAACTTTGATACGCATATTAATTGAAGAATTTTTATCAGTTAAATTACAAATAACATGATCAGGATTTATTACCTTAACATTCTCATCATAATTTATATCGGAACCTAATACAGGACCAATACCAACCTTATTTAAAAATAATGTTATTTCATTTTTATTATATAATTTTATATATAACTTTTTTAAATTTAATATCACTTCTATAATATCCTCTAACAAACCATCTTTAGTACTATATTCATGTAATATACCATCTATTTCTACTTCAGTAATTGCATAACCTGGCATAGAAGATAATAAAATTCTCCTTAAAGCATTACCTAACGTATGTCCAAAACCTCTTTCTAAAGGTTCTAAAATAATTTTTGCATAATTAGGTGAAATATACTTAACATCAACTAACTTAGGTTTTAAAAAATCAACAACAAAATTCATATAAATTCCAATTACTTAGAATAAAATTCAATAATTAAATGTTCATTAACATCTAAAGCAAATAAACTTCTATCCGGAACAAATTTAAATATACCTTCCATTTCTTGATAATTAACTTCTAATCAAGAAAACTTTTCACGTTGTTTAGATAACTCTATAGCATATTTAATTCTAATATAACTTTTAGCTTTATTATTAATTTTAATTAAATCATTCGAACATACTAAATATGAAGGAATATTAACTATTTTATTATTTAATAAAATTAACTTATGATTAACTAATTGACGTGATTCTAATCTAGTGGAAGCAAAACCCATTCTATAAACTACATTATCTAAACGTCTTTCTAATAATTGTAATAAAATTTCTCCAGTATTACCTTTAATATTCAAAGCTTTTTTATAGTAAATAAAAAACTGTTTTTCTAAAATATTATACATTCTACGTAACTTTTGTTTTTCACGTAATTGAAAACCATAATCAGATAATCTACTTTTTTTATAACCATGTTGACCAGGTAAACGATTAATTTTACATTTTGTTTCAATACCACGAAGACCAGATTTTAAAAATAAATCTGTACCTTCACGACGACATAATTTTAACTTGGAACCTAAATATTTTGCCATTTTATTTCAAATAATAAAATAATTAAACTCTTCTTCTTTTCGGAGGTCGACAACCATTATGAGGAATAGGAGTAACATCACTGATATTAATTATACGAAAACCAGCATTATTTAATGCTCTAATACTAGATTCTCTACCTGGACCAGGTCCACTTACCATAACTTCTAAATTCTTAATACCATAACTTTTAATTATTAAAGAACATTTTTCAGTAGCTACTTGAGCCGCAAAAGGTGTAGATTTACGTGAACCTCTAAAACCAGAACCACCTGAAGTTGTTCAACCTAATACATTACCTTTTAAATCAGTAACAGTAATAATAGTATTATTAAAAGAAGCATGTATATGAACTACACCATCCATAATTTTTCTTTTCTTTTTTTTATTTACTTTATTTTTTATATTTAACATATATATAACTACCTAAATATAAATAAATTATTTTTTAAAAAATTTATACATTTTTTTACAAGTTTTAGCATTAGTTTTACTTCTTTGTCCCCTAACTGGTAAATGTTTACGATGACGTAAACCTCTATAACAATTTATATCTATTAACCTCTTAATATTTAACGTTACTTCTCTACGAAGATCACCTTCTATTAAACATTTCATGACATTACTCCTAATTAAATCTATTTCATTAACATTTATATCTTTAACTTTAATATAATAATTAACTTTACTTAAATTACATATTAACTTAGCTTTAGAAAAACCTATTCCGTAAATATATGTTAAAGAAATAATAATATGTTTATTGTCAGGTATGTTAACACCAGCTATTCTAACCATAATTTTTTAAATTAACCTTGACGCTGTTTATGTTTTGGATTAATACAAAGAACATATAATACACCACTACGTTTAATAATTTTACAAAAACGACAAATTTTCTTTATAGACGTTCTAACTTTCATAAATATTATAATAAAAACCTTAAATAAAATTAGATTTTTTAAATATAGATAAATATTGATTTGACATAATTAAAGTTTGTACTTGAAATATAAATTCAATAGTTACTACCACTATAATTAATAATGAAGTACCTCCAAATGAAAACGGTAAACCAATAATTTCCTGCATAAATTCAGGAAATAAACAAACAATAGATACATACATTGTACTAAATAAAGTTAAAGAATAAATAACTTTATCTATATATTTAGAAGTATAATAACCAGGTCTTAAACCAGGAATATATGAACCAGATTTTTTTAAATTTTCTGCTGTTTCCCTAGAATTAAACACTAAAAAAGTATAAAAAAAAGAAAAAGTAACTATTAAAAACATATGTACTAATATAAACACAAATTTTTTTGGATTAAAAAAAACAAATAAAAAATTTATAAAATTAAATTTATTTAAATTATATAATCATAATAATATACTAGAAATAAAAATCATAATACTAGAAGAAAATATAGAAGGTATTACACCAACCATATTAATTTTTAAAGGTAAATAAGTATCTTGAGCAGATAGAAAAGAATATTTAGTATTTTGTCTTCTAAATGAAGATTGAATTAATATTTTTCTTTGCGCACTTTCTATAAAAACAATAAAAAAAACTAATAATAACATAATACATAAAACTAACATTAACTTTAAAAAGTTAAAATAACTAAAAACAAAATCCCCTATAAAACTAAATAATAATTTCGGTAAACTAGAAATAATACCTATAAATATAATCATAGATACACCATTTCCTATACCTCTTTCAGTAATTTGTTCACCTAATCACATTAAAAACATAGTACCGGAAATTAAACTTATTATACAAACAAAATAAAAATTATAATTTAAATGAAAACCAATTTTTTCAAAATCACTTAAATTTATAAAAACTAATGATATAAATACAGATTGTATTATAGATATAAATAAAGTTAAATAACGAGTATATTGATTAAGTATATACTTACCATTAATTCCTTCTTTTTTCAGTTCTATAAAATAAGGATATACAATAGTTAATAATTGTATTATAATAGAGGCAGAAATGTAAGGAACTATACCTAATGTAAATATAGATGTATGAAATAACGATCCTCCCGAAAACATATTAAACATATCTATAAAACCACTATTATTTTTATTCAAAAAACTAAATAATAAATTTGTATCTATACCAGGAATAGGTATAAAACTACCTAAACGAAATAAAAATATAGTACCTAAAACAAATAAAATTCTATTTTTTAATTCTAAAAAACCACTACTAATGTTAGTAAATATATTATTAATATTCATGTAATTTAATAATTTTAATAATTAATTTTGCCATTATTTAATTCAATTAATTTACGTACTCCAGATGAAAATTTTATATTTTTATCACAAATATTTATAATTCTATTAAATTTACCAAATACAATAATTTTAACTAATTTTGTTTTATAAGGAATAATTTTACTTTTTTTTAATAAATTTAAACTAATATCAGTATTATCACAAAACTTATTTAATACTGATAAATGTAATTCAACATTATCCTTTTTAATTTTTTTTGAAAATCCAAATTTAGGAATACGTCTATAAAATGGTGTTTGACCACCTTCAAATATTCTATAACAACTATAACCAGACCTAGATTTTTGACCTTTATGACCTTTACCACAAGTTTTACCTAAACCAGAACCTATACCCCTACCTAATCTCTTAAATTTTACACTAGATTTTTTATATACTAAACTATTAATAAATAACATTAATATACCTTAATCATATAACTTATTTTATTTATCATTCCTCTAATAGAAGGAGTATCCTTCACTGTACTAACACTACCTATACCCCTTAAACCTAATCCTATTAAAGTAGATTTCTGTTTTATTGTTCTACCTATTGAACTCTTTATTTGTACTAACTTAATTTTTTTAATTAACATATTTTTTATTATAATACAAAATTTGTCTTATAGATTTACCTCTTTTAAAAGCAATAACTTCAGGAGACTGCATATTAGATAAAGTATAAATAGTTGCTCTAACCATATTAATAGGATTAGTAGAACCAAAAGATTTGGCTAATATATCCTTAACTCCTGAAACTTCAAATATAGCTCTCATTGCTCCACCAGCTATAATACCAGTACCAACTAATGCAGGTTTCATAAAAATAATAGAACTAGTATATTTACCATATAGAGAATATTTTAAAGTTCCTTTATTATTTAAAGGAATATTAATCATATTACGTTTAGATTTTTCAATTGATTTTTGAATAGCTAAAGGAACTTCTTTAGCTTTACCATAACCAAAACCAACCTTTCCTTTACCATTACCAACAACTGTTAAAACAGCAAAAGAAAAAACTCTACCTCCTTTTACTGTCTTAGAAACTCTATTTACTGATATTAATTTTTCTAAAAAATTAACATTAACACTATCTTTTGATTTAAACATAATTAACTTAAAATAACAAACCACAATTACGAGCAGATTCAGCTAATTCTTTAACACAACCATGATATTTATAACCAGAACGATCAAAAATAACATTAATAATGTTATTTTTTAAACATCTCTTAGCTATTATTCTACCAATTAAATTAGCAGCAATTTTATTTTTTGTTTTATTCAATAATTTACTTTTAATTTTTTTTTCTAAAGTAGAAGCAGAAACTAAAACATTACAATTATCCTTAGAAATTAATTGTACATAAATATAACGTAAACTTTTAAATATAACTAAACGATAATGTAAATTGTTTTTACACAAAAAACGATATTTTTTTGCTCTACGTAAACGATTTTTTTTTCTATATATCATATAAATAAACTTATTTAACTTTTTTTTTATGTTCTTTAATACGAACTACTTCATTTAAATAACGTATACCTTTACCTTTTTTATAAGACTCTGGTGGATGATATAATCTTATAGATGCAGCTACCTGACCTACTAATTGTTTATTATAACCACTAATAATAATCTCATTTAAATTATTACAAATAATTAATATATATTTAGGAATATCAAATATTATTATATGAGAAAAACCTAAATTAAGAAATAATTTATTATCTTTTACATATGCTTTATAACCTATACCTATAATCTTTAAAATTTTTTTAAAACCAACAGTAATACCTATAATTAAATTATTTAATAAAGATCTTATTGTACCAGCATATTTTCAATATTTTAAATTATTAAATTTAACATTAAAATTAAGTACTCTATTAATACAACTAATTAATACATATTTCGGTATCAACTGAACATATTTACGATTATCTTTAATTAAAATAATCTTTTTTTCTTTGATTAAAATAGATATTCCTTCAGGAACATTTAAAGATTTTTTAGCTATACGAGACATTACACCTCTTTACTAAGAAATATAACATATAATTTCACCACCTAATTTTTTAAATCGAGCTTCTTTATCAGACATTACTCCTTTAGAAGTAGTTAAAATAACTAAACCAAAACCAGACATAAATTTAGGTATTTTATTAAAACATTTATATACACGTAACCCAGGTGTACTAACTCTAATAATTTTAGATATAACAGGCACACCTGAAAAATATTTCAAATTAATTAAAATTCGTTTTTTACCATTATTAATAATAGTTTTATAACTTTTTATAAATCCCTCTTGAAAAATAATTTTAATAATAGATTCCTTAAATTTTGAATAATAAACATATAAAAATATTTTTTTTACTAATTGACTATTCCTAATACAAGTTAACATATCTCCAATTGGATCTTGCATACTCATAAATTTCTATCCTAACTTAAATTATTTTACCAACTAGACTTTTTTAAACCAGGTATATAACCATTCATTGCAAATTCCCTAAATTTAATACGACTTAAACCAAATTTACGCAAAAAACCGTGAGGTCTACCTGTTTGCCTACATCTATTTCTACGTCTACAATAACTAGAATCTTTAGGCATATTTTGTAATTTAACAATAGCATCTCATCTTTCTTTTTGAGTAGAACTTTTGCTAGAAATAACTTTTTTCAATTTTACTTTTTTAAAATAATATTTATTACTTAATAATAACCTTCTTTTCTCACGAGCTAATATTGATTTCTTAGTCATATATAATAAATTAATTTTTAAATGGGAAACTAAATAAAGAAAATAAATATAAAACTTCATTAAGTTTATGTGAACTAGTAATAATAGATATATTTAATCCATGTAAATAATTAATTTCCTCATAAATAATTTCAGGAAATATAGTATATTCTTTAATACCAATATTCAAATTGGCATTATTATCAAAAGATTTTTTAGAAAAACCACGAAAATCCCTTATACGAGGAATAGAAATAAATATTAATTTTTCTAAAAAATTTCACATTAATTTTTTACGTAAAGTTACTTTACAACCTATATAAGAACCTTTACGTAATTTAAAATTAGCAATAGATTTTTTAGCAAAAATTAAAATAGGTTTTTGTCCCGATATTAATTTTAAATTATTTAAAACAATTTCAATTTTTTTTTTAATATCTAAACCATGAAAATTTAACCCTACATTTATCACTATTTTATTTAATCTAGGCACTGCCATAACAGATGAATAATTAAATTTATAAATCATTTTATCTATTATTTTCTTTTTATATAAATCTAATAAACTCATAATTACTTATATATTTACATTATTACGTTTCAAATAACGTACTTTTTTTTTATTTTGATATCTAAAACCAACTTTAGATAATTTATTAGAATAAGGTATAAAATGACTAATATTAGAAATATCTAATAAAGATTCTTTACGAGATATATTACCGAATATATTATTCTCAGGTCTAGATTTATTATGTTTAAATACTAAATTTAAATTCTCTACAATAACTTTATTTAAATTAATAAATACTTTTTTAATTTTACCAACTTTACCCTTATCTTTTCCTACTATAACAATAACTTCATCATTAACACGAAATTTTAAAGACATATAAACATTACCTTTTAAATAACTTCTGGTGCTAAAGAAACTATCTTCATAAATTTATCAATACGTAATTCTCTAGTTACAGGTCCAAATATTCTAGTACCTACAGGTTGTTCATTTAAATTATTTAATAACACACAACAATTACTATCAAATCTTATTATTGAACCATCAAATCTACGTATACCAAACTTACTACGTACTATAACAGCTTTTAAAACTTCACCTTTTTTTACCTTACTCTTAGAAACAACTTCTTTAACTGTTATTTTTATAATATCACTAATATTAGCATATCTTCTAGAAGATCCTCTTAAAACTTTAATACACATAACAATTTTAGCTCCTGAATTATCTGCTACAAATAATATAGAACGTTCCTGTATCATATTATTATAATTAATATCTTATTTAAAAATTATTTATTAACAAACTTATAAAATATTCACGATTTTCTTTTAGAAAATGGTTTATATTCCTGTATATCAATTAAATCATTTAACAAAAAATTTTTATTTCTATCTTTAGATAAAATATGAATCATCATATTTTTACTTTTTCTTATATACTTACCATATCTTTTATGTTTTCTAAAATACGAAATACATACAACTAAAGTATGTTTTAGATTATTATTAATAATTTTACCTCTTAAAACTTTTCTATTTACCATTATTTTTTTTTTCTCACAAAATAGTTTTCATAATAGCAATATTTTTTCTACATACACGAACTAAATGAGTTTGTTTTAATTGATTAGTAGATAATTTAACACGTAAACTAAAATATTCCTTTAACAAATTTAACAATTCATAATTTAATTCATCTATACTTTTTAATCTTAAAATACTTTTATTATTCATATTAATTAACTAACAAAAATTGTTTTTACAGATAATTTAGCAGAAGCTAACTTAAAAGATTTTCTAGCTATAATTTCAGTCACACCATCCATTTCATATAAAATTTTTCCTGGTTTTATAACAGCAACTCAATATTCTACATCACCTTTTCCCTTACCCATACGAACTTCTAAAGGTTTCTTTGTAATAGGTTTATCAGGAAAAATTCTTATTCAAAGATAACCTTGACGACTAGTAATATGCATAATAACACGACGTGCTGCTTCTATCTGTTTAGCAGAAATATTACCTCTAGTAATAGCTTTTAAACCAAATTTACCAAAACAAATTTCTGTACTATTAGAAAAACCTTTATTTCGTCCTTTTTGCATTTTACGAAACTTACTTCTTTTAGGCTGTAACATATTTTTTATACAATAATTAACTAAATTTTAAAAATTTATGTTTTTTTTTTATACTGTTTTCTAAAATTAAATAAATAATCTCTATTATTATCTCTAACTGAATAAATTCTATCTAATATTTCACCTTTAAAAATTCAAACTTTTATACCTATAACACCATAAGTTGTAAATGATTGAGAAACACTATAATCTATATCAGCTCTTAATGTATGTAATGGTACACTACCTTCTCTATATCATTCTGATCTAGCGATTTCAGAACCATTTAACCTACCATTAATTTCAACTTTTATTCCTTTTGCTCCTAAACGCATCGCATTACTAATAACTCTTTTAATTATCCTTCTAAACATAAGACGTCTCTCTATTTGACTAGCAATATTATCAGCTACTAACTTAGCATCTAACTCTGGCTTACGTATTTCAGATATATTTAACTGTGAAGGAACACCCGAAATATCTGAAACCATTTTTCTTAATTTTTCAACATCTTCACCTTTTTTACCTATAACAATACCAGGACGAGCTGTATATATTGTTACTTTAATACTTTTTGCCGGTCTTTCTATAACTATTTTAGATATTAATGCTTTAGAAAGTTTTTTATATAATAAAGAACGAACTTTAAAATCACTATCTAAAATAGATGCAAAATTTTTCTTATTAGCAAATCAAACAGAATTTCATAATTTTATTATACCTAAACGAACTAAATTAGGATTTACTTTCTGTCCCATTAATATTACCTATCAATTTATTTAATTTAACATAAGATACAAATATAGTTATATGACTCATACGTTTTAAAATATAATTTGCCCTTCCTTTAGCTCTAGGAACTAAACGTTTTAATGATGATGCTCCATCTACATAAACTTTAGATATAATTAACTTAGATACATCATAATTATAATTATGTTTAGCATTAGCTATAGCAGAATTTAAAACTTTTATAACAAATAAAGCAGCTTTTTTATTAGTAAAATTTAATATATTTAAAGCCAAATTTACATTTTTACCTCTTATTAAATCCACAACTAGACGTAACTTCTGAGGAGAAGATTTTACATAAAGATATTTAGCAATAACTTCCATAATAAAATAATTTTTAAATTTATTTAAGTTTTTTTAATTTTTTTATCAACTGACATATGCCCTTTAAATATTCTAGTTGGTGAAAATTCACCTAATTTATGTCCTATCATTTCTTCTGTTATATATACTGGTATATGATATTTTCCATTATAAACTGATATAGTTAAACCTACCATATTAGGTAATATAGTAGAACGACGTGATCAAGTACGTAAAGTTTTTTTATCTTTACTAATAGACATTTTTTCAACTTTTTTTAATAAATGAATATCTATAAAAGGACCTTTTTTAAAAGAACGTGTCATAATTTTACACTAATTTTTAAATTTTCTATTTTGAATAATAAATTTATCTGTACGTTTATTTTTACGAGTTTTTAAACCTTTAGTATGCTTTCCTCAAGGAGTGACTGGATGTTTACCAAAATTACGCCCTTCACCACCTCCATGAGGATGATCAATAGGATTCATAGCAGTACCTCTAACAGTAGGTCTAATACCTAATCTACGTGAAAAACCTGCTTTTCCTAAAGAACATAACATATGTTCCGAATTACTAATTTCACCTATAGTAGCTTTACATAAACCATTAACTTTACGTAATTCACCTGAACGTAATCTTAAAGTAACATAAAAATCATCACGTATAATTATTTGAGCATAAGAACCAGCAGACCTTGCAATCTGTCCACCTTTATTTGGCAATAATTCTATATTATGTACTAAAGTACCTATAGGAATATTACTTAAAGGTAAACAATTACCTATATGAATATTAACATTTAAACCTGATTGAATAACATCACCTACTTTTAAATTTTTTGGATGTAAAATATATCTTCTTTCACCATCTTTATATAAAATTAAACCTATATATGAAGACCTGTTAGGATCATATTCTATACGTTCTAAAACACCCACAACATCATATTTATCTCTTTTAAAATCTATAATACGATAATTTTTTTTATGTCCTCCTCCTATATGTCTAACAGTAATACGACCATTATTATTACGACCTCCTCTTTTTTTTTTTTTTACTGTTAAAGAAGGATAAGATGTACCTTTATATAAATCAAAATTCACTACCTTTTTTCTATGCCTACTACCTGATGTAATAGGTTTATATTTTATTAATACCATAATAATATATTTAATTTTAATTATTAATAAAAGCTAAATTTTCACCTTTCTTAAGTCAAATATAAACTTTTTTTCAACTACTAGTAAAACCTATATTATTCTTTTTTTTCTTTTTTTTACCTTTAACTATCAACGTTCTAACTTTTTTAACTTTAACATTAAAAACCTTTTTTAAAATAGACATAATTTCTAACTTATTAACTTTTAAAGGTAATTTAAAAACAAAAACTTTATTACTATTTGATAAACATGATATTTTTTCTGAAAAATACGGTTTACAAAAAAGATCATAATAATTTTTATACATTACTTTAATTTATCCTCTATATTCTTTATAGAATCTATAGTAAACAAAATATTTTTAAATTTTAATAAATTAACTATATTTATATTATTAACACAACAAATAAAAATTTTATATAAATTTCTAGATGCTAAATACAAATTATTATCTAAACTTTCAACAATAATTAAAGAATCATTAAAATTTAAACCTCTTAATTTTTTTAAAAGAAAACTAGTTTTAGGTTTATTCAAAATAAAATCACTAAAAACATATAATCTAGATTGTCTAATTAATTCAGATAAAATACTTTTTAATGCATTACGATACATCTTTTTATTAACTTTTAAAAAATATTTAACTGGTTTAGCAGCAAATGTTACTCCACCAGAACGTCAAATAGGACTTTTAACAGAACCTGCTCTAGCACGACCAGTACCCTTTTGTTTCCAAGGTTTTTTATTAGAACCAGAAACTTCAGATCTTGATTTTTGACTTGAAGTTCCTTTACGAGAATTAATTCTATAAGAAGTTATGACTTGATGAATTAAAGACATATTTAAAGGATAATTAAAAACGTTATCAGATAAATTAATATTAACATTAACATTATCTTTAATAATTATATTCATTAATTTTCCTTATAAGATTTAACATAAACATAACAACCAATATAACCAGCTATACATCCTTTAACTAACATATACTTTTTATTTTCATTTATATCTATAACTTTCATTTTTTTTATAGTAATTTTTTTATTTCCCATACGACCAGCCATTTTTTTTCCTTTAAAAACTTTACCTGGAGTTTGATTTTGTCCTATAGAACCAGGTACTCTATGTGATAAAGAATTACCATGACTTTTATCCTGAGATTTAAAATTTCATCTTTTAATAGTCCCAGTAAAACCTTTACCTTTTGAATAACTTGTTACATTAACTTTTTTAACATTACTAAATAAAGAAATATTTATATTTTGACCTATATTTAAATGAATATCTTGCAAATAAGGTATTTCTCATAATTTTTTTCTAGGAGAAATATTAATTTTAGAAAAAAAACCTAAACTACACTTATTAACTTTATTAAAAGTATTACCAAAAGTAACTTGTGTAGAATAATAACCATCACTACTTATTTTCTTTATACAAGTAATTATATTATCTTCTATTTTAATAACAGTAACAGGAATAAAATAACCTTCCTGAGAAAAAATTCTTGTCATACCAATTTTTTTACCTATTAAAACAATCATAAATTAACCTAACCTAATTAACCTAAACTAATTTGTACATCTACACCAGCTGCTAAATCTAATTTCATTAAAGCATCTACTGTTCTATCAGTAGGATCTATTATATCAATTAAACGTTTATGAGTTCTAATTTCGTATTGATCTCTTGCATCTTTGTCCACATGAGGAGAAGTTAATATAGTAAACCTTTCTATAGATGTAGGTAAAGGTATTGGACCTCTAACTTGAGCACCAGTTTTTTTAGCAGTTTCTACTATATCTATAGTAGATTGATCTATAAGACGATGATCAAAAGATTTTAACCTTATACGAATTCTTTGATTATCCATAAATATAATCCTAAACTTAAAAAAAAAAAAAATAATTTTCAAAAATACTAAGAAATAATATTACTTACTATACCTGCACCAACTGTACGTCCACCTTCTCTTATAGCAAAACGTAATCCCTCATCCATAGCAATAGGATTAAATAATTTTACTAATATATGAACGTTATCACCAGGCATAACCATTTCTAAATCTTTAGGTAACGTAATAGTACCAGTAACATCAGTAGTTCTAAAATAAAATTGAGGTTTATAACCAGTAAAAAATGGAGTATGTCTTCCTCCTTCCTCTTTAGATAAAATATAAACTTCAGCATTAAATGAAATATGTGGATTTATTGTACCAGGTTTAGCCAAAACTTGACCTCTTTGTATTTCTTCACGTTTTATACCTCTTAATAAAACACCTACGTTTTCTCCTGCTCTACCTTCATCTAATAATTTACGAAACATTTCTACACCAGTACAAATTGATTTTTTAGTACTACTAATACCTACTATTTCTATTTCTTCACCTACTTTAATTATACCTTTTTCTACTCTACCAGTTACTACTGTACCACGACCAGATATTGAAAAAACATCTTCAATAGGTAATAAAAAAGACTTTTCTATATCTCTTATAGGATTAGGTATATAAGTATCTAAGGTATTTGCTAAGTCTATAATTTTATCTTCTCATATTTTCACACCTTCTAATGCTTTTAAAGCTGAACCTCTAATAATAGGAGTTTCATTACCAGGAAAATCATATTGAGATAATATATCTCTAACTTCCATTTCTACTAATTCCAGTAATTCTTCATCATCTACCATATCACATTTATTTAAAAAAACTAATATATAAGGAACACCTACTTGCCTTGCTAATAAAATATGTTCTCTAGTTTGAGGCATAGGTCCATCAGTAGCAGCTACCACTAATATAGCACCATCCATTTGTGCTGCCCCAGTAATCATATTTTTAATATAATCAGCATGACCAGGACAATCTACATGAGCATAATGTCTTACTAAAGTATCATACTCAACATGAGAAGTATTAATAGTAATACCTCTAGCTTTTTCCTCAGGAGCATTATCTATTTCATCAAAAGCAAAAGCTGTACCACCATATTTTTTAGATAAAATAGTAGTAATAGCTGAAGTTAAAGTAGTTTTTCCATGATCAACATGACCAATAGTACCAACATTTAAATGTATTTTTGAACGTTCAAATTTTTTCTTTGACATTATTAATTTTTTTCACTCTTATTAACTTTATTTAAATTTAAAAAAGATTTTAAAATATAACTAGGTACTTCAATATATTTATAAAATTCCATTGAATACACAGCTCTCCCTTGAGAAGAAGATCTTAAATCTGTAGCATAATTAAACATTTCTGCTAAAGGAACATAAGATCTGATTAATTTACCTAAATTAATCTCATAAATACCTTCTATAATACCTCTACGACGATTTAAATCACCAATAACATCACCTATATATTTTTCAGGAGTTTCAACTTCTACTTTCATTAATGGTTCTAATAATACAGGATTAGCTTTATAAAAAGCTTCTTTAAAAGCTATAGAAGCAGCCATTTTAAATGCTATTTCAGAAGAATCTACATCATGATAAGATCCAAAAAATAATCTCACTTTAATATTTATTACAGGATAACCCGCTAAAGGACCAGAGTTTAACTGTTCACGAATACCTTTATTAATAGCAGGAATATATTCATTAGGAATTACACCTCCTTTTATATCATTAATAAAAAGATAACCATTATCAGATAATGAATATTCTTCAGGTAATAAAGGATATAAATCTATTACTACATGACCATATTGTCCTCTACCACCAGTTTGTCGAATATATTTTCCTTCAATATTTTTTATAAATTTTAAAATAGTTTCTCTATAAGCAACTTCAGGTTTACCAATATTAGAATGAACATTAAATTCTCGTTTCATCCTATCAATAATTATATCTAAATGTAATTCTCCCATACCAGCAATAATAGTTTGATTAGATTCCTTATCAAATCAAGTTCTAAAAGATGGATCTTCTCGTGATAAACGTAATAAAGCAAAACCCATTTTTTCCTGATCTAACTTAGTTTTAGGTTCTAATGCAATAGATATAACAGGATCAGGAAAATCTATTTTTTCCAAAATAATTTGATTATTAATATCACATAAAGTATCACCAGTAGTTACATTCTTAAAACCTATAACAGCTGCTATATCACCAGCAAATACTTCTTTAATTTCATCTCTTTTATTAGCATGCATTTGTACTATTCTACCTACACGTTCACGTTCTTGTTTAGTAGAATTTCAAACAAAATCACCACATTTAATATAACCTGAATAAACCCTTAAAAAAGTTAAATTACCTACAAATGGATCATTAGATAACTTAAAAGCTAAAGCAGAAAAATATTCTTTATCATTAATTAAACGAGTAATAAAATTATTATTCTTGACATCTAAACCTTGAATAGTATTTAAATCATCAGGTGATGGTAAATAATAAACTATAAAATCTAATAAACATTGAATACCTTTATTTTTAAAAGCAGAACCACAACAAATTAATAAAATTTCATTTTTTAAAACTTTATTTCTTAAAGCTAATCTAATCTCATTTTCAGAAAAATCTAAACCATTAATATACTTATACATTAAATCTTCAGAAGAATCAGCTACTATTTCTAATAAAAAAGAACGTCAAACATTAAATACATGATATACATCATCAGGTATATCATTTTTAATATTAAAAGTTAAACCTTTATCTAAATTATTTCAATAAATAGACTTCATACTAATTAAATCAACTACACCAGTAAAAGAATCACCTGAACCAATAGGAATCTGTAATAAAATAGGTATAGTACCAAGTTTAGTTTTAATCTGATCTATAACATTAAAAAAATTAGCACCAACCCTATCCATTTTATTAATAAAAGCTATACGAGGAATATTATATTTATTTACTTGTCTTCAAACAGTTTCTGATTGAGGTTGTACACCACCAACTGCACAATATATCATAACAGCTCCATCTAAAACCCTCATAGAACGTTCAACTTCAATGGTAAAATCAACATGACCAGGTGTATCAATTATATTAATACGATGATCTTTAAATTGACAAAACATACCAGATCAAAAAGTTGTTGTAGTAGCAGAAGTAATAGTAATACCTCTTTCTTGTTCTTGTACCATTCAATCCATTGTTGCAGTACCTTCATGAACTTCACCTAACTTATAATTAATACCAGTATAAAATAAAATACGTTCAGTAGTAGTAGTTTTACCAGCATCTATATGAGCACTAATTCCAATATTTCTATATCTAGAAATAGGTGTTATACGTACCATGTTAACCTCTAAATTAATAATTTTACACTATTAATTATTACCATCTATAATGAGCAAATGCTTTATTAGATTCAGCCATACGATGAACATCTTCTTTTTTTTTAAAAGCAAAACCCTTATGATCTAACGCTTCTAAAATTTCATTAGCTAATTTTAATGACATTTTCTTACCCTTTCTATTTTTTGCACCTAATATAATTCAACGTATAGCTAAAGTAATACTTCTTATAGGTCTTACTTCAACAGGAATTTGATAAGTTGTACCACCAACTCTACGAGATTTAACTTCTATAACTGGTTTAACATTATTAATAGCTTTTTCTAATAATTCTAATTTATTTTTACCTTGTGTTTTTTCTATAATATCTAAAGAAGTATAAAAAATACATTCAGCTACAGTTTTTTTTCCATGTACCATTAAAATATTAATAAATTTAGAAACTAATTCCGAATTATATAAAAGATCAGGTAATATTTTACGATTACTAGAAACTTTACGACGTGACATATATAAATCCTTTACTATTTAATTTTAACTCCATATTTAGAACGAGAATTCTTTCTATTTTTTACTCCAACACAATCTAAAGTACCACGAATTACATGATATCTAACTCCAGGTAAATCTTTAACCCTACCACCTCTTATTAAAACAACTGAATGCTCTTGTAAATTATGACCTTCACCACCTATATAAGCTGTAACTTCAAAACCATTAGTTAACCTAACTCTACATACTTTACGTAAAGCTGAATTAGGTTTTTTAGGAGTAGTAGTATAAACTTTAATACAAATACCTTTTTTTTGAGGACAACCAGATAAAGCAGGAACATTATTTTTAAATAATTTTCTAACACGAAAATTACGTACTAATTGATTTATAGTAACCATAAATACCTATAATAATTTTATTATTAATAAAAATAAATAATATTTCAAAAAACAAAATTTAATTAATAATAAGTTAATTAACTTTAATAATCAAAATATATAAAAAATTAAATTTACAAAAATTTAAATTATAAAAAAAAAAAAAATAATAACTTTTTTTTCTACTAAAAAAGATTTATTATATACACTATAAAACTAAAATAATTTTAGTAAAAAATATAAATATTATTTATAATAATAAATATATTTATAAAAAATTTTTAAGACGTGTTGACAGATTGGTAATGTAGTGGATTGCAAACCCATTTAACCCGGTTCAATTCCGGGACACGTCTACTACTATTAATTTTTTTAAATAAAGCCCAAATGGTGAAAAGGTAGACACAAGGGACTTAAAATCCCTCGATTGTTAAAATCGTGCGGGTTCGAATCCCGCTTTGGGTATTATTATACCTGCTATATAAAAGTATATTTTATACAAAAATTTATACTAATACAAACATATTTAAAATGTCTATACTAAATATACTAATTTATCCAAATAAAAAATTAAGAAAAAAAACAAAGATAGTTCAAAACTTTAATGTTAATTTAAAAAAACAAATATATAATATGTTTGAAACAATGTATTTTAATAAAGGTATAGGATTAGCAGCAACACAAGTAAATATTAATAAATCAATTATAGTAATAGATATATCAGAAAAAAAAAATAAAAAAATAGTACTAATAAATCCTATAGTAATTAAAAAATACGGAAAAATAAAATTAAAAGAAGGATGTTTATCTATACCAAATTTTTCCTTAGTAATAAGAAGATCAAATTTTTTAAAAATAAAAACTTTTAACATGAACGGAAAACAAAAATTAATAACAAGTAATGGATTGTTATCTGTTTGTATTCAACATGAAATAGATCATCTTAATGGAAAATTATTAATAGATCATATTAAATAAAAAAATGAAAGATAATTTTAATATAATATTTGTTGGTACTCCTGAATTTGCATTTTATTTTTTTAAAAAAATAATTAAACAAAATAAATACAAAATTATTGGAATAATAACAAAAAATTTAAAATTAAAACAAAATCCTATAATTAAAAAAGCAAAAAAAAATAATATAAATAATATATTTACACCTTCTAATTATAAGGAACTTAAAAAATTAGAAAATCAATTATTAAATTTTAAAATAGATATTATTTTAATAATTGCATATGGATTTATTATTCCTAATAATATTATTAAAATACCTAAATTTGGATGTATAAATTTACATGCATCTTTATTACCTAGATGAAGAGGGTCATCACCAATACAAAAATCAATATTAATGGGAGATAAAGAAACTGGAGTTACTACTATAAAAATAAATAAAATTATAGATAATGGTGATATTTTATACCAAAAAAAATGTATTATTCAATATAATGAAACATATATAACTTTATATAAAAAAATTAAAAGATTAGGAATAATAGTTTTATTTAAAACTTTAAAAAAAATTAAAGATAATAAAATTAAAATAAAAAAACAAAATAATAAACATGCTACATACGCTAAAAAAATTAAAAAAAATAATGGTTTAATAAATTGAAATAAACAGGGATCTCACATAGAAAGACAAATAAGAGCATTTTGTGTCTGACCTAAAACATTTTTCTTCTATAAAAAATATCAAATTATTATTTGAAAAATTAAAATAAAAAACTTTTCTAAAAGAAAAAAATACCCTCCAGGATATATTTTAAAATATAATAAAAAAGGATTACAAATAAGCACAATTGATTGTGTATTAAATATAAAAAAATTACAGTTAAATAACTGTAGAATAATGAAAACTTCAGAACTAATTAACTCTAAACCTAATTTATTTAAAATTGGTGAAATAATTAAATAACTAATTTATATAATTGTTTTGCTGACGTTTAATCTCAGAAATAAATATGCCATTAGCTACTGAAACATTTAATGAACTAATATTAACCATAGGAATATATAAAAGAACATCACAACATTTTTTTAAATTAAAACTTAAACCTTTATTTTCTGAACCTAAAATTAAAACTAATAAATTTAATTTTTTAAAATTAAAATGAAATAAATTTTTATCTTTATTTTCACAAGAAGAACCAACAATAAAAAAATTACGTAATTTTAAAAAATTAATAATTTTATATAAATTTTTAAATTCAAAAAGAAACACTTTATATATACTACCCATAGAAACTTTATGTACTATATTATTATTTATTGAAACAGATTTATATTTACTAACTAATATCATATTTACTCCAAAAGAAACAGCTGTTCTAATACATGAACCTAAATTATAAGGATTATTAATCTTATCTAAAACTAAAATAAAAACCTCATTAAAAGAAACAACTAATTTATAAAAATCAATTTCAGTATTATTAATATCTAAATTATTTTTTACTAATGCAATAATACCTTGAAAATTTAATTTTCTATTTAATAATTTGTTCATATCTTTATTATTTAAATAAACTAAAGATATATTTTTTTCTAAAGACAACTTTTTTATCTTATCTATTCTTAAATTATTCTTACCTTTTAATATATACACTAACTTAATATATTTAGACTTATATTTTAATAAATTTTTAACAGCAAAAAAACCATATATTTTCTTATACATACAAAATTTAAACTTGATATTTATTAATAAAAGGATATCGTTTAATTATTCTAAAAAAATCTTTTTTAATTACTGATATATATATATGGTAATTAATACCATCAAAACTAAATTCTTTTTTTAAAAAATTAAACTTATATAAAAAATCACGTATTAAAAGAAAAATTTTTAAAGGAAAAATATACTTATAAATATATTTTTTAATATTAAAAAAATCTAATATTATTTGATAAATTGATTGTAATCCAATATTATATTTAGCTGATATTCAAATTTTATATGGAAAATTATCATAATTTAACTCTATTCTATTTTTACAATTTTTTATCTTATCTATTTTATTCATTATTTGAATAACAGGTATATTATTTTTATTAATTAAATTTAAAGTACTTTCTACAACATCAATTTGTTTTTGAAAAAAAACATTTGAAATATCAACAACATGAAAAATAAGTTGAGAATTACTTATTTCATTTAAAGTTGCTTCAAATGCATCAAATATATTTTTAGGTAAATTTTCAATAAAACCTACACTATCTAATAATAAAATATCTTGAGTAAATTTAAATAACTTAATTCTTCTTATATAAACATCTAAAGTAGAAAAAAAACAATTTTTCATTTCTAATTCAGAATAAGTTAATAAATTAAATAAAGTAGATTTACCTGAATTAGTATATCCTACTAAAGATATAACAGGAATATCAAACTTTTTTCTTAATTTATTACTTTTAAACCTTTGATTAGAAATTTTAGATAAATTTTTATTAATAAATTTAATTTTTTTTTTTAAAATTCTACGATCAATTTCTATTTGTTTTTCTCCAGGACCTGTAATATACTTACTTCCTCCTCTTTGTCTCTCTAAATGAGTTCAACGTTTAACTAATCTAGTACTTAAATAATTTAAATAAGCTAATTCTACTTGTAATTTACCAAAAGATGTGTTTACCCTAAATCTAAAAATACTTAATATTAAATTTGTTCTATCTAAAATAGAACAATTCATTAATTTAATTAAATTACGTTCCTGAGAATTTTTTAACACTATATTAAATATCAACAAATCATAATTAAATTCTTTTACTAAATTATTTATTTCTTGAACTTTGCCATATCCAATATAATACCTATTATTAGGTAATCTAACATTAATTTTAATAAAATTATGAATTTCTATATTTGCAGAAATAATTAATTTTTTAAATTCACTAATACTATTAAAAATATTTTTTTTATTATTTAAATATATAAATATAGCTAAACTTTTTTTTTTATAAAAAATCATATTTTATTTAATAAATTATTTATTAATAAATTTAATTATTTTATAAACTTTTATTTATAAAATTAATAATTTTAATAACAGAAGTTTTTATATTATCAACTTCTAAAATAAAAGAATCAGATCATTTTTTTAATCAAGTTAATTGTTTTTTTACTAAATTAAAAGTTTTCTTAATACTAATATCAATCATATCAGAATATGTAATTTTATTGTCAAAATATAATCACATTTCTCTATAACCAATACATTTCATAGAAGGAATATTAACATTTAAATCATTTCGACAATATAAATTTCATACTTCTTCTTCAAATCCCTCACTTAACATACATAAAAATCTTTTTCTTATAGAAAGAAATAATTTATCTTTTTCTCTAGGAAAAAGAATAATTTTTTTAATATCGTAAAAATTACGATCTTTTTTCTTATTTTTTAATAAAGATAATTTTTGACCTGTTATTAAAAAAACTTCTCAAATTCTTGTTAATCTATATATATCATTATAATGAACTTTAATAACTGAATCATAATCAATATTTAATAAATGATTATAAACACATTTATTACCATATTTATACAAAAAAAAATTAATATATTTACGTATATTATCATTACCTTTTGGTAAAATTGATAAACCATTAAATAAAGAATTATAATACATCATAGTACCACCAACTAACAAAGGTATATTATTTCTCAAAAAAATATTACATATTTCAATATTTGAATCAAATAAAAATTTATTTACAGAATAAAAATCTTTAGGATCTAAAATATCAATTAAACTATGAGGACATTTATTTAAATCTTTTAAAGATGGTTTAGCAGTACCTATATCCATATTTTTATATATTAAACAAGAATCAACACTTATAACTTCTATAGGTAAATATTTTTTTAATTCAATAACTATAGCAGTCTTACCTACTCCAGTAGGTCCTAAAACACAAAAAATTTTAGGATTATTTTTTATATTATTTTGTATAATCATTAAGATAAAATTAAATAATTTGATATTTGATTTAAATCAAAAACTTTAAACATCTTTCTATTAATAAAATCATTTACATTAAATTTATAAAAATTAACTAATAAAACTATAATTTCTTCATTAGATCAACCTAAAGTTTCATAAATTATATAATCTGAAAGTCAATAAGATATTCTAAAAATTAAAAAATCACTTTTTTTTTCTATAAAAGAAAAAAAACTTAAAAATAATTTTTCTAAATTTTTATTTAATAATTCTAAGGGAACTGATTTAATAAAAATATAATTTTTTTCATAATAAATATCTATATTTAAAAAACTTAATAATTTTTTTTTAATAAATTTATATTTAACTTCTTTAAAAGACAAAATTATAGGATTAACTAATTTTTTTTTATTTTTCTTTATAAGAATTTTTTTATACATTAAAAACTTGTTAAAAATATAATATATATAAAATAAATCAAAAACAAAGATATAATTTTTTTTATTTGTAAATACAAAACGTTTATCACTAACATTTAATATAGTACCAAAATTATATAAAAAATAATGTAAATAACTATCATGAAATAAAGAAAATTTTTTATTCAATTTTTTTTGCGTATTATTTTCCTTCTTAATTTTAAATAAATATTTTTTCTTTTTAAAAAAAGAAATAAATAAAATATGTATAATATTATGTAATTCAGTGTATTTAAAAAATTCTATTTTTCTTTTATCAGCATTAATATTTACATTTAATTCACTAACATTTATAGTAAAAAATAATATATAAGAAAAAGATCTTTTTTTTGTAAAAAATTCTAAAAAAGATCTATCTACTGAACTAAATAAAATATTATTATTAGAAATAATTCTTCTATTTAAGAAAATAATTTTTACATCTTTACTAACATCAAAAAAAATAAAACCATAACAGCTAACATTTTTTAAACAAATATCTATATAATGAGATTTATTATAAAATTCTTTTCCATAAATATTAACTATTCTATTAATAAGAGTTAATTTTTCATTTCCTATAAAAAAATATTTTTTATATAAAGATCTATTATTATAAATGTAATAATTTACTTTATTATTTGATAAAATAAATAAATTAAGTACTTTTTTAATTAATAATCATTCATTATAATAAGTAGAATTTAATAAATTATTATTAAAATAATTAAAAAAAACATCTTTTACTTCAACTGAAGTGCCTTTATTACAATTTATAGGTTTTATTTTAAATAAAGAAGTATTTTTTTTAGAATTTAAAATCATTCAACCATAATTTTTATGTATTATTTTAGATGATAAAGAAAAATTTGATATACTACTTATACTTGATAAAGCTAAACCTCTAAAACCAAAAGTATTTAAATATTTTAAATCTTCAAATAAAAATATTTTACTAGTAGCAAATTTTTTTACAGATAAAAATAATTCTTCTTTAGGAATACCATCACCATTATCAGTTACTTTTATTGAAGTAAAACCTGAATTAACTATTTCAATTTTAATTAATGTAGAATTAGCATCTAAACTATTTTCTAATAATTCTTTTAAAATTAAATAAGGTCTATTTATAAATTCTCCAACAGATATTTTATTTATAGTATCTTCAGGTAAATTTTTTATTTTTTTAATCATATTTACATAAATTTTATTTTAAAAATTAAAAATTTTTTTTAAAAAAAATATTTATACCTGAATAAATATTTTTAGCTATTTTGTTCTGATAAACATAACTACCTAATTTTTTTTCTTCATTAGGATTACTTATATAACCAGTTTCTATTAAAATAGATGGAATAGTAAAAGAAGACAAAATTATTAATTTTCCACATTGAGGATATTTTTTCTTTAAATTAAATTCACTCTTTAATTTATTTAAAACTTCTAAAGCAATATTATAATTAACATAAAATAAAAGATCTAAATCATTATTAATAAAAACATTTCTTTTTAATTTATCTATTTTTATATTACAATAAATATCATATTTACATTGTTTAGATGGAAAAATTCATACAGAACTACCAGAAACTTTTCTATTTAAAAATGAATCCGTATGTATAGAAATAATTAAATCAGCATTTAATTTATTAGCTATATTTAATCTTTCTTTAAAAGGAATATAAACATCTCTATTTCTTATTAAAAAAGCATTAAACTTTTTATCTAAATTAATTAAATTAAATAATTTTATAGATATAGATAAATTAACATCTTTTTCTTTTAATCCGTTTAAACCTATAGCACCCGGATCTACACCACCATGACCAGAATCTATAACGATATTAATTTTTTTTTTAATTTTCCTTTTATTATTTTTAATATATAAATTTTTAAATTTAAATCTTAAATTGAATTTTTGATGTTTATAATATCAAATTTTTAGAAAAAAATATCTATTTAAAAAAATAAAATTTTTATCTAATAAATAAAACGTTTCTATAAAATTTTTAAATATATTCGTATTTAAAAAAGAAAAATCGTAATTTTCTTTTTTTTTCTTTTTAAAAATTAAAAAATCATTACTTATAATAATTTTTTTTAAAAAAAAAGAATTACTTTTTACTGAAAAAGTAAAAAAGAAAAAAAAATAAAAAAATATAAATAACTTTAATTTACACTTAAACTTCATATCTAAAATATTTATTTTGTAAAATATTTTTTCCAATTCCAGAAAAATATTCAATATTTATACTTCTATTAAAATTTTTATCATAAATAAAAAAAATTTTTAAATCTGGTAAAGGTAAAAAAATATCTTCACATTTAGGTCATTCTACTAAACAAATATTAGTTCTATCAAAATAATCTTCAATATCAAAATAATTAAATAATTGATTACAACAATTAATTCTATAAAAATCAAAATGATATAAAAAATATAAACGACATTTATATTTATTTACTAATGAATAACTAGGACTATTAACAAAACCTTTATAACCAAAACTATTTATTAATTTTTTACAAAAATAAGATTTACCAATCCCTACAGGACCATATATATATATATATATTGGTTTAAATACTAAATAAGATATAAGATTAGCTATCTTACTAAGAATATGTTTATTTTTAATATCAATTTTAACTTTCTTTTTCATATCCTAAATAATAATTTAAAATTAAATAAAAGCGGAAAACGGGATTCGAACCCGTGACTCTAACCTTGGCAAGGTTATACTCTACCGCTGAGTTATTTCCGCAACACAATTAATTATATATAAAATAATTAAAACTAAACTAACTTAAAAAAATATTTACGATAAAAAACTAATTCATAAATAGATTCTTTTATATCTAATAAAGCGTTATGTTTATTTTTTTTTTGAAAATTTAATTTATTAGGTAACCACCGCTTAATTAATTCCTTTAATGTACTTACATCTATATATCTATAATTAAAATATGATTCTAACTTAGGCATATATTTAAATAAAAATCTTCTATCCTGTGCAATAGTATTTCCACATATAGGCGAAACTTTTTTAGGTACCCATTTTTTTAAAAAATTTAAAGTTATATTTTCTGCTTTAATTTCACTAATACAACTATTTTTTACTTTATTAATTAATCCAGTACCGTTATGGATAATAGTATTCCATTTATCCATACAATTTAAACATTGATCACTTTGATATATTACTAAATTAGGACCTTCAGCTAAAATATTTAAATTACTATCAGTAATTATAGTTGCAATTTCAATAATTTTATTTATATCAGGATTCAATCCTGTCATTTCTAAATCTAATCAAATTAAATTATTTTTATTAAAGTGCATATTAATAATAAATATTATGTTAATAAATCATTAATAAACTTTAAATAATACTTTATAAAAATTATTTATATATTCTTATAAAATTAAGAATAAATTATTATTATTAATAATATTTATTAAATATTAAATTTATTATTTAAAACTAATTAAATAGTAAATGTTATTTAAAATAACAAAAACATTTTGTTTTTGAAAACAAATTAAAATATCTATTTTAATAAAATAAAATTTCTAAAATAAATTAAAAATCTAAAATTTAAAACTAAAAAATTATTTCACTGATTAACTTAAATAAGTTATATATATATATTATTGTAATTTAATAAAAAATTTTTAACCTTTAAAAATTTAATTATATAAAAATATTATAAAAACATTAAATTAATTTCACTTATTAATAAAAAAATTAACAAATTTCACGGTGCGAACGGGACTTGAACCCGTGACCTCCAGCGTGACAGGCTGATATTCTAACCAAACTGAACTACCGCACCATTTTTTTTTAAAAAAAAAAAAAAAAAAAAAAACTGGCAGTGTCTTACTCTCACATAAGAAAAACCTTACACTACCATCAGCGCTGTAACATTTCACTTCTGAGTTCGAAATGGATTCAGGTGGTTCTGCTACGCTATTACTGCCAGTAAATAAAATACTTTTAATGTTGCAAAGTTAAGCCTCACGGATAATTAGTATCAGTTAGCTTAACATATTACTATGCTTACACATCTGACCTATCAACGTTATAATCTATAACGATCCTTTAGGAAAACTAAAGTTTTCTGGGAAGCCTAATCTTAAGGTAAGTTTCGCGCTTATATGCTTTCAGCACTTATCTTTTATATACATAGCTACCGGGCAATGCTATTGGTTAACAACCCGAACACCAGAGGTATACCCATTCCGGTCCTCTCGTACTAGGAACAGATCCTTTCAAGCTTCCAACGCCTACGGCAGATAGGGACCGAACTGTCTCACGACGTTCTAAACCCAGCTCGCGTACCACTTTAAATGGCGAACAGCCATACCCTTGGGACCAACTTCAGCCCCAGGATGTGATGAGCCGACATCGAGGTGCCAAACACCGCCGTCGATATGAACTCTTGGGCGGTATAAGCCTGTTATCCCCGGAGTACCTTTTATCCGTTGAGCGATGGCCTTTCCATACAGAACCACCGGATCACTAAGACCTGCTTTCGCATCTGTTCGCGTTGTCACGCTCACAGTTAAGCTAGCTTATGCCTTTACACTAAAATTACGATTTCCGACCGTAATTAGCTAACCTTTGTACTCCTCCGTTACCTTTTAGGAGGAGACCGCCCCAGTCAAACTACCCACCAGACATTGTCTTGGTTCCGGATAACGGAACTCAATTAGAATAATAAACCCCAAAGGGTGGTATTTCAAGGACGGCTCCACATAAACTAGCATCTATGCTTCAAAGCCTCCCACCTATCCTACACAATAAAATTCATTACTCAATATCAAGTTATAGTAAAGGTTCACGGGGTCTTTCCGTCTTGCCGCAGGTACACTGCATCTTCACAGCAATTTCAATTTCACTGAGTCTCGGGTAGAGACAGTCTAGCCATCATTATGCCATTCGTGCAGGTCGGAACTTACCCGACAAGGAATTTCGCTACCTTAGGACCGTTATAGTTACGGCCGCCGTTTACCGGGGCTTCAATTAAAAGCTTCAAATTTTACTTCTAACTTTCTCAATTAACCTTCCGGCACCGGGCAGGCATCACACTGTATACTTCCACTTACATGTTTGCACAGTGCTGTGTTTTTAATAAACAGTTGCAGCTAGCTATTCTCTTAGACTAATTTTAGCTACAGAGTAAAATCCTTAACTAATATTAGTGTGCCTTCTCCCGAAGTTACGGCACTATTTTGCCTAGTTCCTTTACCCGAGTTCTCTCAAGCGCCTTAGTATACTCTACCTAACCACCTGTGTCGGTTTATAGTACGATTTATTAATATCTGTAGCTTAGAGATTTTTCCTGGAAGCTTAGTATTAGTTACTTCAACTTATTAGTCTCGTCATCATGCCTCAGTAAAAACAATATCCGGTTTTTCCAAGATATCTACCCACACACTTAAACCAGAATAACCAAGATCTGGCTAACCTAACTTTCTTCATATCCCATCGCAATACTAATAAGTACAGGAATATTAACCTGTTTACCATCGATTACGTTTTTCAACCTCACCTTAGGAATCGACTAACCCTGCCCCGATTAACGTTGGACAGGAAACCTTAGTTTTTCGGCGAATAGGTTTTTCACCTATTTTATCGTTACTTATGTCAGCATTCGCACTTCTGATACCTCCAATATATCTCACAATATATCTTCAACAGCTTACAGAACGCTCCTCTACCCAATATTAAATAAAAAAATATTGCCACAGCTTCGGTACATAATTTAGCCCCGTTACATCTTCCGCGCAAAATGACTAGACTAGTGAGCTATTACGCTTTCTTTAAATGATGGCTGCTTCTAAGCCAACATCCTAGCTGTCTAAGCCTTTTCACATCGTTTCCCACTTAATTATAATTTAGGGACCTTAGCTTGTGATCTGGGCTGTTTCCCTTTCCACACTGGATCTTAGCACCCAATGTGTGTCTCCTATGATAATATTCTTCCGTATTCGGAGTTTGCATCAGATTGGTAGATTTGGAAATCCCCTAACTGAAACAGTGCTCTACCCCAGAAGATAAATACATAAGGCACTACCTAAATAGTTTTCGAGGAGAACCAGCTATCTCCCGGTTTGATTGGCCTTTCACCCCTAACCACAAGTCATCCGCTGATTTTTCAACATCAGTCAGTTCGGTCCTCCAATTAGTGTTACCTAATCTTCAACCTGCTCATAGCTAGATCACCGGGTTTCGGGTCTATATCCTGCAACTAACGCCTATAAGACTCGGTTTCCCTTCGGCTCCCTTATTAAAAAGTTAACCTTGCTACAAAATATAACTCGCTGACCCATTATACAAAAGGTACGCAGTCACACTTATTTACTACATGCTTCTACTGCTTGTACGTATACGGTTTCAGGTTCTATTTCACTCCCCTAACCGGGGTTCTTTTCACCTTTCCCTCACGGTACTAGTTCACTATCGGTTAATCAGTAGTATTTAGCCTTAGAGGATGGTCCCCCTATCTTCAAACAAGATTACACGTGTCTCGTTTTACTTATCGAGTATAAAATACCTATATTTTTATATACAGGACTATCACCTTGTATCGTTAACTTTTCCAAATTATTCTACTAACACAAATACTTTATTATTACTCAAGGCTTTTCCCTTTTCGCTCGCCACTACTAAGAGAATCTCAATTGATTTCTTTTCCTCAGGATACTTAGATGTTTCAGTTCTCCTGGTTTATCTCATTAATCTATATATTCAATTAATGATAGTATAATAAATATACTAGGTTACCCCATTCGGATATCGCCGACTCAAACGTTTCTAATCAACTAATCGACACTTTTCGCAGATTTGCACGTCCTTCATCACCTCTGATTACCAAGGCATCCACCATATACGCTTAATTACTTAACTTTGCAACATTAAAAATACTTTATAAAAACAATTTTAAAAGAACAAATTAATAACACGTCCTCTAGGGGATTTGAACCCCTGTTGCCGCCGTGAAAGAGCGATGTCCTAGACCTCTAGACGAAGAGGACTAAAACTATTTCTCAATTAATACTAATCAAAAATTAAAAAATATGTGTGAACATTATACAGAAACAACATCTTATATATTAAGGAGGTGATCCAACCGCAGGTTCCCCTACGGTTACCTTGTTACGACTTCACCCCAGTCATGAACCACAAAGTGGTAAATGTTCTCCTCTTATAAAATAAAAGGTTAAACATATTCACTTCTTTTGCAGCACACTCCCATGGTGTGACGGGCGGTGTGTACAAGGCCCGGGAACGTATTCACCGTGGCATTCTGATCCACGATTACTAGCGATTCCGACTTCATAGAGTCGAGTTGCAGACTCTAATCCGAATTGAGACATACTTTATGAGATCCGCTCACTTTTACAAGATTGCTTCCCTTTGTATATGCCATTGTAGCACGTGTGTAGCCCTGGTCGTAAGGGCCATGATGACTTGACGTCGTCCCCACCTTCCTCCAGTTTATCACTAGCAGTCTCCTTTGAGTTCCCGGCTTAACCCGCTGGCAACAAAGAATAAGGGTTGCGCTCGTTATAGGACTTAACCCAACATTTCACAACACGAGCTGACGACAGCCATGCAGCACCTGTCTCAGCGTTCTCGAAAGCACTTCTACATTTCTGCAAAATTCGCTGGATGTCAAGACCAGGTAAGGTTCTTCGCGTTGCATCGAATTAAACCACATGCTCCACCGCTTGTGCGGGCCCCCGTCAATTCATTTGAGTTTTAACCTTGCGGTCGTACTCCCCAGGCGGTCAATTTAACGCGTTAGCTACGAAAATCATAAAAACTACTACAACCTTCAAATTGACATCGTTTACAGCATGGACTACCAGGGTATCTAATCCTGTTTGCTCCCCATGCTTTCGCACTTAAGTGTCAGTATTCGTCCAGAAAGCCGCCTTCGCCACTGATATTCCTCCAGATATCTACGCATTTCACCGCTACACCTGGAATTCCACTTTCCTCTACGATACTCTAGTATATCAGTTTCAAATGCAGTTCCTAAGTTAAGCTTAGGGATTTCACATCTGACATAATAAACCACCTACATGCTCTTTACGCCCAGTAATTCCGATTAACGCTTGCATCCCCCGTATTACCGCGGCTGCTGGCACGGAGTTAGCCGATGCTTCTTCTACAAATAACGTCAAATACAATTAATATTAGTAATTATATCTTCTTCTCTGCTGAAAGTATTTTACAACCCTAAAGCCTTCTTCATACACGCGGCATAGCTGCATCAAGGTTTCCCTCATTGTGCAATATTCCCCACTGCTGCCTCCCGTAGGAGTCTGGACCGTATCTCAGTTCCAGTGTGGCTGGCCATCCTCTCAGACCAGCTAAAGATCAAAGTCTAGGTAAGCATTTACCTTACCTACTAACTAATCTTGTCTGGGCTCATCTAAAGACATGAGGTTCTTTTAAAAATCCCCCACTCTAATCTTTTAAAATTATTCAAAAGATATTACGCGGTATTAGCTATCGTTTCCAATAGTTGTCCCCCTTCTAAAGGTAGATTCCCAGATATTACTCACCCGTACGCCACTCGTCATCAAAATAAATTTTATGTTACCGTTCGACTTGCATGTGTTAAGCTTGCCGCTAGCGTTCAATCTGAGCCATGATCAAACTCTTACATTTAAAACTAAACACTCTAAATATTTAAATACCTTTTACAGTATATAAATAAAAATTTAGATGTAATTTTCTGTAAATGCTCACACAAATTTTTTAATTAACAAAGAACAAAACCTATAAATAAATACATGAAACTTTAGAATATAATTCTAACAAAAAAAAAAAAAAATTCAAGAACTTTATAAAAAAAAAATCAATTAATAATAATTTATTTAAAAACTAATATCACATTAAATTATATTTAATAATTAACTAATATCTAATTAATTTAAATCTTATTTAACTTTATTATTAAATATATATTTATATAAAAACTATTATATAAATAATTTATCTATTATTAATTCAAAATTAAATAATTAATTAAATATATATTTATTTTCTTTAAATATAATTTATTATCATTATTAATAATATATTTATTAATATATTAAAAATAACTTATAAAAATAATAATATATTAACAAAAAACTATATATCTATGTATTACCAGAAAGTAACTTTAAAATAATAGATACTACATTTTTTTTATCTAAACATATAGATATAACATATTCACCTAAATAACTAATAACCTTACTATCTGGTAAAACTATTAACTTCCTAGAAATCCTTACCTTTAATCTTTCATATATCACATTACTTATATCAACAGATTTTATAGAACCAAATAATCTACCATCCTTCTTATGCCTACACAATATCTTTAAAGGAGATAACTTATTTAAATTATCTAATAAAGTTTTATTCTTTAATAAACGACTACTTAAACTCTCTTTATATAATAATAATTCTTTACTAAATTTTTTTACATTAACATCACTAGCATACAAAGCTTTATTAAAAGGTATTAAAAAATTTCTTGCATAACCAGATTTCACATCAATAATATCACCTACTTCACCTAAATTAGGTATATTTTGTAAAATAATTATCTTAACCATAAATATTAATATTAATGCATATCAGTATAAGGAATAAAAGCTAAATATCTAGCACGCTTAATAGCAACAGACAATAATCTTTGATACTTTGAAGATGTACCCGTAATTCTACTAGGAGATATCTTATTACATTCAGTAATGTACTCTTTTAATAAATCAATATCCTTATAATCTATTTCTTTTATCTTTTTAAACTTAAAACGACAAAATTTATTTCTTTTATTATATTCAAACATTAAAACCACCAAAATTTAAATTTTACTAATTTTTTTTAATATCTGTATCCAAATTTTTAGACATAATAATAGATTTCTCAACTTCATTCCTTTTCTTTTTAATGATAATAAAACGTAAAATACTACTATTAACTCTCAAATTATCATTTAATAATTTTATAAAATCCTTATTTATTTTTATATTCATTAATATATAATAAGCTTTATATATATTTTTAATAGAATAAGCTAAATACCTAATACCCCAATTTTCTAACCTATAAATCTTACCATTATTATTCTTAATATATATTACATAATGATCTACTATACTATCTATTAAACTATCTTTATCAGGATAAATCATAAAAACTATTTCATAATACCTCATAAATTACCTTAAATTATTTTATCTAAAAAAAACATATTATTCAATTAACAAACTACTTTAATAAAAAAACATCAAACAAACTTTTACTAAAACTTAAAAATTTCTTACTTAACCTATTAAATCTTATATAAGAATTCTTTAATATAATTCTAGGTATACCTACCTTCTTAGCAACATCTAAAGAAAAAGACAAACAACAAACACCACATTTTATTTTATATAATAAAATTAAATTATTATTAACTTTTAAATAACCTAAATAAATATTCTTTATTTTCTTAATATAAGCACTCATATAAGTTAATTCTAAATAATGAGTAGAAAATAATATTATACACTTTTTAATAGTAACTAAATATTCTAAACAAGATCAAGATAAAGAAATACCTTCTATAAAAGAAGTACCACGTCCCATTTCATCTATTAAAATTAAACTACTAACAGTCGCACTATTTATAATAGTAGATATATCCTGCATCTCAACCATAAAAGTAGATTTACCAATAGAAATATCATCAGAAAAACCTATCCTAGTAAGGATTTTATCTATAGGACCCAAAACACAACTATCTGCAGGAATATAACAACCAATATAAGCCATAATACAAATTAATGCTACTTGCCTCATATAAGTACTTTTACCACTCATATTAGGTCCAGTAATAACTAACAACCGAGTATTATTATCAACAAAAAAATCATTAGAAACAAAATCTAAATTAGAATAATATTCTAAAACAGGATGACGACCATTAATAATTTTAATAGAAGAACTATCAATAAAAACAGGCTTATTATAATTTAACTCTAAACTTTTTAAAACAAAACAAGATAATACATCTAATTCAGCTACATACTTAACTAATATTTTTAAAATATCTATATTAGAAATAATAAAATCTAAAACTTTATCTAAAATAACTTTCTCTAACAAAAAAATCTTATGTTTTAAAAAAACAAAATTACTTTCATATTCTTTTAATTCAGTTAAAAAATATCTATTAACATACTTTAAACTCTGAAAATTTAAATAATATTTAGGTACTAAATGAGATTCTGATTTACTTACTTGTAAATAATAACCATTAACTCTACTAAATTTCACATATAATTTCTTAATACCAGTTTTATTTCTTTCCCTAATTTCTAAATTACGTAAATATAACTCATTATCATTACTTATACTACGTAACTTATCTAACTTCTTATTATAACCATCCTTAATTAATTTATTACCTATTAAAGTACTATCAAATACTATTGATTCATTAAGCAAATTGATAATCGAATTAATCTTACTTAAATTTAACAAAAAATAATAAACTAAATATAAAGAAACTTCACGACGAAAACTAAAAATAACTTTTTTTAACCTCATTAATGAATTTCTTAATAAAAATAAATCCTTAGAATCAGTATTTTTCAATACTATCCTACCCACAATCCTTTCTAAATCACTAATACCTTTTAAATTATCCCTAATATAAAAAACTTTATCTTTAATAATTTCCATAATATTATGACGATAATAAACTTTATTAACATTAGATAAAGGAGATAATATCCACCTTTTTAACATACGACTACCCATATACGTTACTGTACTATCTAAAACAGAAAATAAAGTATTATTATGATAAGAAACTGTATCTACTAATTCAAGATTCCTAATCGTAGAAGCATTCATAAATATCTTATTTTTATTATTAACTAATAAAATTTTATTTACATGAATTAAATCAATCAACTGTGTACACTTAACATACTCTAATAAACAACCTGCAGACCTTACACTAACATTCTTTTTAGTAATCCCAAAAACAGAAAGATCAAATAACTTAAAATGATTTAATAATATTGAATAACATCTATCTAAATTAAAACTATACTCAGAAAAAGACCTAATACAATTAAAATCCTGAATCAAATCATAATTTAAAAAATTAACTGGATATAAAATTTCAGCAGGATTATTAACTAATAAAAAAGAAATTAACTCACTAACATTAGTTAACTCTAATAAATAAAATTTACCTGAAAATATATCTAAAGAAGAACAACCATATTTATCTAACTTATTATCATAAAATAACGAAACAATTAAATTATCTACCTTATCATTTAAAAAACTATTATCACTAACAGTACCAGGAGTAATAACCCTAACAACTTTACGTTGCATTAACTCTTTAGAAAAATAATTACTCTTTGTATAAATCTGATTACATATAACTACAGATTCACCCATTTTAATTAATTTCAAAATATAATTTTTAGAAGAATCAACAGGAATACCAGCCATAGGAATCTTTTCATAATTAACATAATTCCTACTAGTTAATGTTATATTTAATAAACTAGAAATTTTTTTAGCATCATCATAAAAAAACTCATAAAAATCACCAACTTGATAAAATAATAAAGTATCTAAATACTTACTCTTTATACTTAAATACTGTTTTATAATAGGAGTTATTCTTTTCTTAAACATACTATCTATAACTTAACGTTTTGAATACTGAGGTTTACAACGAGATTTACGTAAACCAAATTTTTTACGTTCTACCTTTCTAGAATCACGAGTTAATAAACCACTAGATTTAATTTTTAAAAATAAAGAAGTATCATATTTTACTAATACCCTACTAATACCATGACGTATAGCAACAGCTTGACCTCAAATACCTCCTCCTTTAACAGTGATATATAAATCAATTAAATTAATATAATTAATATTACCAATAACTTTAAAAGGAAAAAAAATAAACAATTTAAATTTATTACAATTAAAATATTTATTTAAAACTAAATTATTAATTAATAACAAACCACTACCTTTTTTTAAAAAAATTCTAGCTGAAGAAGTCTTACGACGCCCAGTACTATATATATAATTATCCATAATAATCTAAATTGTCATTAATCTAATAAAACTAAATTACAAGAATTATATTTATGATTTTTTCCAGAAAAAACCTTTAACTTTTTTAACATACAAGAATTAAGCATATTTTTAGGTAACATACCTTTTACAGATGTTTTTAAAACATATTCTGAAGATTTTTTAAACATTTCAAAATAAGGAATAGACTTTAAATTACCTACATAACCACTATGTCTATAATAAATCTTATTTTTATACTTATTACCAGTAATAACTATTTTCTTAGAATTAATAACAACTACATAATCACCTAAATTTAAATAAGGTAAATAACTAGATTTATGTTTACCCATTAATATATACGCTATTTTACTTGATAACCTACCTAAAATTTTATTTTTAGCATCTATTAAATATCATGTAAATTGTAATAAATTTTTCATGTAAATATCCTACTTTAACAATTTAATATTATTTTAAATAACTTAATTTAATCCTCCTACAACCATAGAATCAATTTTTAGACTAGGTTGACCTACACTCACTGGTATCAATTGATAATCTTTACCACAAATACCAATACCACTGTCAAACTTTAAATCATCACCAACCATACTAACTTTATTCATAGTATCTTTGCCTGAACCAATTAAAGTAGCACCTTTAATAGGTGATAAAATTTTACCACCTTTAACTAAATAACCCTCTAATATAGTAAAAACAAATTTACCAGAAGTAATATCTACTTGACCACTACCTAAATTAGGTATATATAATCCATAATCAACACTACTAATAATATCATTTAATTTATCTTTACCAGAAGCTAAATAAGTATTAGTCATTCTAGGTATAGGTAAACACGCATAAGACTCTCTACGAGCATTTCCAGTAGTAGATAAATTCATTAACCTAGCATTAAATTTATCTAACATAAAAGATTTTAAAATACCCTTATCAACTAATACATTTTTCTGTGATAATGTACCTTCATCATCAATATTTAAAGAACCTCTATTATTTACTATACTACCATCATCTATGATAGTACATAATTCTGAAGCTATTTTAGTACCTAAACTATTTGAATAAACTGAAATACCTTTACGAATAAAATCACCTTCTAATCCATGACCAACAGCTTCATGTAATAATATTCCTGGTCAGCCTGAACCTAAAATAACTGGCATATTACCTGCAGGAGCATAATTAGCATACAAATTATTTACCGCTATCCTTACTGCTTCTTTAGCTCAATATTCTAATATAGAAAGATCACATTGTTTTTCTAACAATAAAAAATCATAAGAATAACGACCACCACCACCACTAAAACCTAATTCTCTAATACCATTATCTTCTACTTGTACCTTTATAAATAATTTTATTAAAGGTCTTATATCACTAATATAAACATTATCCGTAGAAACTACATTAATAGTACTAAATTCAGTTAAAAGACTTACACTCACATAATTAATTCTTTTATCTAATTTCCTAATAAAATTATCTAAATATAATAAAAAATTAACTTTTTTTTTAAACCAAATAGAATTAATAGAAAATTGAACATCATATAAATTATTCTTTATAACAGATTTTTCTAAAACAATATTTCTGTTTTTTACTGAAATATTATCATCTAAAATAAATTTTACTTTATTAACTAAATTTAAAATAGAATCCTTAGTAATTTCACTAGAATGAGCAAAACCAATCCTATCACCAGAAATCATCCTAAAACCAACACCCTCAATAAAATCAAAAAAACTATTTTTGATTATATTATTTTCAAATATAATTAACTCAGTAATACATTTTTGAAAATATAAATCAGCATAATCAACACCTCTAATTACATAACTATTTATAATATCTAATAAATCAAAATTAGATATATTGTTTTCTTCTAAAATATTATTTAACATAATATTGGACCATAAATTTAATTTTTTATAAAAAATATAAAAATAAAAAACAAAAATAATATCAAATTTACTTAAATAAATAAATTTTTTATAAAAAATAAAAAACTTATTTTTTTTTATTAACTAAATTGAAAACTTTATATACTAAAACATAATTTAACTTTTTAAAATCAACAAAAGACTTAATAACAATATTAAAACAAAAACACTTCTTATCCCATAAAATATTAGTTATAACTCCTACAGGAAAATCTTTTAAATTAATATTATTAACTAAATTAGAAACAACTAAAACATCACCAACTTTAATATCAGCATTATATGGAATATAATACGATTTTAATCGATTTGCACAACCATCACCAACAACATTTAAATTAAAATTACTCCTTAATGATTTAACTGGTAAAATACTATTACGATTACATAATAATTGTACTTTACTAATATAGTTATCTACTAAAATTATCTTACCAACAAAACCTAAATCATTTACTAATAAATCATTCTCATATATATTATCCAATTTACCTTTATTAATAATAATTTCATCAACAAAAAAATTTAAACTAAATAAAACTTCAGCAAAAATATATTCCTTATCTTGATTAAAAAATAAAAAAAAAAAATTACGAAAATTTTTATTTTCTAACTTTAAATTATTAAAATTAATTAACTGTAACTTTAGAAAAAAAATATCCTTACGTAAATTTCTATTTTCTAAAACTAAAAATTTATAAGAACGTAAATACTCAAATTGACGCTTTAAAAAAGAAAATACATAATTATCTATAATAAATAAAATACTAAAAAAATTTTTTAGATAATAATTAACTTTATTAAAAATAATAAAATTAAAACTTAAAACATATAAAAAAAAAATTACCAAAAAAAAAACCTTTTCTTTTAAATAACATATTTACTTAAATAATATATCATAAAAATTTGATTAATTAATCTTCACTAAATAAATCTCCACCATAAATATCCATCATTTCTAATGCTTTACCTCCTCCCCTAGCAACACAAGTTAACGGATCATCAGCTATGATGACAGGTATATTAGTTTCTTCAATAATAAGACGATCTAAATTTTTTAATAAAGCACCACCTCCAGTTAATACCATTCCTCTTTCCGATATATCTGAAGCTAATTCAGGTGGACACTGTTCTAGTGCAACCATAATGGCACTAATTATACCAGCTAAAGGTTCCTGTAATGCTTCTAAAATTTCATTCGAATTTAATACAAAACTCTTAGGTACACCTTCTGCTATATTTCTACCTCTAACTTCTATCTCCAATATAGAAGCACTAGGATAAGCAGAACCTATTTCGTGTTTAATTCGTTCAGCTGTAGCTTCACCTATTAAAGAACCATAATTACGTCTTATATAACTAATTATAGATTCATCAAATTTATCACCACCAATTCTAACTGAAGACGAATAAACCACACCGTTTAATGAAATAACTGCAACTTCAGTAGTACCACCACCAACATCAATAATCATTGAACCAGTTGCTTCAGAAACTGGTAAACCAGCTCCAATTGCTGCAGCCATAGGTTCTTCTATTAAAAAGACCTCTCTCGCACCAGCACCTAAAGCAGATTCTTTAATAGCTCTACGTTCTACTTGCGTAGCGCCTACAGGAACACAAATTAAAACTCTAGGACTAGGTTTAAAAAAACTATTTTTATGTACTTGTCTTATAAAATATTGTAACATTTTCTCAGTTATAAAAAAATCAGCTATAACACCATCTTTCATAGGTCTAATAGCAACAATATTTCCTGGTGTACGACCTAACATTTGTTTAGCATAACAACCAACTGCTGCAACACTTTTAGAAGACCCAATTTTATCTTTACGAATAGCTACTACTGAAGGTTCATTAAGAACTATACCTTGATTACGAACATAAATTAAAGTATTAGCAGTACCTAAATCAATAGATAAATCATTAGAAAAAACACCACGAATTCTCTTAAACATTGAATAATAATTCTTCCTAAATTAAAATATAATAAAATTATTTTAAAAATTAAATTATTAAATAATAAAACAAAAAAATTAATTATTAAAAATTTCAATAAGCTTATAACAATAAGTAATATTAATATATTATAATATATAAAATATTAAATATATTAATATATATTTAAATTTTAAAATTATATAAAATATAAAATTTTAAATATTATAAATAATATGTACGCAATAATCAAAATTAACGGAAAACAATATAAAATATTTGAAAAACAAAAACTCAAAATAGAAAAAATTAATTTTCCTATTGGTAAATTAATTCAACTAAATAATATTTTAATGATATCAAATAAAAATAAAATTATCTTTTTAAAAAAAGATATATTTAAATATCAAATTTTTGCTAAAATCATTAACCATATTAAAGGAGAAAAAATAAAAATAATAAAATTTAAAAGAAGAAAACATTATAAAAGAACATTAGGATACAGAAAAAAATTTACTTTAATAAAAATAAAAAAAATAGAAAATAATTAATATGGCACATAAAAAAGCTGGTGGATCTACTAAAAATGGAAGAGATTCTCACTCTAAAAGATTAGGAATCAAACGTTATGGAGGTGAATATGTAAAAAAAGGAAATATAATAATTAAACAAAGAGGTACAAAATTTCATATAGGTAAAAATGTTAAATATGGTAAAGACTATACTATATTCGCAATAAAAGACGGTAATATAAAATTCGAAACTAAAGGAATTAAAAAACGTAAATTTGTTAATGTAATATAAAAACAAATAAATATACCTTTTAAAATAAAACTTTAAAATAATAATTTTTAAAAATAAATTATTAAATAATTAATAAAAAATATTAACTTTTTTAACAATTTTTTTATTAAATAAAATAAAATATTTATTTAACTTAAAATGAAAAGAATACTAATGACTCCAAAAGGAGAAAAAAAACTACGTCAAGAACTAGAAATTTTAATAAAAATTAAAAGACCAAAAATAATTTCTTTAATAACAGAAGCTAGAAAATTTGGAGATCTTAAAGAAAACGCTGAATACCATGCTGCTAAAGAAGAACAGATAATATACGAAAAAAAAATTAAAGAAATACAAAAAAAACTATTTTATGCACAAATTATTGATATATCTAAAAATAATAATAAAAACAAAATAACATTCGGATCAACTGTGACAATTATAAATTTAAAAAATAAAAAAACATATAAATTTTGTATAGTCGGAGATGATGAATCTAATATAAAAAAAAAATTAATTTCAATCAATTCACCTTTAGGAAACGGATTAATAGGAAAAAAAATAAATGATATATCTTTAATTAAAACTCCAATAGGAATTATAAAATATAAAATAATAAAAATAGAACATATATAAAATTAAAATGATAAATAAAAAATGATTAAATATTAAACAAAACGATAAATATACTAAAATAGCTAAAAAAAAAAAATATTATCAAGAGCTTGATTTAAATTAGAAGAAATACAAAAAAAATTCAAAATAATAAAAAAAAATAACAATATAATTAATTTAGGATCATCTCCTGGTAGTTGAGTACAATTTATTAAAAATAAAATTAAAAATAAAGGAAAAATATTTTGTTGTGATATTTTACCTATGAAAGAAAAAAAAAATATATATTTTATTCAAGGAGATATTTGTAAAAAAAAAATACTTAAAAAAATAATTAAAACCATACAACAACATAAAATTAAAGTTATAATATCTGATATATCTCCTAACTTAACAGGTATTAAAGAAATAGATAATCCTAAAAATATGAGTATATATATTAACATATTAAAAATATGTAAAAAAAAACTAGAAAAAAACGGTACTTTAGTAAGTAAAGTTTTTTTAAGTAAAAATTTTTCTATTATTACAAAAAAAATAAAAACATTATTTAAATATATAAAATTTATAAAACCTAAATCTTCATACCAATCTTCTAAAGAAATATATATCATTGGATTAAAATATAAAAAAAATATATGATAAAAAATATTATTTTTTGGTTAACTATAACCATATTACTAATGTCCACTTTACAATATGTAAGTCAAAAAAAATATAACACACAAATAAATTACTCTAATTTTATATCAGATATAAAACACAATAAAATTAAAGAAGTTAGATTATACGAAAAAGAAATTGATATAGTAAAAACAAACAATTATAAATATAAAACACATATACCTGTAGCTGATTACAATTTATTAGAAAGATTAATAAATAAAAACATTAAAATCAAAAGTATCCCATCATCTACTACTAGTATACCAATATCTTTATTAATATCATGATCACCATTAATTATATTATTTGGACTATGATTCATGATTGTAAGACAAATCCAATCTGGAAATAAAAAAACAATATTTTTTGGTAAAAGTAAAGCAAAAATATTAAATAAAAATAAAAATAAAATAACATTTAAAGACGTAGCAGGATGTAATGAAGCTAAAGAAGAAGTATATGATTTAGTAAAATATTTAAAAAAACCAAAAAAATTTCAAAAACTAGGAGGAAAAATTCCTAAAGGCATATTAATGGTAGGATTACCTGGAACAGGAAAAACATTATTAGCTAAAGCTATAGCTGGAGAATCAAAAGTTCCATTTTTTACTATTTCAGGATCAGATTTCGTAGAAATGTTTGTAGGTGTAGGAGCATCTAGAGTAAGAGATATGTTTAACCAAGCTAAAAAATCTTCTCCTTGTATAATTTTTATTGATGAAATAGATGCAGTAGGAAAAAAAAGAAGTATAAATATTATGGGAAATAACCATGATGAAAGAGAACAAACATTAAACCAATTATTAGTTGAAATGGATGGCTTTAGTGATAACCAAGGAATAATAATAATTGCAGCTACAAATAGACCAGATGTTTTAGACCCAGCTTTATTAAGACCAGGTAGATTTGATAGACAAGTAATTATAGATTTACCAGATATTAAAGGAAGAGAAGAAATTATAAAAATTCATACAAAAAAAATACCATTAAATAAAAACATTGATATATCTTTAATAGCAAGAGGTACTCCTGGTTTTTCAGGTGCTGATTTAGCTAATTTAATTAATGAAGCAGCATTATTAGCAGCAAAAAAAAACTTAAATAATGTTTCTATGAAAGAATTTGAAAAAGCTAAAGATAAAATTATAATGGGTACTGAAAGAAAATCAATAATCATGAGTAATTTAGAAAAAGAAATTACAGCATACCATGAATCAGGACATACTATAGTAGGAAAACTAACACCAGAACATGATCCAGTACACAAAGTCACAATAATTCCAAGAGGAAAATCATTAGGAATAACATTCTTTTTACCAAAATACGATAGTTTTAATACTAGCCGTAAAAAATTAGAAAGCCAAATATCTACATTATATGGAGGTAGAATAGCTGAAGAAATAATATACGGACATGAAAATATTTCTACAGGAGCTGCTAACGACATAAAAATAGCAACATCAATAGCAAAAAAAATGGTAATTAAATGAGGTTTCTCATCTAAAATAGGACCACTTTTATATGAAGAAGATGATGAAGAAAATTTTTTTAATAAACCAAACATAAATAAAAATTATATTTCTGAATATACAGCTAAATTAATTGATAAAGAAATTAAAAATATAATAGATAAAAACTATCAACGTGCTAAGAATATTCTTTTAGAAAATATTAATATCTTACATAAAATGAAAAAAGCATTAATAAAACATGAAACATTAAACTCATTACAAATAGATGAAATATTATCTAAAAAATAAAAAATTTATATTTCGTCAAAAAAAAAATATATAAAAAACCAAATTTAAATTTTAAAAATAATAAATTTATATTATTTAAGTTTAATATTTTTAAAAATATTTAATTAATATAAAAAATATTATTTATTTACAAAACAAAAAAAATCTAAAATATTTATTATTTATATAATATTTAAACATAAACAAAACTAAACATTAAATACAAAAAAACTAAAATAAAATATAAAAATATATGCAAAATAAAATATATTTTGGTACTGATGGTATAAGAGGTAAATCAGGAACATTTCCTATAATACCAGAAATTATATTTAAAATAGGAATATCCATAAGCCAAACATTAAAAAAAAAATATAAATCAAAAATTAAAATATTAATAGGTAAAGACACAAGATATTCTTGTAATATGATAGAAAAATTTCTTATTAAAGGATTAATCTTAAACAAAATTAAAATATACAATCTAAAAATAATTCCAACACCAATAATATCATATTTAATACAAAAATTTAACTTTAAAATAGGAATTATGATTTCTGCTTCACATAATTCTAACATATATAATGGAATAAAAATAATTATAAATAATAAAAAAAAAATTACTTATAATTTCGAACAAATTATAGAAAAAAAAACAAATAAATTAATAAACAAAAAAATTTTTTTTATACCAAAATTTAAATATAAAAAAAAAAAAACAAATTATCTTATAAATAACTATATTAAATTTTGTACAAATTATATTTATAAAAATAACTTATTTCTAAATAAATTTAAAATTTTAATAGATTGCGCTAATGGATCAATATGTAACATATTGACAAAAATTTTTAAAAAAACAAATATTAAATTATTATTAATAAATAATAAACCAAACGGCAACAATATCAATAAAAACTCAGGTACAAATTATATTAATAAAACCAAAAAACAAATTTTAAACTACAAAATAAACTTAGGTATCATATGTGATGGAGATGGAGATAGAATTATACTAATAGATCATTTAGGAAAAATAATAAATGGAGATAAAATATTATATATAATATCTTCTTATTTAAAAAAAAAAAAACAGTTCAAAAATCAAGGCGTAATAGGCACTATTTTAAGTAATAGTAACCTAAAAAAATCACTTAAAAAAATTAACATACCTTTTATAAGAACAAAAGTAGGATATAAAAATATTATAAAAAAATTATATGAAAATAATTGAAATATAGGTGGAGAACCTTGTGGACATATTATTTTATTAAATAAAAATATTATTAGTGACCCAATTTTAATCGGATTAAAAATATTAAATATAATAAAAGAAAAAAAAACTACTTTAAACGAATTATCAAAAAAAATAAAACTTATACCCCAAAAAAAAATATCTATTAATATCAACAATAAAAACTATAAAAATATTTTAATCCTTAAAAAAAAAATTATTAATTTTTTTAAAAAAAAAAAAGAAAAAAACGATAAAATAATAATACACAAATCAGGAACAGAACCATTATTAAAAATAATGATAGAATGCCTAGATAAAAAAAAAATTAATTTCTTTTTTAAACAAATTAATAAAATATATAAAAATAATTTTTAAACTTAATTAAAAATAACATCAAATAAAATCATGTATGAATTATTTTCAATAACATTTTTTTTAATCTCATTTATTTTAATAACATTAATTATATTAACTCCTAGTAAAAGTAATATTATAGGATCACCTATACATATAGATAATATAAAACATACTATTATAACACCTCATTTTCTTAAAAACACATTAAATTTTAGTATAATAATAATTTCATTAATATTTTATTTTAACACTATCTTACTAAATTTCATTCATAATAAAAAAATAAACAAATGAAATAATTTAATAAACCAAAATACACATAATAAACAAAAAGAAAATATATTTAAAAACTAAAAACAAAAATTCAAAATAAAAAACCCGGAATGGTGAAATAGGTAAACACACTACCTTGAGGAGGTAGCTCTAATTTAGATTATGGGTTCAAGTCCCATTTCCGGGATAAAAAATCATTTAAAAATATTTTAAAATCTTAAATTTTATTTTAAAATAAAATTAAAATTTATTTTATAAAATAAATAATAAATATTTTTTTTTAAATAGAAAATAAGAAAAATATTTTAAAATTTTAATTAAACTTTTAAATTAAAATTATATTTAAGTTATTTAAAATCAAATAACTACTTAGTACCTTATTTTCTAAATTTTCTTAAATGAGGCAACTAGGATGAATAAACAAATTTTAGCTGTTGCAGAAGCTGTTTCAAATGAAAAATCTTTACCAAGAAAAAAAATATTCGAAGCACTAGAAAGTGCTATTGCTATAGCAACTAAAAAAAAATATGATCAAAAAATTAATATAAGAGTAAGTATAAATAAAAATAACGGAAAATTTAATACTTATAGAAGATGATTAGTAGTTAAAGAAGTAAAACAGCCTACGAAAGAAATCACACTTGAAGCAGCAATTTACGATAATAAAAACATTAAAATAGGAGATTTTATCGAATATAAAATAAAATCTATTATTTTTAACAGAATAACTACACAAACAGCTAAACAAGTAATAATACAGAAAATACGTGAAGCAAAAAAAATAATGATAATTAAAAAACTAAAAAAAAAAAAAGGTTTTTTAATAACAGGAAATATAAAAAAAATAAATAAAGAATCATTAATAATTGATATTGGATATAATTTAGAAGCTTACATATTAAAAAAAGATATGATCTTAAAAGAAAAATTTAAAATAGGTAATAAAATTAAAGGAATAATTTATAAAATAAAAAAAAAGGATAATAAATATTTAATTTTCTTAAATAGATCTAGTAAAAATATGCTAATAGAATTACTTAAAAAAGAAATTCCTGAAATAAAAGATAAAATAATTAAAATAAAATCAATAGTACGTAATCCAGGTTTAAGAACAAAAATTGCTGTTACTTCAAAAAATCAAAGAATAGATCCAATAGGAGCTTGCATAGGTATTAAAGGTTCACGTATACAAACAATCTCTAACGAATTATCTGGAGAAAAAATAGATATAATTTTATGAAATAAAAACCCTCAAAAATTTGTAATTAACGCTATGTTTCCAGCAGAAATAGTATTTATAGAAATTAATACAAAAAAAAAAAATATGAATTTATATATTAAAAATGAATATTTAGCTCAAGCTATAGGAAAAAATGGACAAAATATAAAATTAGCTTCTCAATTAACTGGATGAAACTTAAACCTTTTAACTAAAAAAAAATATTTTAAGAACAAAGAAGAAAAAAAAAAAATAATAAAAAAATTTATCCAATATTTAAATATAAACCAAAAAAAAGCATTCTTATTAGTAAAAAACGGATTTTCTTCTATTGAAGAAATAGCTTGTATTGAAGAAATATCTTGTATTTCTAATACAACAATTAAAAAAAAAAAATTAACATTTATTAAAAATATTAAAAATAAAGCACAAATATTGCTTAAAAAAAATAAAAATATATATATAAATAAACCCAAAATAACAAAAAAATAAAATTTTAATTTTTTATTAACTTTAAAATATATTTTTTAATAAAAAAAAATCTAATAAACTTTTCACAATAAAAAAAAAATTAATATTAAACAAAAAAATATATTTTAAAATAAAAAATATTAAAACTTTTTTTTTACAAAAAAATAATTAATTCATTCTAAATTTTAAATTTTAAAATAAATAAATAATTTAAAATAAAAAAAATTTTAAAAAATGACACTAAACAAACAAAATAAAAGATCTCCAATAGTAACTATAATGGGACATGTAGATCACGGAAAAACTACATTAATAGATTATATAAGAAAAAGTAAATTAACTCAAAAAGAAAAAGGAAATATAACACAACATATAAACGCATATAATATTATAACAAAATACGGAAACATAATATTTTTAGATACACCTGGACATAAAGATTTTATAAATTTAAGAAAAAGAGGAATTAAAATTACTGATCTTATCATACTAATAGTAGCTATAGATGATGGTATAATGCCACAAACTATAGAAATAATAAATTATGCTAAAATATATAAAGTACCAATAATTATAGCTATAAATAAAATAGATAAACAAGAATACATTAAAAATATAGAAACATTAAAACTTAAAATAAGTAAATATGGAATTATTCCTAATAAGTGAGGAGGTAACAATATTTTCGTTAAAATTTCTGCTAAATTAGGAATAGGAATTAAAAAACTATTAAAATATATTTTTATTGAAACAAAAAAAAAAATAAATTTAAAAATAAATATTAAAAAAAAAGCATCAGGAATAATCTTAGAATCAAGTATAGATAAAGGAAAAGGACCTATAGCTACTATTTTAATTTTAAATGGAACTTTAAATATAGGTGATATTATCCAATCTAATAATGAATACGGTAAAATAAGAGCTATATATAATGAAAAAGGTGAAAAAATATATAATGCTATTCCATCTATACCCGTACAAATTACTGGTTTATATAAAATATTAACCGCTGGTAATAACTTTATTACAATAAATAATATAAGTAATAAAAAAATAAAAAAAAAAATTAAAAAAACAAAACATATACATAAAACAAAAAATATTAAAGATTACCCAGATAACTTTTTTTCTAAAGATAAACAAAAAAAAATTAATTTAATAATTAAAGCAGATGTCTACGGATCATTAGAAACTATTTTAAGAATTATAAATAAAATTTCATTTAAAAATAATAATATAATAAATATTGTATCTTCAGGAATTGGATCAATAAATGAAATAGATATTTTATTAGCTAGTACTTCAAAATCTATAATATTAATTTTTAATGTGAAAATAAATAATTTTTTAAAAAAAAAAATAAACAATTTAAATATAAAAATCAAATTTTACTCAATAATTTATAATTTATCAAATTATTTAAAAAAATTAATTACTAAAAAAAATAAAAAAAATATTAATACAAATATTATAGGAAAAGCACTAATAAAAAACATATTTAAATCATCTCCTAAAGAACTTATTTTAGGATGTTTAGCTAACTATGGTTTTTTAAAAAAAAATTATCCTATTAATATTACTAGAAATAATCATATTATATATAAAGGAACTTTAAAATATTTAAAAAGATTTAAAAATAATGTAGATAAAATAATAAATGGTACAGAATGTGGTATAAAAATTAAAAATTTTAATAATATTAAAATTGGAGATATAATAGAAGTTTTAAAAAAAAAAAACAAAAATGAATAAATTAATTAAAAATAGAAAAATAATAAAGGAAATTAAAAAAAATATAATTAAAATTATAATTAATAAATTTAATCACATACTTGGAAAAAAAAATATTATTAATATTACATATTTAAATTTATCTAAAAATTTTGCTTTTGTTGATATATATATAAATTTTATAAATTCACAAAATAACCAATTTAATATAAATAAAATTAAAATACTTCAAAAATATGAATTTTATATTAGAACATTATTAAAAAAAAATATATATATAAAATATATACCTAAAATTTATTTTAAATATGATGAATTTTATACTAAAAAAAAAAATATATTTAAATATTTATGTACTTAAAAAATATAAATGGATTACTTATATTTAATAAACCATCAGGATTAACATCTAATAATATTTTACAAAAAATAAAAAAAAAATTTTTAGCAAAAAAAGCAGGTTATATAGGATCATTAGATCCTATAGCTTCTGGTATATTATTAATATGTTTTGGAAAAACTACAAAATTATTTAATTACATAATAAATGAAAAAAAAACTTATCAAGTAACAATAAAATTAGGAGAAACAACCAATACTCATGATGCATATGGTTTTATAATAAACAAAAAAAAAATAAATTTTTCATATAAAAATTTATTAAAACATATTAAAAATATAAAAGGAAATATAAAACAAGAAATACCTTATTATTCAGCTACTAAATATAAAGGTAAATCATTATATAAATATGCAATAAAAGGTATCTTAATTAAGAAAAAAAAAAATATATTTATATATAAAACTAAAATTTTATATTTTAAAATAAATATTTTAAAATTAGAAATAATATGTTCTAAAGGAACATATATACGTAGTTTAATTAACCAATTAGGAATAAAATTAAAATGTGGAGCATATATTCTAAAATTAAATAGAATTAAAATAGGTAATTTTAATATTAAAAAATCCATATCTTTTAAAGACATTAATAATAATATTAAAAACAAATATAAACTTTTAATAAAACATAATTTTTTAATAAAAAACTATAAACATAAAAATGATTAAATTAATTTTAATTAGACATGGTGAAAGTATATGAAATAAAGAAAATATTTTCACTGGATGAACTGATATTAAACTATCTTATAAAGGTATAAAAGAAGCTAAAAATGCTGGTGTAATTTTAAAAAAAAATAAAATTTATTTTGAACATGCATATACCTCTTATTTAAAAAGAGCAATACATACACTTTGATTTATACTAAACGAATTAGATTTAGTCTGAATGAAAGTAAATAAAAATTGAGAATTAAATGAAAGACATTATGGTGCTTTACAAGGACATAATAAAGATTATACTACTAATATATATGGACAACAAAAAGTCTTAGAATGAAGAAGAAGTTATAAAATATGTCCACCTAAAATTAATATTAACGACAAAAGGTATCCAGGTAAAGAAATAAAATATAAAAACTTAAAACAATCTGATTTACCTCTTGGAGAAAGTTTATTAGACACATTCAATAGAGTAATTCCATTTTATAAAAAAAATATACTTACAAAAATGATAAATAATAAAAATATTATTATTGTTGCACACGGTAATTCTCTAAGAGCATTAATAAAATATTTAGAAAATATATCAGATGAAAATATAGTAAATATTGATATTCCTACCGGAATACCTTTATTATATGAATTTGATAATAATCTAACAATAAAAACAAAATACTATTTAAATAAATAAAAATATTTATGTCATATAAATTAGAGAAGTTAAACTATAATTATAATAGCTTAGAACCATTTTTTGATGAAGAAACTATGATTATACATCATACAAAACATCATCAAAACTATATAAATAATACAAATAATATTATTAAAGAAACAGATGAAAAACTATTTAAAATTCCAACAAAAATTTTAATAAATAAATTAAATTTTTTTCCTAAAGAAAAAAGAAAAAAATTAAAAAATAATTTAGGTGGACATATAAATCATAAAATATGATGAAAAGGATTAAAAAAAAATACTAATATAAATATAGACTTTAAAAAAATTATAGAAAAAGAATTTTTTTCTGTAGAAAATTTTAAAAATTTATTTACACAAGAAGCAATAAATAAATTTGGATCTGGATGAATATGACTAATTAAAAATAAAAAAAATAAATTAAAAATTACATCTACTTCAAATCAAGATACTCCTCTTACTCAAGATGAATATCCTATTATAGGATTAGATATATGAGAACATGCTTATTACCTTAAATTTCGTAATGATAAAATCAACTATATAAAAAATTTTTGAAATGTAATAAATTGAGAAGAAGCTTTTAATAAATTTATTAAAAAATAATATCATTATCTTTGTTTATGGCCCTTATTGGATTCGAACCAATGACCAAGCGATTATGAGTCGCCTGCTCTACCTCTGAGCTAAAGGGCCTCAACAAATATTGTAACAAAAAAAACAATTTTAATAAATATATTTATTTAAAATAAATAATTTAAACATCTTTAGATACTTCTACCATAGCAGGTCGTAATAAACGACCATTCATAATATAACCATCTTGTAAAACATTAATTACTGTATTTGAAACTACCCCATCAACTTTTTTAATTATCATTGCTTGATGATATTCTGGATTAAATGGAACATTTATTTTATTAATAATATTAATACCAAATTTATTAATTACAAACAAAAAACTTTTTAAAGTCAATTTTATTCCTTCATATATAGTATTTTTTTCTATACTTAATTTAATAGCATTATTTAAATTATCTATAATAGGTAAAAGATCAATAGCAAATTTTTCTAAAGAATATTTATGTATTTTTTCTATTTCTAACAAATTACGTTTATGTATATTTTCTATTTCAGCACGAAAACGTAAATTTAAATTTTTAATTTCATTTTTTAAACACAAAATCTTTTTTTTAAATAAAGATACAATTTGTTCTTTTATATTTAATTCTTTTTTTAAAAAATTTATTTTAATATTTAAACTTTCAATATTATCTTTTTTTTTTTCTTTTATTTTTACTTTAGAATCTATAACAGATTCATTATTATTATATTTTTTTTTAATTAAATCTTTAGATTTAATATCATTCATAAAATTACCTATCATTTAAAATTTAAATTTTATATAAAATATATTTTTATAAAAAAATAATTATTTTTAAAATTAATTATATATAATAAAAATATTTCTATAAAACATATAAATTATATATAAAAACATAAAATGTTAACAACAATAATTTTTAAAAAAATATTAATTACTTTAATAACAATATTTTTAATTAATAATATTCCAATGAAATTTAAAACTAACGAAATAAATCAAGGAAATATTATAAATAATAATATATTAAAAAAAATTAAAATAAATATGACAAAAAATAATATTTTTAATATCTTAGATAAACCCATACTTAGAAAAATATTTAATAAAAATGAATATATTTTAATCAACTATGATATTAAAAATAAAAAAATTTTTATTAAAAAAAAAATTAAATTAATTTTTAATAAGAAAAATTTATTAATTAAAATAATTAAATTTTAAATATATAAATGAAAAAAAAAGTTATTTTTAATAAACAAATTAGAAATAAATATATAATAGAAAAAAAAATTATAGCTGGTATATCCTTAAAAGGATGAGAAGTAAAATCTATTAAATATAATTCTATAGATATAAATAATAGTTACATAAAAATAAAAAAAAATAAAGAAATTTATCTAATTGGTTTACAAATTAATTCATTTAAATATGTAAATAAATGCCTAATAAAAAAAAGAGAAATAAAAATTTTAATAAATAAAAAAGAAATTTATTATTTAAATCAAAAATTAATGATAAAAGGCTATACCTTAATATTAATATCATTTATTATAAAAAATCCATGATATAAAATTAAAATAGGATTAGCTAAAGGTATGAAAAAATATGATATTAGAAATAAAATAAAAAAAAAACAATGAAATATTAAGAAAAAAAAAATACTTAAAAATAAAATCAAAATTGATTTATAAAAAAAATAATATTATAATATATATATAAATTTATGGGGTTGTTTATGGATTTGACAAAATAATAACATTTAATGTGCATGTCAAGGATTACGATAGGCCTTGTTAAAAAATCGTAAACTTTAGTTGCAAAAAACTATAAATACGCTTTAGCAGCATAAATTGCTTTAGCCGTTTTTATATTTATTTTAGTCTCTTTACAAAATATAAAAATGTTATATAAAAAGAGAAAATTTACATGTGTCTATGATTGTAAATTTTAATTAATAGACTAAATTAACTAATACTTTTTTATTTTTAGTAGTTAATCTAAACAAAAAAATAAAAAAACATGTAGTATCAAAAAATGAATTCATTTTGGACGCGGGTTCAAATCCCGCCAACTCCAATTTTAGAAATATAAAGGTGATTAGCTCAGTAGGTAGAGCATCTCTTTTACAAGGAGAAGGTCAATGGTTCAAATCCATTATCACCTATCTTTCTTATTTTTATAAGAATAAATTCTTTTAAGAATAAATTTTTTATTTAAAAAATAAAATTTAAATTTGATATCTTCAAGTTTTTTTTTTTTTTGAAAAAAAACTTTTATATAACTAAAATTAATATTTGTTTTAAGTCAAATAATTTTATTTCTATCAACTTTTAGATAATTAAAAACAAAATTTTTAAAATTATTTAAATTCGATAAATGTAATTTACCAATTATTTTAAAATAAATTACTTTTTTTTCCTGAAAAAATTTTTTGTCCTTTTCCTCTTCTAACGAACTAATATTTTCATATGTAAAATAAGAAAAATATTTCTCATATACTATCTTAAGTAAAGATAATAAAAGATTTTCTTGACTAATATAGTATTTATCTTGAATTATTTTTAATATTTTATTTAAAAAATTAAAAATATTATTTTTATTATTAACAATATTTAACTTAATTAAATTACTTAATTTAAATAAACGTTTTTCTAATAAAATTTTATCATTAGGAACTTTTATTTCATTTATTTGAGAATTTATAAATTTCTTTAAAGAAAAAAAATATTTCCTATTTCTCCTTTCTAATAATAAAATAGCTTTACCAATATTACCTGCACGTCCCGTTCTACCTATACGGTGTATATAAGATTCAAAATCCAAAGGAATATCATAATTTATTATTAAACTAATATTATTAATATCTAATCCACGAGCAGCAATATCTGTAGCAACTAATATAGTTAATTTACCATTACGTAAATTTTTAATAATTTTTTCTCTTAAAAATTGATTCATATCTCCATTTAAAGGAGAAGAAACATATCCTCTTTTTTCAAGATAAGATGATAAAAACGTAGTAGTACTTTTAGTACGTACAAAAATAATAACCGAATTATATTCTTCTATTTCTAAAAATTTTATTAAAGTATTTAATTTATATTTATTAAATACACAACAATAATATTGTTTTATATTTAATGGAACAATATTATTATTACCTAATACACTAATCTCTTTAGGATTTTTCATAAATTTTAAAACTATTTTTTTTATAGAAGGAGGCATAGTAGCAGAAAATAAAGCTGTTTGTCTATTTTTATTTAAATTAGATATAATTTTTTCTACATCATAAATAAAACCCATACGTAACATTTCATCAGCTTCATCTATTACTAATACTTTTAAGAACGATAAATTTATTATCTTATTTTTTATATAATCTAATAATCTTCCTGGAGTAGCTACAATTATTTGAGAACCTTTTTTTAATAAAGAAATTTGTATACTATATTTTTGACCACCATATAAAGCTAATGTTTTAATATTATTAATATATTTAGAAAAAAGTTTAAAACAATCACATATTTGTATTGCTAATTCTCTTGTAGGAGCTAAAACTAAAACTTGTAAAACATTATTATTTATTAAATTATTTAATATTGGTAAAACAAAAGAAGCTGTTTTACCACTTCCAGTTTTAGCTATACCTATAATATCATAACCTTTCATAAATTTAGGTATACAAGATATTTGTATATCTGTAGGTATAGAATAACCTAATTCTTTTACTACACATAAAATTTCATTTTTAAATCCAAACTGACTAAAACTATATGATTTATTATTGTAAGAATTAATCATATATTTAATATATCCTTATTATATATGTTAATTATAAAATTTATTTTTTTTTTTGATAAATATCTTTAACAGATAATTTAAATTTACCACTTTTATTAATTTCTAAAACCTTTACAGATATATATTGACCTATTTTAAAATATTTAAAAATATTAATAATTTTATTAGAAGAAATTTGAGATATATGTATTAAACCTTCTTTATTATTTAAAAAAGAAACAAAAATCCCAAAATCAACTATTTTAATAATTTTTGCTTGATAAATTACTCCTAATTTTACTTGAGTTGTTATTTTTTTAATAATATTTATAACATTTTTTGCATCAATTTTATTATAAGAAATTATCTTAATAATACCATCATTACCAATTTCTATTAAACAACGATAATTATCTGTAAGAGATTTAATTACTGAACCTCCTTTACCAATAATATTTTTAATTTGATCAATATCAACTTTAATTTTATATATTCTAGGAGCGAATAATGATAACTTACGATTAGGTAAAGATATACATAAATTCATTTGAGATAAAAGAGATAAACGAGCTTCTTTTGCTTTAAAAAGAGATTTTTTTATAATGTCAAAATCAATACCTATAATTTTCATATCCATTTGTAAAGCAGTTATACCACATAAAGTACCTACTATTTTAAAATCCATATCCCCTAATTTATCTTCATCACTAATAATGTCAGATAAAATAAAATTTTTTTCATCAGTTTGTATTAAACCCATAGCAATACCAGCAACTGCATGTTTTATAGGTACTCCAGCATCCATTAAAGCTAATGAAGCACCACAAACAGAAGCCATAGAAGAAGAACCATTAGATTCTAATATTTCAGATACAATACGTATTGTATAAGGAAATTCATCAGCATTAGGCATAACAGGTAAAATACCTTTTTTAATTAAATAACCATGACCTATTTCTCTTCTTTTAGGAATATTTATATTACCAATTTCACCTACTGAATAAGGAGGAAAATTATAATGAAATATAAATTTATCTAAACGTTCACCAAAATTAACATCATCAAAACTTTGAGAATCCTTATAAGTTCCTAAAGTAATAGTTACTAAAGCTTGAGTATCTCCTCTAGTAAATAAAGCAGATCCATGAACTCTTTTAGGTAAAAAATTAGTTTTAATATCTAAATTACGTATATCATTTACATTACGACCATCTATACGAATATTAAAATTTAATAACCTATTAATTAAAATATCTTTTTCAATATTTAATATTTTATTTAAAACTAAAGCTTCATAAAAAACCTCTTTTTCAATATTTAAATTAAAAAACAATTGTTTTTTTATATTATCTATCTCTTTAAATCTTTTTTTTTTATCTATAATAAAATAAGCATTATTTAATTTTTCTTTACAAAAGATATCTATATATCTACTTATTTTTTCAGATAAAAATAATTTATCTAATTTTAAAAAATTATTTTTTAAAGATAAAGTACTAAAATATTTTTCAGAAAAAATTTCTATATTTTTAATAACTTTTTGCAAATTACTATAACCAAAATTTATTGCTCCTAATATTATTTCTTCACTTAAATTTTTTGATGAAGAATCAATCATAGATATTCCTTCAATAGTACCAGAAATAACTAAATCTAAATTATTTAAATAACCTTTTAATAAAATTGGATTTAAAATATAATTACCATTAATATAACCAATCCTAGCTACACCTAATGGTCCATTAAAAGGAATTCCAGATATACTTAATGCAGCAGAAACACCTATTATAGAAATAATATCAGTATTAACTAAAGGATCAACAGAAATAACATTAACAACTATTTGTATTTCATATAAAAAATTATCTCTAAATAAGGGACGTATAGATCTATCTATTAATCTTGATATTATAATTTCAATATCACTAGATCTACCCTCTCTTTTATAAAAACCACCAGGTATTCTACCTATAGAATAAAATTTCTCTTGATAAAAAACACTTAAAGGAAAAAATTTTTGATCTAACTTTACTTCTTCAGCACATACTATAGTAACTAAAACTATAGTATCTCCCATACTTGCCATAACAGAAGAAGTAGCTTGACGAGCTAATAATCCCGTTTCTAATTTTATTTTATTTTTTCCATAACTAAATTCATAAACAATAGACTGCAACAAAATATTTTCCTTAAATTAAAATAAATTCACTAATTAAAATAAAATTAATATCTTAAATTTAATTTATCTAAAAGATAATTAAACTCATTTAAATTATTCACTTTTAAATAAGTTAATAATTTACGACGTTTAAAAACTAAATTTAAAAATCCTTTTTTACTATGATTATCTTTCTTATATAAAGAAAAATGTTTTTGCAATTTATTAATACGATAAGTTAACAAAATTATTTGTATTTTTGTACTTCCAGTATTTATTTTATTACCATAATTATTAATTATTTGTTTTTTACTAATCATATTAATAGACATTTAATACCTTTAAATAAATAAAAATATATTCTAAAATATTAATACATTTAAAAATAATAAAGTCTCCTATTAAAGGAGACTTTAATAAAACTAAAGTAATCATAATAAAAAAAACTACATCATACCTCCCATACCACCCATACCTCCTCCATTCATTCCTCCAGAAGGAGTAGAAGAAACATCAGATTTATCTTCTTTAGGTAAATCAGTTATCATACACTCTGTAGTAACCATTAATCCAGCTACAGAAGCTGCATATTGTAAAGCTGAACGTGTAACTTTTGTAGGATCTAATATTCCCATATTGATCATATCACCATATTTTTCACTTGCTGCATTATAACCATAATTACCACTACCAGCTTTAACATTATTAGCAACTACAGAAGCTTCATCACCAGTATTAGAAACAATTTGACGTAAAGGAGATTCCATAGCCTTTAATGCTACTCTTATACCTACATTTTGATCTTCATTTTGAGCTGTTAAATTAGCTAATTTTTCAGCTACTCTTACTAATGCTACTCCACCACCTGCAACTACACCTTCTTCAACAGCAGCTCTTGTAGCGTGTAGAGCATCTTCTACTCTAGATTTTTTCTCTTTCATTTCTACTTCTGTAGCAGCACCAACTTTTAATACTGCAACACCACCAGCTAATTTAGCTACTCTTTCTTGTAACTTCTCTTTATCATAATCTGAAGTAGCTTCATCAATCTGTTGACGAATTTGAGTAATTCTAGAAGAAATTTCTTTTTGACTACCACAACCATCTATTATAGTTGTATTATCTTTATTAATAACTACTTTTTTTGCTCCACCTAAATCATCTAAAGAAATTTTTTCTAATTCCATACCAATTTCTTCAGAAATAACTACACCATTTGTTAATATTGCAATATCTTGTAACATTTCTTTACGACGATCACCAAAACCAGGAGCTTTTACAGCAGCTACCTTAACAATACCTCTCATTGTATTTACTACTAAAGTTGCTAGTGCTTCACCTTCTACATCTTCAGCAATTACTAATAAAGGTTTACTAGACTTAGCAACTGATTCTAATATCGGTAACATTTCTCTAATATTAGATATTTTTTTATCTATTAATAATAAATATGGATTTTCTAATTCTACTATACCAGAATCAGTTTTATTAATAAAATAAGGAGATAAATAACCTCTATCAAATTGCATACCTTCTACTACATCTAACTCATCTTGCAAACCAGTACCTTCTTCAACAGTTATAACTCCTTCTTTACCTACTTTTTCCATAGCTTGAGCTATTAAACTACCTACTGTTTCATCAGCATTAGCTGATATTGTACCTACTTGAGCAATAGATTTTGCATCAGAACAAGGAACAGATATTTTTTTTAATTCTATTACAGCAGAATGTACTGCTTTATCTATACCTCTTTTTAAATCCATGGGATTCATACCAGCAGCTACAGCTTTTAATCCTTCATTAACTATAGATTGAGCTAATACTGTTGCCGTAGTTGTACCATCACCTGCAACATCATTAGCTTTAGAAGCTACTTCTTTAACCATTTGAGCTCCCATATTCTCAAATTTATCTTCTAATTCTATTTCACGAGCTACAGCAACACCATCTTTAGTTATTGAAGGAGCACCAAAAGACTTATCTAATACAACATTACGTCCTTTTGGTCCTAAAGTAACTCGTACTGCATCTGCTAAAATATTTACACCACGCAAAATTTTTGATCTTGCATCATTACCGAATTTTACGTCTTTAGCTGTCATTATAATTTCCTTCTAATTTAATTATTTTAAAAAATCTATTCAACAATAGCTAATACATCACTTTCTGACATAATTAAAACTTCTTTATCATCTAACTTTTCTACTTTAACACCATAACCATCATTAAAAATAACAACATCACCAACTTTAATATCTAATGGTTTAACATTTCCATTATCTAAAATACGACCTTTACCAACTGCTAAAACTACACCACGAGTAGATTTACCTATAGCAGATCCTGTTAATACTATACCTCCAGCTGATTTAGATTCTAATTCTTTACGTTTAACAATAATACGATCATGTAACGGACGAATCTTCATTAATAATTCTCCATAAAATAATATTATAACAAATAAATAAACTATTAAAACTTAATTAAATTTTAAACAACATTATAAATTCAGTAAGGGTAATTAAAATCGTTTCAAGGGTTAACTTTTTTTTTTTTATTATAAAAATAGTAAATTGACATTATTTAAATTAAGAAATATAATTTATTAAAGAAATATCTTTAAAAAAAAAAAATATTTAATGAATAAAAATATATATAAAAAAAAAATGATATTAGTATTATGTACAGTACCTGATACTAAAACATTAAATATATTAATAGAAAAAATTTTAAAAAAAAAAATAGCGTTTTGTTTTAATATTATAAAAAATATTAAATCAATTTATTTTTGGAAAAAAAAAATAAAAAAATCTAAAGAAATCAAAATATTTATAAAAACATTTTATTTTTTTAAAAAAAAAATTATAGATACTATAAGTAAATATCATCCATACGAAATACCAGAAATACTTATTTTAAAGATTAAAAAATCTAATAAAAAATATCTTGAATGGATGAATTCATGTATTTAATATTTTTTTTTAAAAGCCTAGATAGCTCAGTTGGTAGAGCAGAGGACTGAAAATCCTCGTGTCGGCGGTTCAATTCCGCCTCTAGGCAAAAATAATTTAATTGATAATCTAATTACTTTTAAACATTAATATTATTTAATATATCTAATATATCTCTATTAGATACACTTGATAAAATTTTTTCTGCAATATTTTTTGCATATAATTTAGAACAATTTCTAATAATTTTTTTAACTCTAGGTATAGAAATACAATCCATACTCAATTCGTCTATACCTAAACCTAACAACAGAATTATAGCTTTAATATTTGAAGCTAATTCACCACACATACTTACACATTTATTTTCTTTATGAGCTGAATCTATTATAAATTTTATTAATCTAATAACAGATATAGACAATGGATTATATAAATAAGAAACAAAAGAATTATTTCTATCTACTGCTAAAGTATATTGTGTTAAATCATTCGTTCCTATACTAAAAAAATCTACTTCTTTAGCTAAAATATCTGCTATTATAGCAGCAGATGGAGTTTCCATCATAATACCAACTTTAACATTAGAATTAAAATTTTTATTTTCTTGCATTAATTCTAATTTAACTTTTTCAATTTCATTTTTAAAAAACAAAACTTCTTCTAATGAAATAACCATAGGAAACATAATTTTTATATTTCCATAATAAGATGCTCTTAATATAGCTCTTAATTGAGGATATAAAATATCTTTTCTATCTTTTAAAATTCGTATAGCTCTTCAACCTAAAAAAGACATATTTTCCTTAGGAAATTTCATATAAGATAAAAATTTATCTCCACCTAAATCTACAATTCTAATTGTCACAGGTAATTTTTTCATCAATAATACTATATTTTTATAACAAATAAATTGTTCTTCTTCAGTAGGAAAAGAATCTCTATCCATAAATAAAAATTCTGTACGATATAAACCTATTCCTTTAATATTATCTTTAGATATATTATCAACATCTTTAATACTATTTATATTCGCAAATAATTTTAATTCAACACCATCTAAAGTAATAGCAGGTAATTTTTTAAATTTTAATAATTCTTTTTTTTCAGATAAAAATTCTTTATTTTTTATTTTTAATTTTTTTATATAACTATAATTAGGATTAATAAAAACTTTATTAAGATTACCATCAATAATTAAATAGTCATTATCTTTAACAAATTTTAAAATATTTTTAACATTAATAATACCAGGTAATCCTAAAGATTTAGCTATTATAGTTGTATGAGAAGTAATACTTCCTAATTCAATAACAAAACCAACAACTTTATTTAAATTAAATTGAATAATTTGTGAAGGAGATAAATCTCTTGCAACTATAATAATAGAACCATTAATTTCGTAAAAATTAAAATCAATTAATTTAATATTTTTGACATTATAAATTAATCTTTTACTAATATCTAATATATCTAAAGCACGTTCTTTTAAATAACTATCTTGTATTTTTTCTATAGATTTTATTTGTTTTTTAAAATAAAAATCAATTGCTGCTTCAGATAAAATTTTTTTTTTTTTTATTAAACTAATAATATCATTTTTTAATGATTCATCATCTAATAAAGTGATATAACTATCAATAAGTAATTTTTTATTTTTATCGTCATTTAAAATATTTGATTTAATATTTTTTAATTGTTTTAATGTTTTGTTAAAAGCATCTAAAAAACAATTTATTTCAAGATTAATTTTATTATTACTTATACGATTATAGTTAATATTAATTTTTTTTTCCTTTAATACATAAACTTTTCCAAAAGCGTATCCTAATGATACTGTAAGACCATCTATAATCATAAAATATATACTATTAAATTTTTATTTATTAATTAATACTTAATTTTCTAATGAATTAATTAAATTTACTAAAGTTTTTATAGCTTTTTTTTCATCTATTCCATTAGCTATAATTGTAATTAAAGATTTATTAGTAATACCTAAAGTTTGTAAATTTAATAAACTTTTAGCATCTACAATTTTATTAAATAATTTTATCTTAATTTCAGAAGAAAATTTTTTTGCTTCTTTTACAAATTTTGTTGCTGGTCTAATATGTAAACCGTTAGACAAATTTATTTTTACAATTTTTTCTATCATTAATCACCTTTAAAATATTTTTTTTTATAAGATATTAATAAACTTAAAAATATAAAATATTTAAAACAAAATTTAACTTTACGTAAAATAAAATATATTTTAACATAATAAAAATTATGTTTTATTAAATTTTATTTAATAAATTTAAAAATATTTTTTTTTTAAAAAAAAATAATTAATACAATTAAATAAAAAATTTATCTTACTTTTTACATGAGAATTATAAATGAAAAAAAAAATATTTATTTTAATATTAAGTCTTTTAATAAATTTAAATTTATATGCTCAAAGTCAAGTATATAGAGAAAAAATGTATTTTGGTTTAAAAATAGGATGATCTTTAGCATTTGAAAGTGAAAATTTTAGTGATGAATACAGAATTATAGAAAATTTTGTAGATATAAATAAAATTCCTAAAGGCATATTTGTAGGTTTTTTACCAAACGAGTATTTCGCTTTTGAAATTGGATATACCTTTTTAGGAAAAAAAGATGTATACGACCAAGTAGCTCATGGACATTATATATCATATGGTTCAGATTTTATAATTAAATTAAATTTTCCTGTTTTTGAAAGAATAAAAGTATATGGTAAATTAGGTGCTATGTTAGCATTATCAGACTTTAAAATGCATAGGTTAATGAGTAATCAAAGAGATGAAACGATAACATTAGGTTTATCACCATTAGCATCAGGAGGAATAGAATTACAGTTAAGTGATAATTTATCTGCTAGAGGTGATTACCAAATAATTAATAGATTTTACCAAAAACCTGTAGGAGATTTATCTAATGAACCATACAGTAGTACTGTTAATTTTAGTTTAATATATGTTATATATCCTAACAAAAATATAAATATGAATTTTTTAAATAGAGAACTACAAATTAATAAAATCTATTTTGATAATTATGTAAGAAATAACAGAAAACCTCTTAATTATATAATTAATATAAATTATAATAAAGATTCTCCTAATATAGATGATAAAACTAAAAATTTAATAAGAGAATTTATTACTGCTCTAAAATATAAAGATTTAGAAATTAATTATATAGAGATAGATAATTATATAAATAAAAAATTACATAATTATAAAAAAGATATATATTTAAATAACGTAAGAAGTAATAATATAACTAATGCACTAATTATGTATGGAGTGAATCCATTTGCAATATATATAAAAGATATAGATATAACTAAAAAAATAAAAAGATATTGTGCTAGATTTAAAGATATAGATAAAAATTTTTATTACATAAATTGTGTATCAACATATAAAAATAACAACATTAGAATATTAGTTCAAACTAATGAAAGAAATATATTAGATCTATTAAAAATTTAAAATTAAAAGTAAAACTATCTAATTTAATAAAATTAAATTAGATAGTTAACTAATTATATGTTAGTTAAATTATAAATTAAAAAAAACAAAATTATTAATTTTATAATTTAAATTATCTAAAGAATTTGTAAATAAAAAATTAATAAATTTAAAAGTTATTAAATTTTCTTTAGGTAAAAAAATTAATTTATATCAAATTTTGATATATTTAGATTTTTTTTTTAGATTTTTTATTATTTTATTAACGTTATAAATTTTTAAATTTTTTATGTTATTTAAATTTTTATAGATACATTTAATTCCGCCAATATTATTTAATATTAATGAAGCCGTTTTAATACCTATACCTTTAATACCTGGTATATTATCTATTTTATCTCCTATTAATGCTAAATAATCAACAATTAAATAAGGAAAAACACCAAATTTACTATTTACTTCTTTAGGTCCAAATATATTATTTTTATCTATTAATAAGTAAGTATTGTTATTAACTAATTGTAAATAATCTTTGTCATTAGATAATATATATATACATAAATTATGTTTTATTTTTTTTTCAATAAAATAAATTATTCTAGCTATTAATTCATCAGCTTCAAAACCATTTTTTAAAAAAATTTTAAATCCTAGTTTTTTTATGAAAATAATTATATTTTTTATATATATAATTAATCCTTTGGAAGAATTTTTTCTATTATATTTATAATATTTATAAATTTTTTTTTTATTTGTATTTTTACTATCAAAAATAAAAAAAATATACTTTGGTTTTAATAAATTTATTCTAGATTTAATTATACTAAAAAAAATATAAAAAGATTTCCTAAAAGAAGATTTATTAAAATAATTATCTTTATTAGCTAAATAATAGGATTTATATATATAAATATAAGTATCTATTAAAAAAAAAATTTTTTTTTCAAGTAACATTAATT